>CAMEON010000002.1 GCA_945929845.1 uncultured Clostridia bacterium | reverse complement strand
GCCGAAACACTCGATGTACATCCAGTACATCTTGCGTTTTTTGCAATCGCAGACGAAAAATCTGCACCGAATCTGTACCACCTCATTCAATCAGCGGTTCCTTAACTTTTTTTACGGCTCCGGCGTATCCCCGTACTCATTCACGCTCCATGGCATCCAGTGCTTCAAATTCTTCCAGTGCTGCCTTGAAGGAGGCCATGCAGGCGTTGAAAGCATCCATCCGGGTCAGATCCACACCGGCCAGCTTGAGCAACTCCACCGGGCTGTCACTGCCGCCGGAGGACAGGAAGCGGAAGTAATCCTCCACGGCGGCATCACCCTCGCTGTAAATGCGCTCGGCGATGGACACGGCAGAGATGATACCGGTGGCGTACTTGTACACATAGAAGGGACGGTAGAAGTGGGGGATCCTGGCCCACTCGTAGGCGATCTCCGGGTCGGAGACCACCGAGCGGCCGTAGTACTTCTTGTTCAGATCCAGGTAGACCTGGCACAGAGACTCCCGGGTCAGGGGCTGACCCTTTTCCGCCATGTCGTGGGCGATATACTCAAACTCGGCGAACTGGGTCTGCCGGAACAGGGTGCCCTTGAGGGTGTCCATATAGTAGGACAGCAGGTACTTCTTCAGCTTCACATCCTGGGTGTGAGCCAGCAGGTACTTGATCAGGAGCACCTCGTTGACCGTGCTGGCCACCTCGGCCACAAAGATCTTGTAGTCGGCTTTCTCCTGGGGCTGGTTGCGCTCGGAGTGGTAGGAGTGCATGGCGTGCCCCAGCTCGTGGGCGATGGTGAACACATTGCTGGTGGTGGGTTGGTAGTTGAGCAGGACATAGGGGTGGGGCAGACCGTACACGCTGATACTGTAGGCGCCGCTTCTCTTGCCCTCGGTCTCCTCCACATCGATCCAGCCGTTGTCATGAGCCTCCTGGAGCAGAGCCTGATACCGCTCTCCCAGTGGAGCCAGCCCTTCCTTGACAATGCGGAAGGCTTCTTCATAGTCCACGCTGATCTCGGCGTTCTCCACCAGCGGGGTGTAGATGTCGTACATATGGAGAGACCGATAGCCCAGGATCTTCTTGCGGTCACGGAAGTACCGGTGGAGCAGGGGCAGACCCTTTTTGACACTCCGCAAGAGATTCTGATACACCTTCACATCCACATCCTCGGAGGCCAGCGCCCTCTCCAGGCAGGAGGCATACTTCCGGGTGCGGGCCATGAACACATCCTTGTCCACACTGCCTACATAAATGGCGGTTATGGTATTGCTCAGCCCAATGTATGCCTTGTACAGGGACTGGAAGGCAGCCTTGCGCACCTTGCGATCCGGGGACTGAAGCAGAAGACCGTAGGTACCGTGGGTCACCTTGACCGGCTTGCCGTCCACCTTGATGGTGGGGAAGGGGAAATCGGCGTTGTTGAGCATCCCGAACACAGACTGGGTCGTACCCATGACCCGGCTCCCCTGGGACAGCACCTGCTCGGTCTCGAAGGACAGCACATGGGGCTTTTCCTTGATGATGCCCCGGATGGTGTAGTCGTAGTCGGAGAGCAGGGGGTCGGCGGCGAAGCGCTCCAGCGTCTCCGTGGGCAGGGCGGTCAGCTCGGGGGTGATGAAGGCGATGTTGCCGGACAGCTTCATCTCAAGCTGCGTGACCCGGGACTTGAGAGCCACGAATTCAGACTTGCGGGTGTCCTCATCTGCCCGCATGAAGGCGTACACGGACAGCCGATTCAGATCCAGCAATACCCTGTTCAACCGGGTCATGCAGTCAAGCAGGGTTTTTGCATTGTCCAGCTTTCCCTGATACTCCGAAAAATCCAGCTCTCCGGACACCTTGTCATACAGCGCATCCCACTCTGCCTGGGACGCAAAAATATCTTCCACACGCCATTTGAGGTTGGCGGGTACCTGATCTCTTTCCTTTGCCATGATGATTCCGGTTCTCCTTTTGTATGATTGTTGGGCGATCCTTCTGTATTGTACCACGGATTGAGCGGTTTGTCAAGGAAATAATGAAGGGCAATTCTCCTTCGTCCTATGCCGCCAGAATGGCGATGACGATGGCAATGGCGATCCAGACGGCGGACAGGAGGGCAACAAGATACCAGCGGGTGGGACAGCCCCGTTTGGCCGAGTGGGGCATGACCAGACCGACCACCAGGGGGGCTATGGGCAGAATGAAGCCAAAGATGATCAGACAGCCCCAGAATGCGGCTATGGAAGTCGCCATCTCCTCGTCAGGATCGAATGTCAGCTCATCCTCGTATATGACGGAGGCGGAGACGGCCTTCAGTCGTTCTGTCGTCGCCAGGAAGTCGGACAGCACATCTCCCTCCAGGCGGACAGCCGATACCTGCCCACTGCGGTAGGAGAAGTTGCCGTCGGCATCAAAGTACTGGTTGCCCAGGGTCAGGTAATTCACATACAGGTACCTGTCCGCATCCTTATATACTGCCCCGCAGACGGTGTACACCGTGCCGGTACGGTCATATCCCAGAATATCATACCGGGTACAGCTCTTCAGTGAAGAAACATCCACTTCCTCCGTGGCGGTGAGGTCATTCATCCGCCGGAGGAGGTCACTGTCAAAGGAAGCCTGCTTCGTAGAGCCGAACAGGCTGTTATCATCCTCCAGCCGCCAGGAGCCCATCTGACCGGCGGCCATTGCTTCCAGCGCAGTCCGTCCCTCCTTGGTGGCGAAAACGGCGGTTGCATAGGGGTCATCCCATAAGTCAGATATGGTGGATGTCATCCAGACGATCTCCGCATCGGGAGAGGAAGCGATGACATACATGGTACGCCCGTCCAAACGGACGGTATTCTCGAACACATACAGGGTATCGGTATTGATCTTCTGCCCGACTGGCAGTTCGCCACAGCGGGTATAGGTGCGGCCATTGCCGGTCAGGGTGTATCCGTCCTCCGACAGTTGCCACTCTACCGCCTCCCGGGAGGTCTCTGACTCCGCCGCACAGGGCAGGGAAAGGGTCAGGAGCAGAGCCACGATCAGGAAAGCGCACAGAGAGGCACGGCGGATGCCGTTCTTTGGTTCAGACCAGAAAAGCTTTTTCATATTGACTACCTCCTTGTCCGCTTACGCCAGATTCAGCTTGCGTTCCAGCTGACCCAGGGTGATGAAGTGCAGGATCATGGCCACCACAGCCAGCATCACACAGCCCAACAGCAGTGCCAGACTGATGATGCCCATGCAGACATGGAAGGAATGGTTTTCCATAAGGTAAACCATACTTTCAACAAGCCCGGCCATGCCGAACAGGCTGACGAACTGCGTGATGAAGGAAAGCACCATGTTGACCAGGTAGTAAATGCCCACAGCGGCCAGCAGCTTGTGCTTTTTGGCTACCACCGAACCGATGGTGACACACATCTGTACCAACCCGCAGAAGAACAGACCGTAGAGTAAAAGCAGGATCAGAACCTCCAGCCCGAAGACCAGCGTCCAGGTACCGGCCACTTCCCAAAGCTCCTGCAGAAACTCACCCAAGCCCCGGTATGCCACCGGATTGATGAGACCGTCAGCCGAGGGCGGCACCACTAAGAGGGCAAAGAGCACATTGAGCACCACCACGACCACCGAGGCTACCTCCCAGATCAGGGCGTTCAGGGTCTTGGACAGGTACAGCGTCTGACGGCGCACCGGAAGAGTGAAGGTCAGATACCCCTCGTCCGTGAATAGATTCTTGTAGTAGCGGTAGTAGACCAGAATAAAGGTGACTACCACAAAGGCGATCAAAGCAATGATGGACGCAATGAAAAGCAACATGGCAAAAATACTGCCTATCATGATCGGGGTGGACACAGGCTCCTCACCCATTGATACATTCTGAATGAAGAAGCGCAGGCCCAGGGAGCCGACAATGCACAGCCCGGTGACGGACACAGCCAGGATCCACCAGACCTTCCAGACGGCACGCAGATCATACTTCAGACATTTCTTGAACATTTGTATACCTCCCGGAACAACTCGTCCAATGATTTCCCCTGCTCCTGCCGCACGGCATCGGCGTTTCCGGCCAGGGCGATCCGCCCGCCTACATCCATGAAGGCGAATTCATCCAGAATGGGCTCGATGTCGGCGATCAGGTGGGTGGTGATGATGACAGCCGCATCCGGGCTGTAATTGCCGATGATGGTGCTGAGAATGTAGTCCCGTGAAGCCGGATCCACACCGCCGATGGGCTCATCCAGGAGGAACAGCTTGGCCCGCCGGGACATGACCAGCACCAGCTGAACCTTTTCCTTGGTGCCCTTGGACAGGGATTTGAGCCGGCTTTCGGTTTGGATGCCCAGATCATCCAGCATCCGCCGGGCACAGTCGGCATCGAAATCCGTGTAGAAATCCGAGAAGAAGGCGAGTAGCTCGTCTACCCGCATCCCCCCGTCGAAGTAGGTGCGTTCCGGCAGGTAGGAGAGCAGGGCATTGGTAGCCTCGCTCCGGGGCTGACCGCAGATATGGATCTCCCCGCTGTCCGGCACCAGAATGCCTGCGATCAGCTTGAGCAGGGTGGATTTACCGCAACCGTTTGGCCCCAGCAGGCCGACGATCTTGCCGCCGGTCAGGCTGATGTTCATGTCCTTCAGGACGGGTCGTCCCGCAAGGTAGCTCTTGGTCAGGTTGGTACAGGTCAGAACAGGTGTATTCATGTGTGACCACTCCTTTCAGTGTGTAGTGACAGTGGTGTTTTCAGGTGGGGAAATAACAGGTAAATCAGCATGCGGGGAAGGCCGGTGACACTCACAGTCCATCTCCATTCCCGCCTTCTTGCCGACCGTCCCGGTCGGTACGGGTCAGATACAGGATCAACTCCTCCCGGCTGATGCCCAGAGCTGCGGCATCCTCCAGGATCTTCTCCACCGCCTCCTTTCGCATGGTTTCCCGGGCCGCATCCAGGGCGCCCTTGTCCGATGTGACAAACCGCCCCACGGTACCCCGGGTGACGAAAAGGTGTTCCGATTCCAGGTCGGCAAGTGCCTTTTGCATAGTGTTGGGATTGACACCGGCCTCCATGGCCAACTGACGCACCGGGGGAACCTGCTCATCCGGCTTGTACTTCCCGTTGAGGATGTCCGCCCGGATGCGGCTGACGATCTGCTTGTAGACCGGCGACCGACCGCCGAATTGCCACGCCATATATCCGAACCCCTCCTTTCTCTGTCTGGTTGACGCACAGGTAAAAGTGAACCGATGCGCCTTTGTGTGATTGCACTAATTAAATAATACAACAGAAACGCCGTTTTGTCAAGAGGGAAAGAAGAAATAATTTCCCCTTTTGGCAAAAGCGTGCGGAAAAAGCCGAAAAAGACGGCGTTTTTTGTGAATGGTGGGTTTGCCGCCTCCCTTGACAAAACGGGGGGTTTATGGTAGAATAGGAGCAGGCAATGCGGGATGCGGCCTGTGTCCTCCTGCCCGATCCACAATCAAATACCGCGTTCTGCGACTGACGGAAAATGTGGGATACCACAGGGGAACAGGATGCGGGCGGGGCGTGGCCCCGCAGGGGCCGACCGTCTGGGCACACATACCTTTTGAGGGGTAGGTGCGCCTTTTTGCTCTTTGGCATATGGCGGATCGGATATACAGGCTCTGCAGCCGTGTCTGCATGACACGAGGAGGTTGGATAGAGATGAAGAAAGTCGGAATTGTTATGGGAAGCGACAGCGACCTGCCGGTGGTGAAGAAGGCTGTGGATGTGCTGACATCCTTCGGCGTTCCCTTTGAGGTTCATGTGTTTTCCGCCCACCGGACACCGGACGAGGCCGCCGGATTTGCCGCCACAGCCCGGGAGAAGGGCTTTGGTGTACTGATCGCCGCCGCAGGCATGGCGGCGCACCTGGCCGGCGCATTGGCCGCCCGCACCACCCTTCCCGTTATTGGCGTCCCTTGTAAATCTGCCGCACTGGACGGCATTGACGCACTCCTTTCCACCGTACAGATGCCCTCGGGCATTCCTGTGGCTACGGTGGCCATTGACGGAGCCGCCAATGCCGCCCTGTTGTCTGTACAGATCCTGGCTCTGGGAGAGCCGGAGCTGGCTCGGGCACTGGACGAGAAGCGACGCCGGGATGCCGCCGCCGTGCTGGCCAAGGATGCGGCCCTGGCAGAGCAGTTGCAGTTGAATCATTGATCCGTCCCGGGCAGGGAGAGTTTATTCTGCGCGCAAAGAAAGGAACACACACATGGGTGGATTTTTTGGTATCGCCGCAAGGCAGGACTGTCTGAAGGATGTCTTCTTCGGCACGGACTATCACTCGCACCTGGGAACCAGCCGGGGCGGCATGGCCGCCTTTGACGATGAGATCGGCCTCCAGCGCAAGATTCACAACATTGAGAACGCACCCTTTCGCACCAAATTCGAGCATATTTTTGAGGAGATGCGGGGGCGGTCGGCCATTGGCTGTATCAGCGACAGCGACCCCCAGCCCCTGCTGGTGCGCTCCCGCTTGGGCACTTACGCCATCTGCACCGTGGGCGTTGTCAACAATGCCGAGGCGCTGATCAGCCAGTACCTCTCCTCCGGCGGACATTTCGATGCCATGACCGGCGGGAAGGTCAACGCCAATGAGCTGGTAGCCGCCATGATCGACCAGAAGCCCACCTTCGCCGAAGGGATCCGCTTCGCCCAGTCGGTCATCGAGGGCACCGCCAACATTCTGATCCTGTGTCAGGACGGCACCATCATCGCCGCCCGGGACAGACTGGGGCGTTTGCCGGTACAGATCGGCCGGGGGGAGGATGGGTACTGCGTGTCCTTTGAGTCCTTCGCCTATCAGAAGCTGGGCTACATCCCACAGCGGGAGCTCGGCCCCGGGGAGATCGTCCGCCTGAGTGCCGAGGGGGTGGAACAGCTTTGCCCGCCGGGGGAGGAGATGCACATCTGCGCCTTCCTCTGGTCCTACTACGGGTACCCCACCTCCACCTATGAGGGCGTGAATGTGGAGGCCATGCGGTACCGCAACGGGGAGATCATGGCGGACTACGACGCCGCTACCGGACAGCTCCCGGAGCTGGACTATGTCAGCGGCGTGCCGGATTCAGGCACACCCCATGCCATCGGGTATGCCAATCGGAGCCGGATCCCCTTTGGCCGCCCCTACATCAAGTACACCCCCACCTGGTACCGCAGTTTCATGCCGGTGGAGCAGAGCGAGCGCAACCGCATCGCCAAGATGAAGCAGATCCCCGTCCGGGAGCTGATCGAGGGGAAGCGGCTGATGTTCGTGGATGACTCCATCGTCCGGGGCACCCAGCTGCGGGAGACCGTGGAGTTCCTCTACGCCAACGGGGCCACCGAGGTGCATATGCGGTCGGCCTGCCCGCCCATCATGTACGGGTGCAAGTACCTGAATTTTTCCCGCTCTACCGGGGACATGGAGCTGATCACTCGCCGCACCATCGTGGAGCTGGAGGGGGAGGAGGGACTGGCCCATCTGGACGAGTACAGCGATGGCGAGACCGAGCGGGGCAAGAAGCTCCGAGCCGCCATCTGCGAGAAGTTCCACTTTGCCTCCCTGGAGTTCCAGTCCCTGGACGGCATCGTGAAGGCCATCGGCCTCCCGCCCTGCAAGCTGTGTACCTACTGCTGGAACGGCAAAGGATAAACCGATCAATACAACCGTAAAGGAGAAAACGCATATGAATACGCAATCAAGATCTGACAGCTACGCCGCCGCCGGGGTGGACATCACCGCCGGGTACCGGGCTGTAGAGCTGATGAAACAGCACATTGCAAGGACCGTGGCAGGCTCCCGGGGGGCTTGCTCGGATGTGGGGGGCTTTGGCGGCCTCTTTGAGCTGGACCTGACCGGTATCACCCGCCCGGTGCTGGTCAGCGGCACCGACGGCGTGGGCACCAAGCTCAAGCTGGCCTTCCTCATGGACAAGCATGACACCGTGGGCATTGACTGCGTGGCCATGTGCGTCAACGACATCATCTGCTGTGGTGCCAAGCCGCTGTTCTTCCTGGATTATATCGCCTGCGGCAAGAACATCCCGGAGCGGATCGCCGACATCGTCAAGGGCGTGTGCGACGGGTGCGTCATGGCCGGGACGGCACTCATCGGCGGGGAGACCGCCGAGATGCCGGGCTTCTACCCGGTGGATGAGTATGACCTGGCCGGGTACTCCACCGGCGTGGTAGACAAGTCCCGGATCATTGACAACAAGACCATGCAGCCGGGAGATGTGATCCTGGCCCTGCCCTCCTCCGGTGTCCACTCCAACGGGTTCTCCTTGGTGCGCAAGGTCTTTGATGTGGAACACGCCGACCTGAAGGCCCCGGTGGCCGCCCTGGGCGGCCGTTCCCTGGGGGAGACACTGCTGACCCCCACCCGCATCTATGTGAAGCCGGTGCTGGCTCTCCTTGACGAGGTGCAGGTCAAGGGCATTTCCCACATTACCGGCGGCGGATTCTATGAGAACATCCCCCGGAGCATCCCGGACGGTCTGGGTGCCCGGGTGCGCCGGGCGTCCGTGCGGGTACTGCCCATCTTTGACCTGATCGCCAAGGTGGGACAGATCTCCGAGCGGGATATGTTCAACACCTTCAACATGGGTGTCGGCATGAGCATCGTTGTGGCCGCCGAGGATGCACAGAAGGCACTGGACATCCTGCATGCGCAGGGTGAGGATGCCTACATCATCGGAGACATTGTGGAATCCGAGGAGAAGATCACCATATGCTGAGGCGGGTACTGCGGCGCACCGTCAGCGGCTTCATGGCCGGGATCCTCATCTCCATCGGCGGCTGTGTGTTCCTGTCCTGTCGGGAGATCCAGGGGATCGGGTATGTGGCGGGGGCTGTCCTCTTTTCGGTAGCTCTCTTGTGCATCTGCATCAAGGGGTATGCCCTCTTCACCGGAAAGGTGGGCTTCCTGCCGGAGAAACACGACCGGGAGGCGGTGGCGGAACTGCTCCTGGCCCTGCTGGGCAACACGCTGGCGGTGTTCCTCTTTGGCCTCTGCCTGCGGTACGCCATCCCGGCCATAGGAGCCGGGGCTGAGGCGGTCTGCGCCGCCAAGCTGACCCAGACCCTGCCCGGCACGCTGGTGCGGGCGGTGATGTGCGGTATTCTCATGTATCTGGCGGTCAGCATCTACCGGGACAAGAAACAGCTTGTGGGCATTCTGTTCTGCATCCCGGTGTTCATTCTGGCCGGCTTTGAGCATTCCATCGCCGATATGTTCTACTTCGCCGCCGCAGGGAACCTGACAGGACGCTCGCTCCTGTACCTGGTTCTTGTGGTGGTGGGCAACGGGGTGGGCGGCGTCCTGCTCCCCCTGCTCGCCATGCTGGGGCGGGATAGAACATGAGGCAGAGACCGGGGACGGTCACATACAGCAAGAAAGAGAAGAGTAGAAAGGACGGTTTTACACAGTATGAAACAGAAAGAAGCCAGGGTCGCTTCCATCGCCGTGCTGGTCTCAGGCGGCGGAACCAACCTGCAGGCTCTGATCGATGCGCAGAAGCGGGGAGAACTTCACAGTGGGCGCATCCGGCTGGTCATTTCCAATACCAAGGATGCCTATGCCCTGGAGCGAGCCAGAGTCGCCGGCATTGAATCCGCCATGGTGTTGAAAAAGGAGTTGGGTTCTACGGAAGCCTTTGAGGGGAAGATCAGGAGCCTTTTGGACGAGTATCATATTGACCTGATCGTGCTGGCCGGATTCATGTCCATTCTCTCTGCGGATTTCACTGCCGCCTACCCCAAGCGGATCATCAATATCCACCCATCCCTGATCCCGTCCTTCTGCGGCAAGGGCTACTACGGCATCCATGTACACGAGGCCGCCATGGCCCGGGGGGTCAGGATCACCGGGGCGACGGTGCATTATGTCAACGAAATTCCCGACGGCGGGGAGATCATCATGCAGAAGGCGGTGGCCGTCCGCCACAACGACACCCCGGAAACACTGCAAAAGCGGGTCATGCGCATGGCGGAGTGGAAGATCCTTCCGGCCGCCGTGGAGAAGGTGTCAAGTCGGCTTGTGGCAGAGGGCACAGCGTCAGAGAATCATCAGTAACAGAAATATATCAGGTAAGGAAAGGACGAATCAACCGTATGAATATTTACCAGATCAGATCCATAGGGGATGCCGTCAGGGGCAACAGCTATGTGGGCCGGGGCATTGTCATCGGTAAGAGTGAGAGTGCAAGGTACGCCGCTGTGGCATACTTCATTATGGGCCGGAGTGCCAACAGCCGCAATCGGGTCTTCGTGGAGCGGGACGGTGCCCTGTTCACCGAGCCCTACGATGCCTCCCAGGTGCAGGATCCCAGCCTGATCATTTACGCCGCCCTGCGCACCTATGAGAACCGGTTGATCGTCACCAACGGCGACCAGACCGATACCGTGTACAACGCCCTGAAGGCGGGCAGCAGCTTCACCGGTGCCCTGGCCACCCGGACCTTTGAGCCGGATAGCCCCAACTTCACCCCCCGCATCTCCGGTATGCTGACCTTCGAGGGCGGTGACTTCACCTATGACATGAGCATCCTCAAGAGTGCCGACCCGGAGGGGACGGCCTGCAACCGATACACCTTCTCCTATGCCGCCCTGCCTGGCCTGGGACATTTCATTCACACCTATGTGTGCGACGGAAACCCCATCCCCACCTTCCAGGGGGAGCCGGAGCGGGTGGCCATTCCGGACGACATGGATGCCTTCACGGAGGAGCTGTGGGGGGCTTTGGATGCCGACAATAAAATTTCCCTGTATGTCCGCTATGTGGACCTTGCCACCGGGGTGGCCCGGAACCGCCTGATCAACAAGAATCATTGATTTGAAGGAGAGTACAGAATGAAGGAATTTGAATTGAAGTACGGGTGCAACCCCAATCAGAAACCGGCAAAGATTTTCATGGAGGACGGATCCGACCTGCCCATCACCATCCTCTGCGGCCGTCCGGGCTATATCAACTTTCTGGATGCCCTCAACGCCTGGCAGTTGGTCAAGGAGCTGAAGGCCGCCCTGGGTCTGCCTGCCGTCACCTCCTTCAAGCATGTCAGTCCCACCTCGGCGGCGGTGGGCATCCCGCTGTCCGATAAGCTCAAGAGAGCCTGTTTTGTGGATGACATCGAGGGCCTGGATGACTCTCCCCTGGCCTGTGCCTATGCCCGTGCCAGGGGCACCGACCGGATGTGCTCCTTCGGCGACTGGGTGGCTCTTTCGGATGTGTGCGATGTGACCACGGCGAAAATGATCAAGCGGGAGGTGTCCGATGGCATCATCGCACCCGGATACCAGCCGGAGGCACTGGAGATACTCAAGTCCAAGCGCAAGGGCAACTACAACATCGTAGCCATCGACCCGGACTATGTGCCGGATCCCGTGGAGCGCAAGCAGGTGTTCGGCGTGACCTTCCAGCAGGGGAGAAACAACTTCGAGATCAGTCCGGCACTGCTGGACAACCGTGTGACCGCCTGTCAGGAGCTGCCGGAGGCGGCGGTGCGGGATCTGATCGTGGCTCTGATCACCCTGAAGTACACCCAGTCCAACTCGGTGTGCTACGCCGTGGACGGACAGGCTATCGGCGTGGGGGCCGGACAGCAGTCCCGGATCCACTGCACCCGGCTGGCCGGGGGCAAGGCCGATACCTGGTTCCTCCGCCAGCACGACAAGGTGCTGAACCTGCCCTTCCGGCCTGACCTGGGTCGCCCCGACCGGGACAATGTCATTGACGGCTACATCAACCAGAACGAGGAGGATGTGTGTGCCGACGGCAACTGGCAGAAGTACTTCACGGAACAGCCTGCCCCCTTCACCCGGGAGGAGCAGAGGGCATACCTGGACGGCGTGGATGGCGTGTCCCTCGGTTCGGATGCCTTCTTCCCCTTCAGCGACAACATTGAGCGGGCCAAGCGAAGCGGCGTGCGGTACATCGCCGAGCCGGGCGGCTCCATCCGGGACGATGCCGTGATCGCCTGCGCCGACAGATACGGTATGACCATGGCCTTTACCGGCATGAGACTGTTCCACCATTGATGGCCGGAGGTGCGGATATGGGAATGAGAATTATGGTGGTCGGCGGCGGCGGCCGGGAGCATGCCGTCATCCGGGCGATCCGGAAGAATCCCGCTGTCACAGAGATTTTTGCCCTCCCCGGCAATGGCGGGATAGCGGCGGATGCCACCTGCGTGGACATCGGAGCCAAGGACATAGACGGCATGGTGCGCTTTGCGGTGGATCAGGCCATTGATTACGCCATTGTCACCCCGGACGACCCCCTGGTGCTGGGGGCGGTGGATGCCCTGACGGCGGCGGGGATCCCCTGCTTCGGCCCGGACAGAAAGGCCGCCATCATCGAAGGGAGCAAGGCGTTTTCCAAGAACCTCATGAAAAAGTACGGTATTCCCACCGCCGCTTATGAGGTGTTTGACGACATGGACAAGGCCCTTGCCTACCTGGACACGGCACCCTGTCCCATCGTGGTCAAGGCGGACGGCCTGGCTCTGGGCAAGGGAGTCATCATTGCCAACGACAGGGAGGAGGCCCGGCAGGCCGTGGTGGATATGATGGCCAACGCCAAGTTCGGCAAGAGCGGCTCCACTGTGGTCATCGAGGAGTTCCTGACCGGCCCGGAGGTATCGGTGCTGGCCTTTACCGACGGGCACACCGTAAAACCCATGGTGTCCTCCATGGATCACAAGCGGGCCGGGGACAACGACACCGGCCTGAACACCGGCGGCATGGGCACCGTGGCTCCCAACCCCTACTACACCCCGGCGATAGCCAAGCGGTGCATGGAGGAGATCTTCCTGCCTACCGTCCGGGCTATGAACGCCGAGGGGCGGCCCTTCAAGGGGTGTCTGTACTTCGGCCTGATGCTTACCCCGAAGGGCCCCCGGGTCATTGAGTACAACTGCCGCTTCGGCGACCCGGAGACCCAGGTGGTGTTGCCCCTTTTGGAGAGCGACCTCTTGACAGTCATGCAGGCGGTCACGGAGGAGCGGCTGGATCAGGTGGAGGTCACCTTCTCCGGAAAGGCCGCCGCCTGCGTCATCATGGCGTCAGAGGGATACCCCTCCCACTACGAGAAGGGCTTTCCCATCACCATTCCGGCAGAGACAGCACCCTATGTCTTCTCCGCCGGTACCGCCCTGCGTGACGGACAGCTTGTCAGTGCCGGAGGCCGGGTGCTGGGCGTGTCCGCCGTGGCGGACACCCTGACGGAGGCTTTGCAGTTGGCCTACGGGCGGGTGAGCACCATTCACTTTGACGGCGCATTCTATCGCCACGACATCGGCCGGCGGGCTCTGCAGGCCGGAAAGGAGAGCGTTTGATCTGATGGTTTACCGCATATATGTTGAGAAAAAGCCCGGCCTTGACAACGAGGCCAGAAGTCTTTGTACGGAGCTGAAGAGCCTTCTGGGGATCACATCCCTGGAGGGAGTGCGGCTCCTGAACCGGTATGACACCGAGCACATCCAGCCGGATGTGTACAGGGAGGCTGTCCGTACCGTCTTCTCTGAGCCACAGCTGGACACGGTCAGTGAAACGCTGGATACCGAAGGGTACACCGTGTTCGCCGTGGAGTACCTGCCCGGCCAGTTTGACCAGCGGGCAGACTCCGCCGCCCAGTGCATTCAGATCCTGTCCCAGGGGGAGCGACCCACCATCCGCTCCGCCCGGGTGTACCTGCTCTCCGGCAAGCTGTCGGAGCAGGATGTAGCCGCCATCAAGCGGTATGTCATCAACCCGGTGGAGGCCCGGGAAGCCTCCCTTGCCCTGCCAAAGACGCTGGATGTGGCCTATGCCGTACCGGAGACCGTGGCTACCCTGACCGGCTTCTGCAACATGGAGGACGGGGCACTGTCCGACATGATCCGCACCATGGGACTGGCCATGGATCTGGACGACATCCGCTTCTGCCGGGACTACTTCCGCACAGAGCACCGGGATCCCACCGTCACCGAGATCCGCATGATAGACACCTACTGGTCAGACCATTGCCGCCACACCACCTTCCTGACCACCATCGACAGCGTGACCTTTGATGACCCGCTCCTGTCCGCCGCCTGGGAGCGGTACCTGTCCGTGCGGGACAAGCTGGGCCGCAGGAAGCCTAAGAACCTGATGGACATCGCCACGCTGGCAGGGAAGTACCTGCGGGCCACCGGCCGGCTGGACAAGCTGGACGAGAGCGAGGAGATCAACGCCTGCACCGTCCGGATGAAGGTCAACCATGACGGGAAAGAAGAGGACTGGTTGCTCCTGTTCAAGAACGAGACCCACAACCATCCTACCGAGATCGAGCCCTTCGGCGGAGCCGCCACCTGCATCGGCGGGGCCATCCGTGACCCGCTGTCTGGCCGCTCCTATGTGTATGGAGCCATGCGGGTGACAGGGGCCGCCGACCCCACCGTCCCGGTAGCGGACACCATCCCCGGCAAGTTGCCCCAGCGCAAGATCGTGCAGACCGCCGCCGCCGGATACTCCTCCTATGGCAACCAGATCGGCCTGGCCACCGGCATTGTGGATGAGCTGTACCATCCCGGCTACGCCGCCAAGCGGATGGAGATCGGTGCTGTCATCGCCGCCACCCCCGCCGACCATGTACGCCGTGTCTGCCCGGAGGACGGGGATGTAGTCATCCTGCTGGGCGGCCGCACCGGGCGGGACGGCATCGGCGGAGCCACCGGCTCCTCCAAGGCTCACAACGCCCACTCCGTGGAGACCTGCGGGGCCGAGGTGCAGAAGGGCAACGCCCCCGAGGAGCGGAAGCTCCAGCGGCTGTTCCGCAGTCGGGAAGCCTGCCGCATGATCAAGCGGTGCAATGACTTCGGTGCCGGAGGCGTATCTGTGGCTGTGGGCGAGCTGGCCGACGGTTTGGACATCAACCTGGACGCCGTGCCCAAGAAGTATGACGGCCTGGACGGCACCGAGCTGGCCATCAGCGAGTCCCAGGAGCGGATGGCTGTGGTGGTAGAGCCGGGGGACGCAGACCGCTTCATGGCCCTGGCCGCAGAAGAGAATCTGGAGGCCACGGTGGTGGCCCGTGTGAGTGCCGAGCCACGGTTGCGTATGCGCTGGAGAGGACAGACCGTGGTGGATATTTCCCGTGCCTTCCTCAACTCCAACGGTGCGGAGAAGCACATCCGCATCGCTCCCGCCGCCCCGTCAGACTACGGGAAGGTGCCGGTGCGTGATTTCAGGGACGGGTACCTGTCTCTGGTTTCGGATCTGAATGTGTGCTCCAAGCGGGGCCTTTCCGAGCGGTTTGACTCCACCATCGGGGCGGGCACGGTGCTGATGCCCTTCGGCGGCAAGTACCAGCTGACCCCTGCTCAGGCCATGGTGCAGACGGTGTCCACCGAGACCGGACATACCGACACCTGCACCTTCATGTCCTGGGGCTACAATCCCTTTATCACAGAGAGATCCCCCTACCACGGGGCGTACCTGGCGGTGGTGGAGAGCGTGTCCAAGCTGATCGCCGCCGGTGCCGCCTTTGAGGATGTGTACCTGACCTTCCAGGAGTACTTTGAGAAGCCGGGGAAGGATCCCGCCCGCTGGGGCAAGCCGCTTTCCGCTCTGCTGGGCGGCTTTGCGGCCCAGCTTGACCTTGGCATCGCCGCCATCGGCGGCAAGGACTCCATGAGCGGCTCCTTCGAGAAGCTGGATGTGCCGCCCACCCTGGTTTCCTTCGCCGTTACCACAGGAAGGGTCGGGGAGGTGACCTCCGGCGACATGAAGGCCGCCGGACACCGTCTGGTCTGCCTGACCCCCCGGTATACGGAGAACGGTCTGCCGGACAGCCAGTCCCTGATCGCCACCTGGCAGGCCGCCACCACCCTGATGCGGGAAGGCAGGGTATACGCCGCCTACACCCCCACCTATGGCGGTATCGCCGAGGCGGTGTACAAGATGTGCATCGGCAACCGACTGGGCTTTGCCTTTGCAGATACCTGCACGCTGGATGATCTGTTCGGGTATCGGTACGGCTCCCTCCTCATGGAGGTGGCGGAGGATGCTGTCCTGCCCGCCGGGCCGGAGTGCGTGCTGACCGTGGGTAGCGTGACGGAGGAAACGGCCTTCACATGGCACGGGGAGACCGTGGCTATGGCTGACCTGTCTGCCCGGTATGAGGGACGGCTGGAGAGTGTGTTCCCGGTGATGGAGGGGACGCCGGACAAGGCTCCGCAGACCTTCTCCGCCCCCGGCAAGGCCCCGGCGGCTCCCGCTGTCCGGTGTGTAAAGCCCCGGGTGTTGATCCCTGTCTTCCCCGGTACCAACTGCGAGTACGACTCCGCCAAGGCCATGGAGGATGCCGGAGCGGAGAGTGAGATCTTTGTCATCAACAACCTGAGTGCCGACGGCATCGCCCGGAGCGTGGAGCGCTTCGCCCGGCGGCTGGCGGATGCGCAGATGGTCTTCATCCCCGGCGGGTTCTCCGGTGGAGATGAGCCGGACGGCTCCGGCAAGTTCATCATGGCCTTCTTCCGCAGTCAGGCGGTGAAGGAGCAGGTGCACGAGCTTCTGGGCGCACGGGACGGCCTGATGTGCGGCATATGCAACGGCTTCCAGGCGCTCATCAAGCTGGGTCTTGTCCCCTATGGCCGCATTGTGGACACCGATGTCTCCAGCCCCACCCTGACCTACAACACCATCGCCCGCCATCAGTCCAAGCTGGTGCGGATCCGTATCGCCTCCAACAGCTCCCCCTGGCTCTCCGGAACCCGGGTGGGAGATGTGTACACCGTACCGATCTCCCACGGGGAGGGTCGGTTCCTGGCCTCGGATGACATGATTGCCACCCTGGCCAAGAACGGCCAGATCGCCACCCAGTATGTGGATATGGACGGACAGGCCACCTATGACATCCGCTACAATCCCAACCACTCCGCCGCCGCCATTGAGGGCATTACCTCCCCGGATGGCCGGGTGTTCGGCAAGATGGGGCACAGCGAGCGGATCGCCCCCGGTCTGTACCGGAATGTGCCCGGCGCATATGACATGGGTATGTTCCGTTCCGCCGTCCGCTATTTCAAAAAGTGAAGAGGAGAGACACTATGGCATACCTTTCGGATATTGAAATCGCCCAGATGACCCCCATGAAGCCCATCGGCCAGATCGCCGAAGCCGCCGGCATCGCCGAGGCGTACCTGGAACCGTACGGCCGTTATAAAGCCAAGGTGGATACCAAGCTGTTGAAGGACTCCCCACGCCCGGACGGCAAGCTGATCCTGGTCACGGCCATCACCCCCACCCCCGCCGGGGAGGGCAAGACCACCACCACCATCGGCCTTGCCGACGGCCTGCGCCGGATCGGAAAGAACGCCGTGGTGGCTCTGCGGGAGCCTTCCCTTGGCCCGGTGTTCGGGGTCAAGGGCGGAGCCGCCGGGGGCGGCTATGCCCAGGTGGTGCCTATGGAGGACATCAACCTGCACTTCACCGGGGACTTCCACGCCATCGGTGCGGCCAACAACCTGCTGGCCGCCATGCTGGATAACCACATTTACCAGGGCAATGCCCTGGGCATCGACCCCCGCCGCATCACCTGGCGGCGGTGCGTGGACATGAATGACCGCCAGCTCCGGTACATTACCGACGGCCTGGGCGGCCGGGTCAACGGCGTGCCCCGGGAGGACGGCTACGACATCACCGTAGCCTCTGAGATCATGGCTGTGTTCTGCCTGTCAAGCTCCATCACCGACCTGAAGGAGCGGCTGTCCCGCATCGTGGTGGGTTACACCTACGATGAACAACCTGTCACCGCCGGACAACTGGGGGCCGTGGGTGCCATGGCCGCCCTGCTCAAGGATGCTCTCAAGCCCAACCTGGTGCAGACGCTGGAGGGAACGCCCGCCTTGGTTCACGGCGGCCCCTTCGCCAATATCGCCCATGGCTGTAACTCTGTCATGGCTACCCGCCTGGCTATGAAGCTGGGGGACTACGCCGTCACCGAAGCAGGATTCGGTGCCGATCTGGGTGCGGAGAAGTTTCTGGACATCAAGTGCCGTTTTGCCGGACTGCGTCCCTCTGCCGTGGTGGTGGTGGCCACCGTCCGTGCCCTGAAGATGCACGGCGGTCTGCCCAAGACGGAGCTGAACCGGGAGGATCTGACGGCACTGGAGGCCGGGCTTCCCAACCTGCTCCGCCATGTGTCCAACATCCTGCATGTGTACAAGCTCCCCTGTGTGGTGGCTGTCAACCGTTTCCCCACCGACACCGATGCGGAGATCGCCCTTGTCATGGAGAAGTGCAAAGCCCTGGGTGTCCGGGTGGTGCTCTCCACCGTGTGGGCCGAGGGCGGAAAAGGCGGCATGGCCCTGGCCGAGGAAGTGATGCGCCTGTGCGATATGCCCAACGACTTCTCCTTCAGCTATGAGCTGGAGGACACCATCGAGAACAAGATCCGCACCATTGTCCGCCGGGTGTACGGCGGCGAGGATGTCAGCTTCACCCCGGCAGCCCGGAAAGAGATCGCCAAGCTGACTGCCCTGGGCTACGGCAATCTGCCGATCTGCATGGCCAAGACCCAGTACAGTTTCTCGGATGACCCCACCAAGCTGGGCGCACCAGAGGGCTTCACCGTGACCGTCCGCAATGTCAAGGTGTCCGCCGGGGCCGGCTTCATCGTCGCCCTGACCGGCGACATCATGACCATGCCCGGCCTGCCCAAGTCCCCGGCGGCTCTGCGGATCGATGTGGACGAGAACGGAAAGATCTCGGGACTGTTCTGACGGGGATACAGTTCAGCCGGGGGACTGTGGAAAGACTGTATCACAGTATGTTCCGCACAAGTTTTTCAATTGTAGGGGCGACCGCCGTATACGGATGTGGTCGCCTGATTCCATGCGGGCAACCACGGTTTGAGCGGGCGAACACAGTTCGCCCCTACTACGGCATAACAATTTAAACTTTATTTTCTGATAGCCGATATCAGGATAAGGCAAAATGATCTGTCGTAGGGCGGGGGCTTGCTCCCGCCGAAAGAACAATCCCTCCGTCACGCTTCGCTGATGTAACGCCCTTTACACAAGGGAGGTTTTTATCGGGGTCTTCTCCGGCGGGAGCAAGCCCCCGCCCTACAAGGATGCTTGGATCAACTTCAAATTTAAATGTAAAATTTTAATCGTTACAGTGCACTACCATGATTGGGGCAGCTTCCATACCGCCCGAAATGCAAAGTATTACACACATGAAGTATGAGGTTATGCGGTTTTTATGGGCTACCCGGCTGTACTACAACGACCTGGGTGCGATTGTTTACCGTCAAAAATCAGAAATCCCGCTGAGTCGGTTGACAAACCGATATGATGATGGTATAATAATGAAAACTTCAAGCCCGGGGGATGACCGGGCTTACCGTCACCTTTACTTTTTTGTGCAATATACAAAGGAGAAGTTTTGCATTTTGTAACCACCGAGGCTGCCATTCCGTCAGAGCCGGAACCAGTGCAAACTTCCACGATAACAGATAACAGATAACAGATAACAGATTACAGATAACAGATAGCAGATAATAGAAAGGAATGGTCATACAGATGGCAACCTTTATCAACGAACCTTCCCATACCTTTAACGAGTACCTCCTGATCCCGGGGTACTCCTCCGCCGATTGTATTCCGGCCAATGTCAGCCTGAAGACACCCCTGGTGAAGTACAAAAAGGGAGAGACTCCGGCCATCACCATGAATATTCCCATGGTGTCGGCCATCATGCAGTCGGTGTCCGGTGACCGGTTGGCCGTGGCACTGGCCATTGAGGGCGGCGTGTCCTTCATTTACGGGGCACAGTCCATTGAGAGCCAGGCCGCCATGGTGCGGAGGGCCAAGAATCACAAAGCCGGCTTTGTCCGCAGTGACTCCAATATCACCCCGGATGCCACCATGGCCGATGTGGTGGCCCTGGTGCAGAAGACCGGACACAACACCGTGGCTGTCACCGAGGACGGCACCCCGGAGGGCAAGCTGCTGGGCATCGTCACAGGCCGTGACTACCGCCCCAGCCGTATGGCACCGGAGACCCCGGTGTCCTCCTTCATGACGCCCTTTGAGCGGCTGATCACCGCCCCGGAGGGAACCACCCTGAAGACAGCCAACGACATCATCTGGGACAATAAGCTCAACTCCCTGCCCATCATCGACAAGGAAGGGCACCTGTGCTACATGGTCTTCCGCAAGGACTACGACAGCCATAAGCAGAACCCCAACGAACTGCTGGATGCCTCCAAGCGGTATGTGGTGGGGGCAGGCATCAATACCCGGGACTATAAGGAGCGGGTACCTGCGCTGGTGGAGGCCGGAGCCGATGTGCTGTGCATCGACTCCTCCGAGGGCTTCTCGGATTGGCAGAAGTTCACCCTCCAGTGGATCCGGGAGCAGTACGGCGAGACGGTCAAGGTGGGTGCCGGCAATGTGGTAGATGCCAAGGGCTTCCGCTTCCTGGCGGAGTGCGGTGCGGATTTTGTCAAGGTGGGCATTGGCGGCGGCTCCATCTGCATCACCAGAGAGACCAAGGGCATCGGCCGGGGACAGGCTACCGCCCTCATTGATGTGTGCCAGGAGCGAGACCGCTACTTCCAGGAGACCGGTATCTATGTGCCGGTCTGCTCTGACGGCGGCATTGTCTACGACCACCATATCACCCTGGCACTGGCCATGGGCGCAGACTTCGTCATGCTGGGACGGTACTTCGCCCGCTTTGACGAGTCCCCCTCCAACAAGGTCAGCATCGGCGGCACCTACTATAAGGAGTACTGGGGCGAGGGTTCGGCCCGGGCACGCAACTGGCAGCGGTACGACCTGGGCGGCGACAAGAAGCTGTCCTTTGAGGAGGGCGTGGATTCCTATGTGCCCTACGCCGGTAGCCTGAAGGACAATGTGGCCATGACCCTGGCCAAGGTGCGCTCCACCATGTGCAACTGCGGGGCACTGACCATTCCGGAACTACAGGAGAAGGCTGTGCTGACGCTGGTGTCTGCAACCTCCATCGTGGAGGGCGGCGCACACGATGTCATACAGAAGGATAAGAGCGGGACGGTCAAGTAACCGTTTGAAAAACCGGATTTCTTCATAGGGGCGGTTAAGGAACCGCTGATTGATTCGGCGGCACATCTTCGGCACATCTTTTCCCGCCTGCTTCTTGCCGAAAAACTCGATGTACATCCAGTACATCTTGCGTTTTTCGCAATCGCAGACGAAAAAATCTGTACCGAATCTGTACCACCTCATTCATTCAGCGTTTCCTTAAGCGTCTTGGCGGTACTAAGCCCCCGCATGATCGGAAAGGGATGGACACAGAATATGAAGAAGCTGAAGATCGGGATCGCCGGTGTGCCGGGACTGCCCACAGTCATGGGCTTCCGGACACTGGAGGATACGGGGATCTCCGCCCTGTGCGACCCGAACAGCCACATGAAGTGACAGCTGATGTCGGACATGAACCGGTACCTGCCGGAGCTGTAAGAGGAGGGTCTACAATGAAGCAACTGAAAATGTGCCGCCCGTCCGGCCCGGTGGCTCCCTGTGCCCTGCCGGAGGGGTACACCTATGCACCCTATACCGGTGCGGCGGAGGAGATATCGGATTGGCTGTCCATCTGTGCCAACGGGCTTCTGCCGGATCAGGCTCCGTCCTGGTTTGAAAGCTCCATTCTGAAGTACCCGGATCTGAACCCGACCCGGGATCTGTTCTTTGTGGTGGATCCCACCGGGCACCGGGTCGCCACTTCCGCTGCGGTCAGCCATAAGAACGGGGAGGGGTATATCCACATGGTCGGATCCCTGCCGTGTTGCCGGGGACGGGGGATCGGTCGTGCCATGCTGGCCAAGACTTTGACTGAGTTGGAGGCTCGGGGATGCGCCTACACCACCCTGACCACCGACGATCACCGCCTCCCGGCCATTCGCATCTACCTGGATGCCGGCTTCCGTCCGGTGCTATGGCAGGATACGGAGAGCGATATGTCGGCACGCTGGGACGCTGTGCTGGCGACACTGGGGTATGAGCCGGTGGAGTACCTGACAGAGGTGTAGGATCATCGCCCATAGCAAAAAGGAAAGACCACGCTTGCCTGAGTCGGCAGGGTGGTCTTTTTGATTTGGTTTCATAGAACCCCGGTTATCTCATAGCATACCGCCCACTGGCCTGCAAGGCTCTCTCGGCCTGGAGGATGGGGATATTCTTCTCCCCCGGCTTCATGTTGTGTAGCTCTTGGGACATACGAGCCAGCCAGCGGTCTGTTTTCTCCCGGATGTCGGCAAGGGCAGGATCCTGCGTACCCTCGGTTTGAGCCATGAAGTTCAGCGCAGGCAAAACACCGGACACGCCGGCATCCTCCAGCACCTCCCCCTGCATGGTATAGATATTGCCGTCCAGGCAGGCCTGCACATTGTAGGAAACGATCAGACGATCCACATTGACAAGGGAGATAGCCAGGAAAAAGGCCAGAAAGACACAGAGCAGGGTGCCGGTGAGATTGACCCGGCGGCAGACTTGACGGAGGAAGACAACCACAAAGCTCACGGCCAGGAGCAACATGAACCAGGTGGCGTACACCCGCTTCTGAGTCAGTCCGTAGGTGTCCACATACAGGAACATCTTGGACAGGGCAGTGGCGATGAGCACCAGCGTACACACGGAGAACAGGCAGAGGAAAAAACGCAGAGCCGGGTGGGTCGCATGACGGCGAGGGTGTGCCTCGTCGGCGGCCCGGCGGCGTGTGAACAGACTGGCCAGGATGCAGAGGACAGCATTGATGCCGGCCACCGTGCACAGCTCGAAGAACCCGTTGCGGGCGTAATCCGCATAGGTCAGCTCCTCCGGGCGAATGCCGAAGAAAGCGGACATATAGTAAGACCACTGGGATACAAAGAAGATCACATACAGCAAAAGTACCGGGGTCAGTGCGGCACAGGCCACCGTGACAGGCAGCACATGAGTACCCCTTCTTGGGCTGACTGTCTTGCCCTCCGCAGGGAGGGAGCCATCCTTCTTTTCCCGGGCACGGTTGAGGGAGGTGAGCAGGGCACCGAAGGCGAAAGCACCCAGGAGAATACCGAAGATCAGGTTGCGGATGATCTTTCCGATCTCATCAAGGTTGAACAGCTTCTTCAGCAGGGCGGTAAAGCCCTCGTCATAGGACAGAAGGAAGCCTACGATCAGGGTGGGGATGAAAGCCAGGGCTAACCCCAAGAAGATCAAGCCCAGCGTCTTGCCAAACCGCCCACCCCGTCGTTCGGTTCCGTCCTCCTGCTTCCCCCCGCCGAATATGGCAACGAACAGGTTGCCCGGTGCCTTGAAGGGATGCAGGAACACCGATGACAGTGCTTCCCCCACGAAGCTGTCCCCGGGAAAACGCTCCGCCGAGGTGCCGGAGAGCACAAAGACCGTGTAGAACCAGTTGATGCAATTGAACAGGAACACGCAGACCATGATGGCGGTGTTGGTGGTGACCAGGTAGGAAACAGACAGAAGCACGCTGATGAGAGCCTGGATCACGCCTCGAAGGATGCAGACCCGGTTCCGGTACCCCAGGAACCACAGAGCGGCACCGAACAGGACGACGGTGTAGGCGAACGCACCCCACAGACAGTCTGTAATGGGGATCACCACGCAAAGCATATATCCGGCGACCCAGCACAGCCAGGCGGCAACCACTTCAAAGAGGCGGTAGGCATAGGGCGGACGGGTGCCGGGGGTGAGGTTGGAGGTGGAGCGCAGGATGGTAGAGGTAGGGGTAGTGGAGGGGGGCGTGTATGCGGGATCGTTCATGACAAAGCCTCCTAATTTGTAAAGGAAACGCTGATTGAATGAGGTGGTGCAGATTCGGTACAGATTTTTTCGTCTGCGATTGCGAAAAACGCAAGATGTACTGGATGTACATCGAGTTTTTCGGCAAGAAGCAGGCGGGAAAAGATGTGCCGAAGATGTGCCGCCGAATAAATCAGCGGTTCCTAAATCAAACCGTATTCAATTCAGGTGATGTTGCGACGGCTCGGCGGTCAGTATCACTCGTAGTAATCGTAGACAAGGTATATTTTGCCGAAGGGGATCTGGAGGCCATCCTCCGTCCAGTCGATGGTGGACTCATCTGCCTCAATGTAGGTGATGTCATTGCCGTTTTTCTCGTACAGCTTGGTGGCAAAGAGACCGTATCTCACTTGATATAGTCTGGCATTCTCCAGCCTGTACCAGTTGCCATCGTAGTTCAGCATCCAGTAGTAGTTGTCAACCAGTATGGTTCGTTGCCCGTCCGGAGAAGTGTACGGGGTCACCTCGTGCTCAAAATTGTAGTAATCAATGAAGCACAGGTATACAGTGACCAGGAGCAACAGGACAACGGCCAGTGCCACGGAAAGAATGCGTGCGGCCAGATGGTTGGGCTCTTGGTACCCATCCTCTTCTTCCTGATCCTTCGGTACCTTCTGGCCAGGCATGTAGGAGCGGAAAATGAATACAGAGCAACCGGACAGGAGGCTGGCGACAAAGATGCCGCTGAAGATCAGCCGCCAGAAGTCAAAGAAGTGACCGAAGACAAACAGGTACAGACCGAACTTCTTTTCAAGGACGATACAACCGATGATACCGATCAGGAATAAGGCCGCCACGATCCAGGCCAGGATAGAGAACAGAGGCGGGCGGCGATGTTTCTGCACCGCATCGGAAATGGCGTGAACCATGCCCACAATACCAGCTGCCAGGGGCAGGGCGCCGAAGAAGAAAATGACAGCGTACAGGACAATAGAAGTCCAGTCGACAGACAGTAACATGAACGCAGACATAAGCGGCTCCTTTCAGTTGCTTTGGTTCTCATCCGTTTCCTCGTCCGTGTAGGCAATGAGATCGGCGGGCTGGCAGTCCAGCACACGGCACAGTGCATCCAGGGTGGAGAAGCGGATGGCTTTGGCTTTATTGTTTTTGAGAATAGACAGATTGGGCTCGGTGATCCCGACCCGTTCAGACAGCTCCTTCAGCGTGATATGTCGGCGGGCCATCATAATGTCCAGGTTGACGACAATCATGGGCGACACTCCTTTCCGGCGGGACAATTCATATGGTCTGATCATTCTCTTCCTTGATCCGGGTGGCATCCTTCAGGATGCCCCGCACTACAAGGAGGCAAAGACCGATCGTGACCGACACATAGGTGATCCCGAAAGACAGGGGAAAGGTCAAACCGACCAGAGCGAACAAGCCACCCTCGGCAATGACCAGCCAGGCGATGGCCGTGACCAGGGAACAGCTTGCGGCGGTAAAGATGGTACCGCTTCGGACATGAAACAGCAGGGAAAGCAGGCAAACAATGGCGGCGGCAGCCACAGCCAGGCACAGGTACAACAGCACCAGCACCAGCGCATGCCGGGACATATGGGGGAACCAACCGGAGGGGTAGTGCAGGTTAGCATATCGTGACAACAGTCGATCCAGGAAGACGGCGGCCAACAGGACACCGGCCAGTGCGACATAGCACAGGCCAAAGGACAAGGCCAGGGCAGCCCTCCGGCCGGAGGGGGAGCGGGATTTCGTATGTGTCATGGAAGCCTCCTCAGGATAATATGTAAGTGATGGTATGATTATAGCACATTGGTTCCCGTTTGTCAATAGGGATTTATCGAAAAACAATAAATTTTCTTCTTGGACAGCATGATCGAATATTGGCCAATGGGGGCGTTTTTTGCTACTCCGAAAAGCTACTCCATGTCCATGACAACCCGTATCTGCCCCACCACCAGTACCGGCGGGTCGGCGGGGAGGGAGGCTACATCCATCCAGGCGGCGGTCTCAAGGTCGGCGAAGCACAGCAGCTTCAGCCGCTCCGAGGGGACACAGGCGTAGGTCTCCTTGATGAGGGGGCCGTGCGCACCGAAGATCACGGTGTCGCTCTCCCCGCAGAGCCGGGTGGCCGTCTCCCCAAGGTCACTTTCAAAGACCGCCCCGCCACAGAAGGTCAGCCGGTCGTAGGCGGTACAGACCGACAGGAGCAGTACCGGCTGAGCCGATCGATCCAGTGCGGCGGTCTCCAGGCAAATCTCCGTGCCGCCGAAGGCGGTCAGCGTGTCTCCCGGACGGTACACATACACAGGCACGCCGCACAGCTCCGCCTTCTCCAGGCAGGACAGCATCAGGAAGTAGTCCTCCCCGTCCGCCGGTTCCGGTAGCCAAAGAGCCCGCACTTTCTCGTAGGACAGCAGGTTCCAAAGGGTGCCGGGGGTGCGGCTGTGGTAGTGAGTCAGCATCAGAACGGATATTTCGGTGGCTCCCACTGCTTCCGCCTGATCCCAGGCTCCCCGTAGGGCGGTGTTGCTCCCGTTGGACAGGTCGCATATGACCGCTTCCTGCCCCCGGGTCAGAACCAATGCTTCGGAGGCGGCGGAGGGTTGCAGGTAGGTCACAGTGACCTGCCGGCTGTACACATGGGCCGAGATGCCTAGCACCAGCCCCAGGGCTAACCAACCGCACACGGCAGGCAGGCAGACCACCCACTGCCGCCGCCGGGGGAGCCGGACACCCAGCAGGATCAGCAGAGCCACCGTCATGACGGCTATGAGGATCCCAATGGCCGGCCTGGTGTAGGGGTCGGACAGGGAGATGACCGCCCAGCGAGGTTCCCCCAGCGTCCGAGCCAGCCCGGTCATCCAGCCACAGACCGTGCGCAGGGCAGGAAGCAGGAAAACTTGAGTGATCCATAATCCCCGCAGAGGCAGAACCAGCAGGGAGAGCAACAGCACAAGGGCGCAGAGCGGCGTCAGGAGCAAGGTGGACAGGGGAGAGAGGGGGCTGACCGTGCCGATGGCCGTGGCTGTGATCCACAAGGAGAAGGTCATGGCTACCACGCCGGTGATGAGTACGGTCAGAATGCCCAGCCCCCATCGCCCCATGCGGCGCAGAAGTGCCTGTACACGCCCTGCCAATCCGGCGGCCGTTCCGGCGGCCGTCCCGGAGGCTGTCCCGGCGGATCTTTTGCCGGAAGCGGGCCTTTTGAAGAGCCGGGTCACGGCAGGCATGACCGTGACAAGCCCCAGGGTAGCGGAGAAAGACATCCAGAATCCGGC
Organism: uncultured Clostridia bacterium; assembly: GCA_945929845.1. Taxonomy (GTDB): domain Bacteria; phylum Bacillota; class Clostridia; order Oscillospirales; family CAG-272; genus CAMEON01. The sequence goes on along the minus strand of CAMEON010000002.1, from coordinate 76,387 downwards.
ATCCCCCAGGGTGCAGGGGGACAGCCCCAGGATCAGTGCCCCGGAAAGCCCCAGGGAAGTGACCGGATCGGCACTTGCAGAGAACAGCCAGGACAGGTAGGTCACGCCCAGCATGATGACAGCCCGGGTGGCCGACGGCGGAAAGCCCAACAGACAGAGGTACCCCAGGGCGCACACGCCCAGGATCACGCCTCGCACCCGCCGGGGCAGGAAGAGCAGGCGCAACACCAATGCCAGCATACCGAACAGGAGAGTCATGTGCAATCCGCTGATGGCCAGCAGATGGGCGGCACCACAGCGGGCGTAGTCCTGGGTGATGTATGACCGCTCCCCCAGCAGAAGGGCGGAGGGCAGGCCGCCGCCCGCCGGGCCGACCAGTCGGTCAAGCAGGGCGGCCAAGGATCGACGCAGATCGCCCAGACGGGAGAGAAAGCCGTCGCTGTTCTCCTCGGTGATGATGTAGTCGGTCTCGCTGTCCGAGGTAAGCCCCAGGCTGTACCCGTCACCGATCAGGGAGGCGGCTCGGTCTCCCGCTACTTCGGCGAGAAGTACCGCTCTGGCTGTCAGAGTGACGGCGTAACCGGGCTGAAGGTCACAGACATAGGTGCAAAGCAGGTAGGCTCGGGCCGGGTGCAGGGCACTGCCCACCGCAGAACCGTTGACTGTGTGGAGCACAAGACCGTAGCTTGTGATCTGACTGCCGCCGCCCAGCCGCTCCGTCACCGTGGCCGTGACCTGCCAGAGCGGGCTGTCACTGCCTACGGTGGCAATGCTGTCAGCGGATGCGTTGTCGTCCACCAGCGTGATGTCTGTTCCGTCGGCAACCGCTTCCATGGAAGGAAAATGTCCGGGTTGAACCTGATGGGAAAAGTACGCCCCGGACAAAAGAAGGGAGAGAGCCCCGCACAGTAGTAACACCGCCCCGAAGAGGCTACCCCGCCTGACAGAGGGGCGGGGACGGCGGGAGAGTGCGCAGAAAAGCGATGTCAGTGCGGCCAGAGCCGCCAGCCCCAGAAAGAGAAGCGACAGCCAAAGCAACCCGGTTCCGTCCGGGCCGAACAGCGCATATCCCAGAGCCGACCCGCCTATCCAAGCCGTGCAAAGGGAAAAGAGGGGACGCCTGCGCCATATGCCCACGGTGCGTCCCCCCTTTCCCTGATGTTCTTGTATTCGGTTTTTGGCCTGCTATGGAAGTATTCTTATTTCTTACTGTGCATATTCCCCGGGTGTCCGCCCCTGTCCCGGTTCTTGTCCCCGCTACGACTGTCCTGCGGTTTATAATACTCATACAGGAAGCAGGGGATCATGCCATTGTACAGCCGCTTGACCCGGTCAGCCTGCCGCCCGTACAGCTTTTCAAAGCGGTCGCAGGAGGTCAGGATATAGATCTGCCATGGGTCAAGGGAGCGGAAGGCCTTGCCCATCTGCCGGTATAGTTCCTGAATCTCCTGCCGCTCTCCCATGCGTTCCCCGTAGGGCGGGTTGCAGATGACAGTTCCTCGCCGATCCAACCGTTTGATGTCTCTGGCGTCCGCCTGAAAGATGTTCAGGTGATTCTCCACCCCTGCACGCAGGGCGTTTTCATAGGTCAGATCCAGAATGTCCTCGTCTATGTCCGAGGCGTAGGCTTCAAAGTGGCTGTCCGTGAGGATCTGCGCCCGGGCGGCCTCCCTGGCCTCCCGCCACAGAGGCTCCGGCAGGCGGGCAAAGGCTTCCCCGGCGAAGGACCGATCCAGTCCGGGGGCCCGGCGGGTGGCGATCATGGCGGCCTCGATGGCAATGGTGCCGGAGCCGCAGAAGGGATCCCAGAGAAGCGTGTCCTCCCGGGGGCGGGCTGTCATGGCAATGGCCGCGGCCAGCGTCTCCCGCAGGGGGGCGGCTCCGGAGGCGGGACGGTAGCCCCGCTTGTGCAGGGCGGTACCGGAGGTGTCTATCATCAGGGCGGCTATATCCTTGAAGAGGAAGAATTCGATCTGGTACTTGGTGCCGGTCTCCTGAAACCAGGTGATACCGTACCTATCGTGGAGCCGCTCCACCACCGCCTTCTTGACAATGCTCTGACAGTCCGGCACGGAGGTCAGCCCACTGCGGATGGAATGCCCCTTGACAGGGAAGGCATCCTCCCGTCCGATCCACTCCTCCCAGGGAAGGGCCTTCGTGCCGTCAAACAGCTCGGTGAAGGTGCGGGCAGGGAAGGTACCCAGACGCACGAAGACCCGTTCGGCACAGCGCAGGTGGATGTTTGCCCGGGGGATGTCCGTCTCCTCTCCCTCGAATGTCACCCGACCGTCCATGGTGTCCAGCCGGCGCAGACCCAAAGCGTCAATTTCTTCTCCCACCAGCTTTTCCAGTCCGAACATGCAGGTGGCTACAAGCGTCAGTTTCATGGGGCGTTCCTTTCTATTCGATCGCAGTGTCCGGGGGCGTACCTGTTCGGCGGTCAATTGGCTGTCAGGGAACCGACCTCGGAGTACCCGGCGTAGGTGGCTATATCAATCTGTCCATCGCCGTCTGTATCGCCGGTGCCGCCCTGTACCAGGGTATAGGTCTGGCCGGACACAAGGTCAGGACTGCTGAACACGATGGAGGAGATGGACTTGGGGAGCTGGTACGCACAGATGAGCTGTCCGTCTCCGTCCATCAGGCCAAGCAGCGTGTTGGCCGCCACCGTAGAGCGGAAGGAAGCTACCCATACTGCCTGACCGTTGTTGCTGGCACTCTCGGACATACCGCTTGTGCCCACGGCCAGTAGCGTACCGCCGGAAATGGTCATGCCGTAACCGCCGTCGCCGGTGTCGATGGCACCGTTGCCGCTGTTGGTGGGGCCGAAGACCAGAAGGGTGCCCCCGGTCATATCAATATTGCCGTTGGAGTCGATGCCATCCCCCCCGGCATTGACGACGGTGAAACCGCCTGCAATGGTCAGAAGGGGGGTATCCTCCGTCGTGGTCGCTATCGTGCCGGAGGTCGTGGTACCGCGCCCGCCTATTCCGGGGCGGCCGCCAGCTCCGGGGATGCCCGACTGCATACCGGAAGTAGTTCCTCCGGATGCGTTCATACCGTCATCCGTAGAGGTGACACGGTTGGTGCCCCCCAGGATGTTGATCTTCAGTGCCTCCAGCCCTTCGTAGCTCTGGGCCACCTCGGTGTTCCCGCCGGAGAGAGTCAGTACCTTGTCGGCGTGGATCCCGTCGTCTCCGGCCCGGATATAGAGCTGACCCCCTGCAAGGATCACGGTATCATCGCTGTGGATACCGTCGTCCAGGGTGACAAGCGTCACCTTGCCGCCGCTGACGGTCAGCGTTCCCCCGGCTTTGAGACCCTTGGCGCTGAAGTCCGGTTTGCTGCTGTTGCCCTCGCCCATACCGCCGAAGCCGCCGAACCGACCGGGGGCGGTGGGGGTGGAGGAAGAGGAAGCAGAACTTTCCTTCAGGGCAGACCCGTCGGTGTTCAGCGTGGTCAGCACCAGGGTGCCGTCCGTGACGGTCAGGTCGGTGGCGGCATGGATGCCGTCGCCAACGGCGGAGATATACAGGGCACCGCCGCTGATCCGGATCCAGCCACTGCCCTCTGTTTCCACATTGGAGGTCTTCAGTCCGTCACCGCCGGTGGTGGTGACGGTGACAGAGCCGCCGGTCATCCCCACGGAGTCATTGGCACGGATGCCGGCCCCCGGTGCTGTGACAAGGACGGTGCCCCCGGTAATCTCCAGATCGTCCTTGGTGTTGATGCCCTTGTCGCCGTGGGCCGTGATCTGGAGCGTGCCGGCTCCATCCAGCTTCAGATCATCACAGGCGTAGACACAGGCGTTGGGGTATACCACGCCCTCCACCTGTGCCTCGTCAGGTACCACATACCCGCTCCCGTCAGACAGCAGGTTGACGGAGTTCTCGGCGGTGTAGAGGATGGCCTTTTTCGGTGCGTTGACCACATAGACCGCCGGGCCGTCGGCGCAGGACACCGATACGCCGTTCAGAATGAGCTTGACCTTCTCGGTATCGGCAGTGTCTATCACAAGCTGGCCGTTATTCAGGGTGCCGCTGACAAGATAGGTGCCTGCGGCGGTAAAGGTCACCACCGAGCCGGATACGGTCACGCCCGACCCTTCCACGGTGGCTATGTCACCCAGCAGGGTCACGACCGTGTCAGAGGCTCCGGTAAAGGAACCGGAAGACGGCTCCTCCGCCGTGACCATCTCCGGTACCGTCTCCGGTGCTACGGTTCCCTCCGGTATGACATCCACGCCGGTCATAACTTCAAGGGTGCCCCCCTCTCCTGTGGACGGATCCTCTCCGGCGGGGGGGTCTGTACCCCGGCAGGCGGAAAGGACGAAGGAGGCAGTCAGAAGGGCGGCGGTCAGTACAGCTGAACGCATTTGGATGGATTTCATGGTGCTTCTCCCATTCAAAAAATTGATGAAGGAAGTATACACCAGTGGCGTGAAAAAACAGGCAGTATAATATGAATATTCTGTGACGGAAACCGGTGATTATGCAAAATATTCAGAATGAAAAGCAATCGCCTGCCAGTGTGGTTATCAACGGAAGGCTTGCCCGTCCTCCGTCAAAAATCCAGTGCGCAGGATGGTGTACCAGCAATTTTCCGGGTCAGACTGGTCAGAGAGCAGACCCAGCCGCTCCCGCATGGCTGTCACCAGGTACTCCGGGTTCAGACTGCCTGCGTTGCCGGCGGCCAGCACGGCATGGATGGCCATGGTGCCGTCCCCGGCCAGCTCGGCGGACAGCGATCGGATCATGGGCAGAATGTCCACCTGCTTGTCTCCGGATTTGGTGCGCTTGGTCATGACGATGGGCGGTGCTCCCGCAGAGAACAGCCCACGCACGGCCGTCACCGCCTCCTCGGTCAGGGCGGGGGAGTGGAGGGTCAGCTCATACTGCCCCCACACAATATCAGAGAAGGGGGCGGTGGGGATGTATACCTCGGAGACCGTCATTTCTTCGGTCAGTTCTGCATTGAGCTGTTGCTTCATTTCCTCGGCGGAGATCTCCCGATCCACCCGCAGATCCACCATCTCCCCCAGCCCCTCCACGCCGACCGGCAACGGGATGCCGAAGATGATCTTGCTGTGGGGATTGAACCCCTGGGTGTACCACATGGGGATGGAAGCCCGCACCAGCACCCGTTGCCAGGTTCTTTGCAGATCCAGGTGGGAGAAGTATTGCAGGTTGCCCCGCTTGCAGAAGACCACCCGGTAAGTGACGGGCTGATCCAGGAGGGGCCGGTCAAACTTGGATATCCGGCTCATCAGGCCTTTTTCGGACAGCATGTTCTTACACCTCCCAGTCTGTTTGCCCCACAGCCGGAGCATTGCTCCCGGCAGTTGGGCGTGGTGGTCCCCTCATAGGCCCGGGCACGCTCCCGCTTGAGGAAGGACTTTGTCACCCCGCAGTCAATGACATCCCAGGGAAGCACCTCGTCAAGACCGTACGCCCGGTTGGCGTAGAAGGACGGGTCAATGCCCGTGGCGGAGAACACCTCCATCCACTTGTCATAATCGAAATACTCGCTCCAGGCATCGAACCGGAAGCCTCGGCGGCAACACTCCTCCAGCACCGCCGACAGCCGCCTGTCGCCCCGGGCCAGCACAGCCTCGATCCGGCAGGTCCTGGCGTCGTGGTGGTTGTACTTCACCTTCCTATCCCGGACGCAGGAGCCAACATAGGCTTGCTTGCGCAACATCTCCTCCAGGGAGTCCTGGGGCTCCCACTGGAAGGCGGTGAAGGGCTTGGGAATGAAGGGGGAGACGCTGATTGTCACCTGGGGCTGGCGGCTCCGGGGCCGATTGGGGTTCTTGTAGAACTCACTGACCACCCGGTGGGCAAGCTCCGGGATGGCGGCCAGATCCTCATCCGTCTCGGTGGGGTGCCCCTGCATGAAGTACAGCTTCACCTGGTTCTTCCCGGCGTCATAGGCCACATTGACCGCCCGCATCAGGTCTTCCTCATACAGGTTCTTGTTGATCACATCCCGCAGTCGCTGGGTGCCTGCCTCCGGGGCAAAGGTGATGGAGGAGGCTCGGATGGAGGCCACCTTGTCCATCAGCTCCTTGGTAAAGGAGTCAGCCCGCAGGGAGGGCAGGGACAGATTGACCATGTGGGGGTCTGTCCAGGACAGGAGCTTGTCTGTCAGCTCGTCAATGCGGGTGTAGTCGCTGATGGACAGGGAGGACAGGGACAGCTCCTCGTAGCCGGATGTATCAAAGACAGCCCGGGCCTGACAGTTGATGACATCCGGGGTCTTTTCCCGCACCGGGCGGTAGGTCATGCCTGCCTGACAGAAGCGACAGCCTCGGATGCAGCCCCGGCCTACCTCCACAGTGATCCTGTCCTGCACCGTCTCAATGTAGGGCATGACCACCTGACTGGGGAAGGGGGCGGTGTCAAGGTCTTTTATGATCTGCTTGGTCACCACGGGGGGAATGTCGTCATACACCGGGGTGTAAGCCTTGACGGTGCCGTCCGGATGGTAGGTGACGGTGAACAGGGAGGGGACATACACGCCCGGAATACTGCGGGCGGCCTCATGGAGGAAGGCGGCCCGGGTGTAGGATCCGTCCTGCTTCATGCGGATGTACAGCTCCACGATGGCCGGAAGCATTTCCTCGCCCTCCCCGATGTTGAACAGGTCAAAGAAATCCGCCACAGGCTCCGGGTTGTAGGCGCATGGCCCGCCGCCGATGACCAGCGGGTGGTTCTCCCCCCGGTCAGCGGCCCGCAGGGGGATGCCGCCCAGATCCAGCATGTTGAGCACATTGGTGTAGGACATCTCATACTGCAGGGTGAATCCCACAAAGTCAAAATCCCGGATGGGGTCGCCGCTTTCCATGGCGGTCAGCGGGAGGTGGTGCGCCCGCATGACCTCCTGCATATCCACCCAGGGGTCATACACCCGCTCGCACCAGATGTTCTCATGCTGATTCAGACAGTGGTACAGGATGCGGATGCCCAGATTGGACATACCGATCTCGTAGGTGTCGGGGAAGCAGAAAGCGAAGCGAGCCTTGACAGAGGCCTTGTCCTTGATGATCTGACCGTACTCACCCCCGGCGTAGCGGCCGGGCTTCTGCACCGAGGTCAGGATCATGCGCTTTTCATTTTGATTCATCATTACTTACAATATCCGTTTCATGATTTTTGGTTCTTCCCGGCATGGGAAGGGGTCTTTGCCCGCAGGGTAGGCTCCAGGGACTGCCGGGTCACGGTCAGAGCCACAGACAGGGCAGAAAGACCGCCCAGGAGCAGCTGCCACAGGACAGCAAAGGCAGAGAGTGTGACCCCATCCACACCCTGCAAGGACAGAAGGAGGCAGACCGCCGCCGACAGGGGGAGAGCCAGCCAGGAAAGCAGAGCACCCCGGCGAAAGGCTTTCCGCATCCGGTGACAGGCCATGTAGGGCAGGAATATGTCGGTGCCCTTCTCGGAAGCAATCAGCCCGCCACTGCGCATGGCATACAGCTCGCTGTACTGCCGGGGATGGATCAGCTCCAGGGGGGGCAGGGGGGAAGCCCCAGGGGAGGACAGGGAGGACGGGCTGACCAGCGGGTCATAGGAGACCAGGGACACCCGACAGCCCAAGCTATCCAGCTTGCGGACAGCACGGGTAAAGGAGAGCTGGAGCCTGTACTCCACGGCGCAGGCCATGCGGAACCGGCGGTCAAAGGCCAGGTACATCACCTGGGCATTGGCTGTCTTGCGGAAGGAGGCTTCCCGGCTGACGGAGGGCAGAGCAATACCCTGCTGGGTCAGCGCCTCATGGGTGCCGGCCATGACCTCCACCGTCTCATCCCGGCGGGTGTCCGTCATGTACAGCCGCAAAAACTGTTCCCCGGACTCTGCCAGCTCCACCCGAATGCAGTCCAGCTCCTCCTGCCGTACCGGCATTTCCGTCTCGGCCAGGGCACTGTCAAGGAGGGTGAACAGCTTGCACGCCATGGTGCGCCAGGTTTCGACCTGCGGGTCGCCCCGCACCGTGATGATATTGGGGGACACCGCCCGCAGGGCAAAGCCGTCCGCCATGAGGATGCGGGTGCTCCGTCGGCGGGACAGGGGCGGCACATATATGTCCGGCGTGGCCTTCCCGATGACGGTGGCCGTGCATCCCTTTTCCGCCAGCATCCGGTTGCCCAGGAAGTGGGGGAGGGACAGGGACAGGAGGTAAGCCCCCGGCAGACAGCAGAGGAACACGGCGGTGAAGAGGCGGGGGACATCCGTCAAAACATCTCCGCCCCACACGGCATACAGTCCGCCGCACAGGATGGCAAGCAGAAGGACCAGGGGCAGGAAGTAGTTCAGAAGACCCAGCCGGGCCTGATACCGGTTGGCCCAGGTGAAGAAGTCGGAGACACCCAGTGCCCGGCGCACATACAGCGTCCTGACCGTATCACGGCGGGAGGGCTGGTTGTCGGTGCCTGCCTCATCCGCTGCTCCGGACAGCTCCGGGGAGCGGTCAGCCAGTTCCCGGGTCATGACGAACCGGGCTTTCCCGGAGGACACGGCACGGAAGCTCTGTCGCTCCGCCAGGTCGGACAGAAGGTCGCAAAGACAGGTCATGGAGAGGATGGCCAGCACGCCGCCGCAGAACAGACCGGGCGTAACGGTTGACAGAGCCTCCCCCCCGATGGTGAAGCAGGACAGAATGCCATTGATAAGCCCCACGACCAGTGCCAGGGCAGGCACGGCAAAGGGCACCGGTTCAAAATCCCACAGACTGCGCAGACCCAGAACCAGCCGGGTCACGCAGGGCAGGGAGAAGAGGATCAGGATGGCCAACCCACACAGGGGATAGCCAACACTCCCGGTGAAATCCAACAGTGCCGGAACAGCCCCACCAGGGGACAGGGTTCCGCTGGCTACCAGGGGTAAGAGATCGTAGAAAAGCCCGACAAGAAGCCCCAGCACGGCCAGGGACAGGCGTGTCACATCCCCCATGAGGGTGCGGTGGTAGGTGGCGTCTACCTGGGCGGTCATACGGCGGCCGCTGTACTCCTTGCCCCGATAGGCGGCGGGAATGGCATTGCGGGTGCCCACCCGCTCCCGGCGAGTCACCTTGCGCTTGGCCCTGTCGGCTCGGGCAGCCCCGGCGGCGGTGGCACGAAGCTCTTCCTCATAGCCCAGCCGCAGGTACATTTCGTCGTCCCGGTCGTTCCGGTCAACCTCTTCCCGGGGCGTTTGGCTGGCCTTGGACTCTGGCCGGGGTGTGTCCGTGGTGCCGGTATCATCTCCGGCGGTCATATCCTCTCCGGTGGCAGGGGCACTGTCGACAAGACGGAAGGCGCTGTCCAGACTGATCTGCATGGGGTCGTCGTAGGTGCGGTTCCGTGGCGGTGCGGTCTTGCGCCGGGGGCTGGGATGGCGGAGGGGTAGGTCAGCCAGGGGATCCGGGTCTTCCTGATCCTTCTCTCCTGCTGTCTCTTCGGAGGGCGGAACCGCCTTATCCTCTGCCTCAATGGTCGGTGCGCAGTCCTCTTGCCTTTCCATTGCGGTTCCGGTACCTTCCGGTGCGGCGGCGACCGGGTCAGTCACCTCCGCAGGCTGATCCGCCCGGATGATGGCCAGTACCTGTCGCCGGGCTACCTCGTCCAGCCCGTTCAGGAAGGCCGCCGAGGTCAGGAGGGAGGACATGGGAAGCCCATTGAGCACATCGTCCGGGGCAGGGGCAGGCTGGTTGTCGCTGTCCGCAACCGGAGATGGACTGGATGAACTGTCGTCCTGCTCTGGGGTTTCCTCCATGTCCGATGGCTCCGGCACTGCTTCCGCTTCTGTCTCGGATTTTGTTCCAGTATTTATATCTGTTTCTACATTTGATGCGTCTCTGTCAGGCTGTCCGGCGTCCGGTTTTTCCCGGGCATCTGTCCTGACCGGCGGTTCTTCAGACGGGAGAACTGTCGATTCAGCCGCCCCCGGGGCAGACCCCTCCCCGGCATCCGTCTCGGTTTCCCCGCAGACAGGCCTGACCTCCACCGGCTCTGCTGTCCGGTCAGCCCCATCGGCCGCAGTGGCGACAGCGGGCTGGGGGCGTGGAGCCAACTGTGCCCGCAAAAGAGCCGCCAACTCATCGTCGAAGGTGCTGTCCTTCTCCGCAGTCAGCGGGCGAAGGGTGCTGTCCGGAGCTTCCCCCACCGGGGTGTCAGCCTCTTCCGGTGTTCGTTCCATGAATTCTTTCAGCTTTTTGCCCCAGTCGGTTTGCTCCGGGCGGGGCGTGCGGGATGTATCGGGATCAGTCACGGCAGATACCTCCTTAGGGTAAAGTGATGAGCAGGCAGAGGGGTGCTGACTTTATGTGCTTATGACTGGCCGGTGGTCTTGTGCTGTCTTGCGGCCTCGGACAGGATGACGGCGGCGGCGGTGGACACATTGAAGGAGTTCACCTTGCCGTACATGGGAATGGAGACAATGGCATCACAGCTTTCCTTGACGATACGGGAAACGCCGTCACCTTCACTGCCGAACACCAGGGCACAGGGGCCGGTGAAGTCCGTTTCATAGTAGGCCTTCCCGCCCGCCTCGGCGGCAAAGCACCATACGCCCTCCCGCTTCAGCATCTGGATGGTGCTGGCGATATTGGACACCTTGGCCACGGCCAGATGCTCCATGGCACCGGCAGAGGACTTGGCCACCAGAGCGGTCAGCCCCACCGCCCGGCGGCGGGGGATGATCAGTCCGTGGGCACCGACACCCTCGGCGCAACGGATGAGTGCCCCCAGATTGTAGGGGTCGGTGATGCCATCGGCAATGACGATCAGCGGTTTCTCGCCCCGTTCGGCGGCGATGGCCAGGATGTCCTCCACGGAGCAGTACTCTTTCTGCGCCACCATGGCGATGACACCCTGATGGGGGACGAACCCGGCCATGTCGTCCAGCTTGGCCTTGTCCACCTCCACCACGGGGATGCCCTTGTTCACTGCTTCAGCCACCAGCACCACGATGGAGCCTTCCCGGTCTCCCCGGCGCACCAACAGCTTGTCCACCGTGCGCTCGGAGCGGAGCAGTTCCCGCACGGCGTTGCGGCCGATGACAAGACCCTGACCCTCCTCCTGTTCCTCCGTGTCGGACGGGCGATTCTCCGGGAGTGGTTCCCGGTAGTCATTCATGTGTGCATCCGCATCCTCCCGGAAGCGGTTCTCGGTGTGATGCTGAGGGCGGCTCTCTGAGCGGCTCATTGAGCGGCTCTCCGGGCGGCTCTCCGAGCGGTTTTCTGAATGGTACCCGCCGTGGCCTCCGGCAGACGGTCTGCCGTTGGGTGCAGACTTTTTTCCGTAAGGCTTGCCGCTATAGGGCTTCCCGCCGTGAGGCCGGTTGCCGTCACCCTGCGCCGTGTCCCGGGGCGTGAAATTCCTGTCAGCGGGGTACTTCTTGACACCGGTGCGTCCGTCTCCGTTTCCGTTTCGCTTGTATCCTTCTTCGCCTCTGTTGTTGTATTTTCTATCCTGGCTGTACCCGCCGCTGTTCTTGCCGTTCTTTTTTTGATTCTCCATACTGGTGTGATCGTATCCTTTCTGAGCCGGGACTGCTCCTGCGTCCCGGGCATACCCACCGTATTATATCACATTTTCCCGCTTTTGTATAGTCTTTTCGGCAATTTCTTTTCAGCAATTCCTGTTTTCCTGTTACAGTTCAGCCGGGGAGTACGGGGAGTACAGACCCCTTCAAAGACTTTCAAACAGATGTGCCGCCGAATCAATCAGCGGTTCCTTAAAACACTTGACAATTCTGTAGAAATATGATATAGTATAGGCGGATTTGGAAGGAATCTACTATGTTTTTGCACAAGGAGGCACCCTGCATGGTCTTTTCCAGCTTGCTTTTCGTGTTTGTCTTCCTGGTCATATGTTACCTCATCTATGCCATCATGCCGGGGATCCGTTCCAGAAATGCCGTCCTGCTGGTGTCTTCCCTGATCTTCTATGCGTGGGGCGGCCCCCGGCTGGTGCTGTTGCTGATGGGTATGACGCTGGTCTGCTACATCGGCGCACGGATGATCGGACGGACAGAACGGCACCGCCGCCTGTGGCTGGTGCTGACGCTGGTCATCAGCCTGGGTCTTTTGGCTGTGTTCAAGTATACGGGCTTCCTCCTGGAGAATATCCGGTCGCTGGTGGGCTTCCCGGAGGTCATCCCGCAGATCACCCTGCCCATCGGAATTTCCTTTTACACCTTCCAGCTCATCTCCTATGTGGTGGATGTCTACCGGAGAGAGGTGCCGGCGCAGAAAAATTACGCCCTGCTCCTTTTGTACGCCGCCCTGTTCCACCAGTGCATCGCCGGGCCCATCATCCGGTACAGCGATGTCCATGAGGAGATCCTGAACCGCCGCTGTACCCTGTCGGATGTCAGCCGTGGCGTGACCCGTTTTTCGGTGGGACTTGCCAAGAAAGCCCTGCTGGCCAACGGCTGTGCCGCCATGGTGGCTGACCTGATCCCCACGGAGAGCGCCGCCCTGGCAGGAACCTCCGGGGCGGCTATCCTGTTGGCGGCGGTGTGCTACATGCTGGAGATCTACCTGGACTTCTCCGCTTACTCGGATATGGCCATCGGCATGGGGCTGATGGTGGGCTTCCACTACCGGGAGAATTTCAATTACCCGTATGTGGCTGACTCTGTGACGGATTTCTGGCGGCGGTGGCACATCTCCCTGTCCTCCTTCTTCCGTGACTATGTGTACATACCGCTGGGCGGCAACCGTGTGCGCCCCCTGCGGCATATCTTCAATATGCTGGTGGTCTGGTTCCTGACCGGGCTGTGGCACGGGGCAAGCTGGAATTTTGTCCTGTGGGGGCTGTACTACTTCGTCCTGCTGGTCTTCGAGAAGTATGTGCTCCGGCTGAAGAAACAACCCCACGGTGTCCTCCGTGCCCTTCGGACGGCCTGCACGCTGGTGGCGGTCTGCTTTGGCTGGATGATCTTCTACTACACGGACCTTTCCATGCTGTTCACTGCCTGCCGGGGTATTTTCACCCTCAATGGCAATGCTTTCCTGGACATGACCGCCCGGACGGTGTTCCTGAACAACATCTTCCTGCTGGCCGTATCCGTCCTGGCCTGTACGCCCCTGTGCCCGGCCATCGGAAAATTCTTTGCCCGCCGCAGGGAAGAGAAGAGCGGTACGTTTTCCTGTGCGGCTGTGGGCGTGTATGATGCGCTGACGGCGATCGTCCCGGTGGGGCTTGTGGGGCTGTCCCTGCTGGCACTGGTGGGAAACAGCTACAATCCCTTCCTGTACTTCCGCTTCTGACAAGGAGGACTGACTATGAAATCACAGAAATTCTTTTCCTGGGTGAAGGTCATCCTGTTTTCCGCCGTGCTTGTGGCCGTCTGCGTATGGGGATTCATCCTGCCCTTGCGACCTACGGAATCCGAGGAGGAGAAGCGCACCCTGACAGAGTTCCCTGACTTTACCCTTGCCTCCTTCCTGTCCGGTGAGTACACCGAGCAGATCAGCCTGTGGTATTCCGATACCTTCCCGGCACGGGAAAAGCTGCTCCGGATGAATGACCTTGTACGCAGCCTGTACGGCATCGGCGGCGAGAGCATCAGCAGTGGCAATCAGGTGGGGGAGGTCATCGACACCGGGGAGACCTTTGTGTGGGAAACCGACCCGCCGGAGGAGCCGGGAAGTGAACATGGTAGCACGGATACAGAGACAGAGACGGTCAAGTTGCCCGATGGCGATGTGGGTGAGATCATGGATCAGTACTATGTGGTGGGAGACCGGGGATATGAGCTGTACAGCTTCAGCCGGGATATGTCCCTGCGGTATGCCCGCCTGGTCACCACCACAGCCCAGCGTCTGGATGGGAAGGCACAGGTCTATGTCATGGTGGTGCCGCTGTCCTACTGCTTCGGACTGACGGAGGATGTGCAGGAGAAGATCGGCGTTTCCGATGGAGAGGAAGCCATCGACTTCATGTACCGGGCCATTGAGTCCTACGGACAGCAGGCGGGAATTACCAGCCCTCCGATCACAGTGAACATCTGCGACACCATGCGGGCGCATTATGACGAGTACATATACTTCCGTACCGATCACCACTGGACGGCCAAGGGGGCTTACTATGCCAGCCGTGTCCTGCTGGATACGGTGGGGCGTCCGTACCCCGCCCTGGAGGAGTATGATATGTACGAGATCCACGAGTTCCGTGGTTCTCTGTACACGCATACCCGCAGTGAAGCCATGTACCGCAACCCGGATACCATCGTTGCTTACGCATCCCGGGTGGTGGATCATGTGACCATCACCACCGTGGAGGGGGAGGTGCTGGAGTGCCCGCTGGTGGATCCGGATGCGGAGACCCTGTTTGGCAGTTCCCAACGGTACCGCTGTTTTGTCAACGGAGACTATCCCTACTATATGACCCATAATGAGGAGCTGCATGACGGATCATCTATCCTTATTATGAAGGAATCCTACGGCAATGCCTTCATTCCCATGCTGGCTGACTCCTACGAGTATGTGTATGCGGTGGACTACCGCTTCTGGCGGGGGAACATCCAAACCTTTGTCGAGGAGCAGGGTGTGGACACCGTGCTGTTCCTCAATAATCTGGTGGCCACCGGCTCGGAGTATACGGTCGGCTGGATGGAACGGCTGGCCAACCGGTAAGGGAGAACCGGGCTTCACGCCATTCATGCTGCCGCATCCCCTGTCCCCCACCTGAACTGTAACCTACTTCCTGTTACGGTTCACCTGCCCCCGCAGTTCGCTCCCTTTTCCACCGTAGAGCGGGGCGAGGGGTCCCCGCGAAGGCGTTTTTGCTATTTCGGGTATCAGTAACGCTGGCTCCTCCGGGAAAACGACAGCAAATATATGACAGAATAACGCTCCGAATCATTCACAATACCTGTTTTGAAAGTTCTTGGGGGTCTGGGGGCTTCTTTCAAGAAGCCCCCAGGCGTTCCCCCGTACCCTACCTGAACTGTAACTATTTCCTGCGCAGAAGTTTGTCAAAATTTCTGCAAACTCTTGATTTTTTATTGAACTTATGCTATTATATAGGGTGTTGAATAACTCCATAAAGATCAGAGAAAGGAATCAACATCATGTACCGAATTGTTCACAAGAAAGTTCTCAACCCAACGGTGGTCATGATGGACATTGAGGCCCCGCTGGTTGCCAGGAAGGCACTGGCCGGTCAGTTCATCATCCTGCGCGTGGACGAGGAAGGGGAGCGGATCCCCCTGACCGTTGCCGGAACCGACCCAGAGGCCGGCACCGTCAAGATCATCTTCCAGATGGTGGGTGCCACCACTGACGCACTGGGCCGCAAGGAGGAGGGCGAGTCCATTCAGGACTTCGTCGGGCCTCTCGGAAAGCCTACGGAGACCGAAGGCCTGCGCAAGGTCTGCGTGGTCGGCGGCGGCGTGGGTTGCGCCATCGCCCTGCCTGTGGCACAGCGTCTCCATGAGCTGGGCTGTGAAGTGCATACCATCGTCGGATTCCGCTCCAAGGATCTGCTGATCCTGGAGGATGAGTTCCGCGCCTGCTCGGATAAGCTGACCATCATGACCGATGACGGTTCCTATGGGCGGCAGGGCGTTGTCACTGTGCCCCTGAAGGAGGCTATCGAGGCCGGGGAGACCTATGACGAGGTCATCACCATCGGCCCGCTGATCATGATGAAGTTCGTCGTCGCTACCACCAAGCCCTACGGGATCAAGACGGTCGTCTCCATGAACCCCATTATGATCGACGGTACCGGTATGTGTGGCGGTTGCCGGCTGACCGTGGGCGGGAAGACCATGTTCGCCTGCGTGGACGGCCCGGACTTTGACGGCTTTGAGGTGGACTTTGATGAGGCTATGTCCCGTAGCACCATGTACCGGGACTTCGAGCAGCACGCCAGAGAAGCGGAGTGCAACCTGTACAAGAAGGAGGTAAAGTGAGATGCCGGTCAAGAAGAATATGTCGCTGAAGAAGAACCCCATGCCCACCCAGGATCCGGCTGTCCGGGCCCATAACTTTAACGAGGTGGCTCTGGGGTACGATGAGGCCACTGCCCTGGACGAGGCTGCCCGCTGTCTTAACTGTAAGAATCCTGCCTGCGTGAGCGGTTGTCCGGTGAACATCCACATTCCCGAGTTCATTTCCAAGGTGGCTGAGGGCGACTTTGAGGGTGCCTACCAGGTCATCCATCAGTCCTCCTCTCTGCCCGCTGTCTGCGGCCGTGTGTGTCCCCAGGAAACGCAGTGCGAGTCCAAGTGCGTCCGGGGCATCAAGGGCGAGCCGGTAGGCATCGGACGGCTGGAGCGATTCGTGGCTGACTGGCACAATACATATGCCACAGAAAAGCCGACTGTCCCTGCTCCCAACGGCCATAAGGTGGCTATCGTCGGTTCCGGCCCCTCCGGCCTGACCTGCGCCGGAGACCTGGCCAAAGAAGGGTACGCCGTGACGGTGTTTGAGGCTCTGCATGTGGCCGGCGGTGTGTTGATGTACGGTATTCCGGAGTTCCGTCTGCCCAAGGCCATCGTGCAGAAGGAAGTGGACACCCTGAAGGCTATGGGTGTGGAGATGATGACCAATGTGGTCATCGGCAAGACCATCACCGTGGACGAGCTGTTCGAGGACGGCTACGAGGCTGTGTTCATCGGCTCCGGTGCCGGTCTGCCCCGGTTCATGGGCATCCCCGGTGAATCCCTCAAGGGTGTGTACTCCGCCAACGAGTTCCTGACCCGGAACAACCTGATGAAGGCCTACCGGGAAGGCTCTGCTACCCCGGTCATGGAGGCCCGTAAGGTGGCTGTGGTCGGCGGCGGCAATGTGGCTATGGACGCCGCCCGTACAGCCCTGCGTCTGGGTGCCGATGAGGTCTCCATCATCTACCGCCGCTCCATGGAAGAACTGCCTGCCCGTCGGGAAGAGGTGGAGCACGCCATGGAGGAAGGCATTCAGTTCCGCCTGCTCAACAACCCGGTGGAGATCCTGGGCTACAACAACCCGGATGACCGCAGGGATCCCAAGAACGGCTTTGTCCGGGGCATCCGTTGCATCCGCATGGAGCTGGGCGAGCCGGATGCCAAGGGTCGCCGCCGTCCGGTGGAGGTGCCCGGTTCCGAGTTTGAACTGGATGTGGACTGCGTGATCATGTCCATCGGTACCTCTCCCAACCCCCTGATCAAATCCACCACCAAGGGTCTGGATGTCAACAGCCACGGCGGCATCATCGTGGAGGAGAAGACCGGTCTTACCTCCCGGGAGGGCGTGTATGCCGGCGGCGATGCCGTGACCGGTGCCGCCACTGTCATCCTGGCTATGGGCGCAGGCAAGACCGCCGCCCGTGCCATTGACGAGTACCTGAAAAACAAGTAATCAAACAGGAAGGGGAATGCAGGGTATGAAGGTTTCCTGCTCTGTGGGGACAGCAGTCCCTTATGAGGAGTTCATGGCACTGATCAATGATGTGTTCGGCTTCACAGGAACCGGACGGGACTTCCGCACCCTGCTTCCCAAATTGTACCGACCCGGCCGTTCCCCCCAGTGCGAGAACTATGTGGTGACGGAGGATGGCCGATGCGTGGCCGCTGTAGGGGCCTTCTCCCATAAGATCAGTGTGTGCGGTATCACGCTACCCTGCCGGGGGATCGGCAATGTGGCCGTGGCCAGCGAGGCCCGGGGCAGGGGCTACATGAAAGACTGTATGCACCTGGCCCTCTCGGACATGGTGAAGGACGGCATTGCCCTGTCCACCCTGGGCGGCCGCCGTCAGCGGTACCGGTACTTCTCCTATGAGAAGGCGGGCCTCTGCTACACCTTTGTCCTCAATTCCGACAACCTCCGGCACACCTACGGCGCAGAGAGGGGGACACGCTTCGCCCTCTCCCGGGTGGAACCGGGGGATGCCTCGTGCCTTGACCGGATCATGGCACTGTCCGCCACCGGCCCCTATGTGCCGCTTCGCCCCGCTACAGACTTCTATGACATCATGACCAACTGGCAGGCCACACTGTGGGCCGGTTGTGAGGGAGACACGCTGGCAGGCTACGCCATCGTGGAGCCGGACGGCCTGGTCTCCGAGATCAAGGTGCACCGCCCGGAGGACTTCATGACATTCCTGGCGGATCTCCACGATGCCCTAACGGCTGACAGTATGCGTGTGCGCCTGCCTGCCCATCAGGCGGCGTATGTGGATGCCCTTTCCCCGGTGGCGGAGGGTGTACAGGTGGGGTGCTCCATGAGCTATACCGTGCTGAACTTCCGCCTGGTGACAGAGGCTTTCTTCAGACTCAAGGCAACCTTCGACCCGCTCCCGGATGGCTCCTTTGATCTGCTGATCCACGGATTTGCCGGGGATGAGCGGTTCCGCATGACAGTCAAGGATGGCGTCCCCGTGACGGAGGATTCCGACCCGACCAAAGTGCCGGATCTGGAGCTGTCCCATGAGGAGGCCATGAGCGTCCTGTTTGCCCCTGTGTGCCCGGCTCGCCGCCAGCTACCGCCCACCCTGCGGCTGTGGCTCCCCCTGCCCATCTGGATGTACCGGGCGGACGAAGTATGATTTTACGAACGAGGAATACGGTGGGGAACTTCTTTAAGGAAGTTCCTCAAGCGTATTCCTTATTTTCTTGCTTCCCGGTTGCTCCGTATCATCTCCCGCAGGGCATCCAACGCCGCATCCAATCCGCCGATCTGCCCGATCAGTCCGGCCTGCACAGCCTCTTTGCCCTCCAATACAGTGCCTACATCGTTGGCGATCTGATCCGGCCGCATCAGCATGTCCCGCAACACCTCCTCACTGATCCGGCTGTGGGCGCAGATGAAATGCAGGATGCGGGCCTGCATATCCTGAAAGTACCGGAAGGTCTGGGGTGCCCCGATGACCGTGCCGCTGATGCGCACCGGGTGGATGGTCATGGTGGCGCTGGGTACGATGAAGGAACGCTTGCCTGCCACCGCCAGTGGAACGCCGATGGAGTGGCCGCCCCCCAGCACCAGGGTCACGGTGGGTTTTTTCATGGAGGCGATCAGCTCCGCCAGAGCAAGCCCCGCCTCCACATCGCCACCCATGGTGTTCAGGACGACCAGAAGGCCATCCATGCTGTCGTCCTCCTCCACTGACACAAGGAGCGGGATCAACTGCTCATATTTGGTGGCCTTCTGTCCCTCCGGAAGCAGGTAGTGCCCCTCGATCTGACCGATGATGGACAGACAGTAGATGGATTCCCGCTCATTGGCGGCGACCACGGAGGCGGATTTGGCTATGTTCTCCAGCTCATCTGCCGCCTGCCGGTTCCGGCTTTCCTTCCCGTCCTCCCGCTCCCGATTCCGGTCTTTATCCTTCTCTCCGGAGGAGGTATCAGATCTTCCTCCGGCTCCTGACCTTGTCTTGCTGTTGTCCGTCTGCTCTGTGCGCATGGTGCAACTGTGCCTCCTGTTCCCAAACCCCAGGGATCCCGCCCTGTGGTGAAAATATCCGAAAACAGTATGTCCGGAGGGGGAAAAACCTATGCAGGAAAGTGAAAATAATTTGAGAATAAGCCTTTACAACGCAGGTGTTTTATGTTATAATAACAATGTATGCGATTTATGAAGCATCCTGTCGTACCACTTACAAAGCCAATTCAAAGAGAGGAATGTTTGTATGGAGAACAGTTACAGTTACAGTAACAGTAAAAAAATCCTTGTTGAGACTTCCGCACGGCACATTCACCTGACCGATGAGGCGGTCAAGGTCCTGTATGGCCCGGACGCCACCCTGGTGGTGAAGAAAATACTGAGCCAACCCGGTCAGTTTGCCACGGCCAACGACAAGATCAAGCTGGTCGGCCCCAAGGGAGAGATGATGGTCAGCGTCCTTGGCCCTACCCGTCCGGCCAATCAGGTGGAGCTTTCCTTCACTGATGCCAGAGCACTGGGGCTGAAGGATGTGCCCGTCCGTGAGAGCGGAGATGTGGCAGGTACCCCCGGCCTGAAGCTGGTAGGCCCGGCCGGTGAGCTGGAGATCAACGAGGGCGTGATCATCGCCAAGCGTCATATCCACTTCAACCCCCAGGAAGCCGCCGACTTCGGCGTGGAGAACGGACAGATCGTCAAGGTGCGGATCCAGTCCGAGCGCACCACCATTTACGACGATGTGGTGTGCCGTGTCAGCCCCAAGTATGCGCTGGCTATGCACATTGATACCGATGAATGCAATGCCGCCTGCGCCTTCGGCGTGGTGTACGGTGAGATCGTAGACTGAACCAACCATCAACTGCTACACAGAGAACGGGAAGGTACAAAACGAAATGAAGATTTTGTTCCAGGGTGACAGCGTCACCGATGCCGGGCGAGACCGAAGTAACCCCCATGATTTGGGGGAAGGGTATCCGCATTATGCCTCGGCTATGCTTCAGGATTCATTTCCGGATATTCAGTTTGATTTCATCAATCTGGGTATCAGCGGTAACCGGACAGAGCATCTGGTCTCTCGGCTGAAGTCTGACTTTGTGGACATTCAGCCGGATATTGTGTCCATTATGATCGGAATCAACGATGTATGGCACCATTACTCACACGGGATAGAGACCACCGATGCGGCATTTGAAGAAAATCTGCGTACAGTTCTTGAAACTGTCAGGACACAGACAAAGGCGAGGATCCTGCTGATCCAGCCCTTCCTACTGGAGAACGGGGAGGATAAGCGCATCCTGCGTGCCGAGCTGGATCGGAAGCAGGCGATCATAAAGAAGCTGTCGGATCGGTACGCCGATGCGTACCTGCCCATGGACGAGGTGTTCCGTGACGGCATGATTGAGGAGCCTGCCTACTATTCTGCCGACGGCGTACATCCCACAGCCGACGGAGCCTTCTACATCGGGGAGGCGTATCTTGGTGCCATCACACCCCTGATCGAAGCGCTGGCTGATGCTGATGAGGAGTGAGTCGCCCGCTGCCTGTCTTTCTGACTGATACATCCTTGCGACATACTGTGATAGTGATAGTGTAAAAAAACAAAAGGAGATAAAACAATGAGCAACGAAAACTTTTCGTGCAAGTACGCCATGAGCCAAGAGGTTCAGCATATGTGTACTGTTGCGCAGGGACCCAACCATGGCCCGGCTCCCCTGCCCGAAGAGGGTCAGTGGATCCAGGCAAAGCAGATCACGGACATTTCCGGATACACCCACGGTGTGGGCTGGTGTGCGCCCCAGCAGGGTGCCTGCAAGCTGTCCCTGAATGTCAAGAACGGTGTCATTGAGGAAGCACTGGTGGAGACCATCGGATGCTCCGGTATGACCCACTCCGCCGCTATGGCCGCTGAGATCCTGCCGGGTAAGACCATTCTGGAGGCGCTGAATACAGACCTTGTGTGCGATGCCATCAATACCGCCATGCGGGAGCTGTTCCTGCAGATCGTGTACGGCCGTACCCAGTCCGCTTTCTCTGAGGGCGGTCTGGTGATCGGTGCCGGTATGGAGGATCTGGGTAAGGGCGCACGCTCCATGGTCGGTACCATGTACGGAACCCGGGAAAAGGGTGTCCGCTACCTGGAGATGACCGAGGGCTACTGCACCCGTATGGCTCTGGATGAGGATGACCAGGTGATCGGCTACGAATTTGTATCCTTGGGTAAGATGACAGACTTCATCAAGAAGGGCATGGAGCCCAATGAGGCATATGAGAAGGCCAAGGGTCATTACGGCCGTTTCAATCCCGAGGACGGTGCGGTCAAGTACATTGACCCCCGCAAGGAATAATGAGAAGGAGGAATATCAAAATGGCACAGTTTGAAGGATATGAAAGACGCGAGGCGAAGATCCTCGGCGTACTGAAGGAATACGGTATCTCCTCCATTGATGCGTGCAAGGACATCTGCGCCGCCCGGGGCATTGATCCCTACACCATCGTCACAGAAACCCAGCCCATCTGCTTTGAGAACGCCAAGTGGGCTTACACTGTCGGCGCCGCAATTGCCATCAAGGTAGCCGAGCAGACCGGCGACAAGACCGCCGCCTCTGCCGCCGCCAACATCGGTATCGGCTTGCAGTCCTTCTGCATCCCCGGCTCCGTGGCTGAGAACCGCAAGGTCGGTCTGGGTCATGGCAACCTGGGCAAGATGCTGCTGTCCGATGAGACAGAGTGCTTCTGCTTCCTGGCCGGACATGAGTCCTTCGCCGCTGCGGAAGGCGCCATCAAGATCGCCCTGAATGCCAATAAGGTGCGCACCAAGCCCTTGCGTGTCATCCTGAACGGCCTGGGCAAGGATGCCGCTATGATCATCTCCCGGATCAACGGCTTTACCTATGTGAAGACCGTCTTTGATCCCTACACGGAGACCGTGCAGATCGTGGATGAGCATCCCTACTCCAAGGGTCCCCGGGCCGCAGTCCGTTGCTACGGTGCTGACAATGTGCCGGAGGGCGTGGCTATCATGAAGCTGGAGAAGGTGGGCGTGTCCATCACCGGGAACTCCACCAACACCACCCGCTTCCAGCACCCGGTTGCCGGTACCTACAAGAAGTGGTGCGTGGAGAACGGCGTGAAGTACTTCTCCGTGGCTTCTGGCGGCGGTACAGGCCGTACCCTGCACCCGGATAACATGGCCGCAGGCCCGTCCAGCTATGGCATGACGGATACCATGGGCCGTATGCACTCGGATGCACAGTTCGCCGGTTCCTCCTCCGTCCCCGCACATGTGGAGATGATGGGCCTGATCGGCATGGGCAACAACCCCATGGTCGGCGCGACCGTGGCTGTGGCTGTGGCTGTGGAAGAATCCTTCAAGTGATGCAGACCTGAATACAGAATAAAGAGAAAGCTCCTTCGTTGAGAGGGGGCCTTCTCTTTTTGCGGACAGAATGCAACGGAAAAAGCCCTGCGGGCATAGGTCACGCAGGGCTGGATAGGTATGTTTCGTCAGAGGTGAATATCACTCATACTTGTTGTTCTGGATCTTCTTCAGAAGCTGATTCATATTGTTTTCCAGGGACTTCTGGTATCTCTGGCTGGAAGAAGCCACAGAGGTGGAAGAGCTGGGGAGCATCGTTCCGGCCAAAGTATTAACCACACTACCCCACTTGAAGGTATATGCCAGGTCGTAGATGCGGTTTGCCAGGATCAGGTCGATCATGGGGCCGGACTGCTCATCCTTGGAGTGCTTGGTCTTCAGGTTGATCTCGTAGTACTGTTCCGTCAGGGTGTCTACAGAGTAGTAGGCCATGGCCTCCAGCATGGAGCTGATCATCCCCCGCTGATCCTCACTGACACTGCGGGGAATAGATACCACGCCGCCGACCCACTCCATCAGACTGCAATACTCCTTCTGTCCCTCGTCGTACTTGGGGTAGGGAAGGATACCGAAATCCACATCGTACCCACGGACACGGGTGACGCACTGCAGGCACTCACCGAAGAAGAGGCAGTGATTCTCGCCGAAGCACTTCTGACCAACCTCCATCACGTTGCCGCCGGCCGCATTCATGTCCACGGTCATATCCTTACTCAGGATCAACTTGACCTTATCAGATATATTGGATGTGCGTTCCACATCCAGACTGTACACAAGGCTACCATCTTCATCCCGGGTGACAAGGGTCACGCCGCCGGCATAGAGCATGCAGTAGGGCGTATCGCCGGTGTAGGCAAAGCCGCACACATCGCTGTCATAGGTGAGCTTGCCGTCACCGTCCTTATCGCTCACGGCCAGCAGTTCATACTGGTACATGGCATCCATGGTCCACTTACCGCTGCTGACCAGCTCATACATATCCGGCAACTTGCAGTCTGCGGCCAAAGATTTGTTGAACATGATCGCAAAAGTACCGTCGTTGTCGCTGGTCAAGAGGTCGCCGGTGGCGAAGTACAGGCGATCCTCAATGGTCATGTTGTCGGCCAGCTTGCTGTCCCACCAGGGCTTGGAGACATCCAGATACTCACAGCCGGTTGCATTGAGGTTGGTAAGGTACAGGTTGTTGACCATGTTGCATGCATCTTCAATCTTGGATACGGCTACCTGGAAATCACCGTTGTTGACGGATACTTCCTTGGAAACAGCACCGGGGACATCCGTGGACTGGATCTCCTTGATGATGATACCGTACTTGTCACGAATGATCTCGTTCCGCTCATAGACGGCCTGGCTGATATTGTCGGTATGATTCTCATCTTCCGGACAAATATCCACGGTGGTCCATTCTCCGGCATCCCGGGTCAGGAAGGTCAACTCCATGCCGTCATACCTGGTGTCTGGGATGTCAAGGGGCTCTCTGGTTTCCAGTTCCGATTCTTCTGATTTTGTGACGGCAGATGTATCCGTCGGTGTGTTCTCTGTGCCGTTCCCGCAGGCACAGACGGAAAGAAGCATCAACCCGGCAAGCAGGATGCACAACAGCTTCTTCATACAATGACCTCCTTAGGACAATAAAGTACTCACCAAAGGGTGAATTATCACAATTATACACGATAACGGGGCGAAATGCAATAGCAATTTGTAAACTTTTTATGCAATGTTGGCCAAAATTTTGCAGTCCGGTTACAGATCAGACACCCCTCAAGAACTTTCAAACAGGTTTATATTCACATTCGATGCCCGTGCTCTACGGCGGAAAAGGGAACGCATTGTGGGGGAGTAGGTGAACTGTAACGACTTATATGCAATTCTGCACCTGAATATTTTCACATCCACTTGACTTGCGCCACAGTTTATGGTATACTTTCTCACGAAAAATATTGCCTACCATGAAAGGAAGATGCGTATGCCTGCCTCCAAGCCAGTAGAAATCGGAAAGAATACCTGGATGATCGCCGACGGATACATGAGCGACACGGTCAAGGGTGAGTTTGTCTCCCATGAAGCCGTGTGTGTGCTCAACCTCTCCGGTCAGACCGCCCACATTGACCTGACCCTTTACTTTGAGGACTGTGAGCCTTTGCGTGGGCTTCACGCCGTGTGCGAGAATGAGCGCACCAACCACATCCGCCTGGACAAGATGGTCAACGATGAGGGGAAGAAGATCCCCCGGAACAAGCCCTACGCCATATTGGTGCAGAGCGACCAGCCCATCGTGGTACAGTGCTCCCGTCTGGATGTGTCCCAGCCGGAATACGCCCTGATGACCACCATAGCCTACTGAGGAGAGCCCCCCGGATGCCTGTCCGGGGGGTTCTTTATACAGTGCAATTTGTGTCATTTTTGTAAACTATCACTATCGTATATTGAAAAAGCCGTCACTTTGTGATATCATGTACTTGTAAAAAACACCATAACAGGAGGTGAGTCCCATGTACACCAACAACAAGATAAAGTCTACTGCTCCTATCAAGGCCATTACCCATCGTAAATGGGCTCTGAACAGACAGAAAGAAGTATCACGCAACGAAAAAAGTATTCATCGCCCAACCACCATGCTACTGTCCTTTGTCCTGTGTATTTGCCTGCTTTCCGGCTTTCTGACCGGTTGCGAACACCATGTTCCCGATGAACGCATTCCCGATGACATCGTTGACTCCATAGAAACAGGGATGTTCCTTGAAGATGTGGTGGATTTGATTGGCTTTGAGGGAGAAGATGTAGGCTCCGGCTTACTGATTCAACAGTATACTACAAAAAGCGGACAGACACTGCAAATCAGCTATGACACGGTTCCCGGCTTCAACTATGCCGACACCACATATTACCATTATTATGTTGTCCGTGCCATCACTTTGAAGCCCGTCTCAACCGACAACGACGTACGCTGATTGTCCCTGCACATCCGAAAAGGCCGCCTCCGGGCGGCCCCCTTTTTTCGTCGCTCCTCTTATAGCTTCCCCTCACCGAAGTCCGGGGTGTAGCACCCTGTGGCGGAGGCCCGGCCCTGCCGGTAGCCGACGATCCCCAGGCGGTCAGCGGCCTCCAGCACCGACTGATACTCAAAGTCTGTCAGGCGGCGGTGGAGACTCTTCTGCGGACAGTCCGTGGCAAATTCCGGGGTATACTGACTCATGATGGAGACCCGGATTTCCGGCAAAGGCAGGATGGCCGAAAGATGCTCCAGCACGGCGATGGACTCCCGCCGGTAGCCGGGGAGCACCAGGTGCCGGATCAGCAGGCCCCGCTTCATCATCCCGGCCTCATCAAAAAGCACCGGCCCTGTCTGGGCGTACATGGTCTGCACCGCTGTCGTGGCTACTGTTCCGTAATCCGATGCCCCGGACAGAGCCAGGGACAGCTCCGGTGACACATACTTGAAGTCCGGCAGGTAAATGTCCACCAACCCCTCCAGCCGAGCCAGGGCTTCCGGGGACTCATAGCCGCCGCAGTTCCACACCACCGGGATGTGCAGGCGGGGCTTGACCCTCTCCAGCAGGTGAGCCAGGGCATCGGTATAGTGGGTGGGCGTGACCAGATTGATGTTGTGTACCCCTGTGTCAGCCAGAGCCAGGATGCGGTGGATCAGGTCATCCTCGGTGAGGGCTGTGCCCCGCCGCTCATGGCTGATGACCCTGTTCTGGCAGAAGCTGCACCGCAGGTTGCAACCGGCGAAGAACACTGTCCCGGAACCGCAGGAGCCGCTGATCGGCGGTTCCTCCCACATATGGGGAGCAATGCGGGACACATACAGCGTCTCCGGCATACCACAAAAGCCGACCTGCCCCTGTGCCCGCCGGGCATGACAGCGCCGGGGACACTGACAGCATTCGCTTCCCGCCTGCCTGTCTTTCGGTGGGGTCATACGGACACTCGCCGATGTCCCTTGGATCTCTTCTTTTCTCATGCTTTCCGATGCCACTGCCGGTGCTCCTGTTTCCTCTTGATTTACCGCTTCATTATAAAACCAGGCTGAAAAAATGTCAAGATTTTTCCCCAAACTTGTTTACAAAACCTGCACGGCGTGGTATAATGTAGCGTTGAGTTCCGTAACATCTTTCGTGCGGGGAGCCTCCCGCAGGGATGCAGGAATTCTCTGTAAGAAAGAAAGGTAAAACAGAATGTCCATTGTTCCCCTATTCCGTTCCTTCGCCCCATCCCCCGTGTCCGGTATGATGTTTTCTGAAGCATCAAATACCTTCTCCAGTATCTGGAGTTCCTTCGTAGCCGGATGCGTGCGCATCGGCTGGCGGTTGGCCGCCGCCCTGCTGGTACTGCTGATCGGTACCCTCTTGATCCGTTGCCTGTTGCGCCTCCTGCGTAATGGGAAGCTGACCCAGCGGATGGATCCTATGTTCCATTCCTTCCTGCTCAGCTTTGTCAAGGTCAGTTGTTACGCCATCCTATGTATCATCCTTATAGGCATCCTTGGCGTGGAGACCGCCTCCATCATCACGGTGCTGGCCACCGGCGGGGCCGCCCTGGCTCTGGCCTTGCAGGGTTCACTTTCCAATCTGGCCGGCGGGCTCATGTTGCTCGTGTTCCGCCCCTTCCAGGTGGGGGACTTCATTGAGGTCATGGATCAGTCCGGCACAGTCAAGGATGTCGGTATCTTCTACACCGTGCTGGTCACGCCGGACAACCGGGAGGTGACGGTGCCCAACGGCTCCCTGATCTCCTCCGTGATCGTCAACTTCTCACGGGAGAAGAACCGCCGCCTGGATCTTTGCTTCCGGGTGCCGCTGGATGCAGATACGGAAAAGGTCAAGGAACTGATCGGGCAGGTGATCGCCGGGCAGGACTGCGTGCAGGAAACACCGGCTCCCTTCATCCGCATGACCGCCGTGGGCGACAGCAGTCTGGAGATCACGGTTCGTGTCTGGTGCGCCAACGGTGACTACTGGAATCTGAAATTTGACCTGACCGAGGGCATCGCCCATGCTTTGGAAGAGGGTGGAATCCAAGTTCCCCACGCCCAGATGGATGTACACATCAAGGGCGACGGTGCCTCCCGCTGACCATCGCTTACTTTCACGAAACAGGATCGTACTATGGAAAACGCCAAACCGAAAACCACCCCCGCCGCTCCCATCCGCACAGCGGAGATCCTCTGTGTCGGCACGGAGCTGTTGCTGGGGGACATCGTCAACACCAATGCCGCCTTCCTCTCCCGCCGCCTGGCGGGGATGGGGATCAGCGTATACCATCAGGCTGTGGTGGGGGATCATCCCGGCCGCCTGACCCAGGCACTGGAGGAAGCCTACGCCGGACACGGCCGCCCGGCGGCTCAGTTGGTCATTCTCTCCGGGGGACTTGGCCCCACCTATGATGACCTGACCAAGGAAACAGTGGCCTCCTTCTTCGGCCGGGACATGATGCTCCATGCGGAGTCCCTCGCCCGCATCAAGTCCTACTTTGGGAAGCTGGGTCGCTGTATGTCCTGTAACAATGAGAAGCAGGCAATGATGCCACAGGGGGCGGTGGTCTTCCCCAACGACTACGGCACGGCCCCGGCCTTGGCCGTCAGCGATGGGGAACGGACAGCCATCCTGCTACCCGGCCCGCCCTCCGAGCTGGAGCCGCTGTTTGACAGGCAGGTGAGGCCCTGGCTGTCACAGTTCACGGACGGTGTCCTGATCAGCCGGAATATTCATATTATGGGCATGGGGGAGGCGGATGTGGAGGCTAAGCTCTGTGACCTGATGGTGTCCTCCACCAATCCGACGCTGGCTCCCTACTGCAAGGAGGGGGAGGTCAGGCTACGGGTGACTGCCCGGGCGGACAGTGAAGCGCAGGCCACGGCTCTGTGCGACAGGTTGGTGGAAGCCGTGCAGAGCAGTGAGGTTGGCCCCTTTATTTACGGCGTAGATGTGGAGAATGTGGAAAGTGCGCTGGTACAGACCCTGACCCGGCTGGGGCTGACGATTGCCTGTGCCGAATCCTGCACCGGCGGGATGCTGGGCGAGCGCATCACCTCAGTACCCGGTGCGTCAGCAGTATTTGCCGGTGGGTGCATCACCTACACCAACCGGATGAAGGTAGAGCAGTTGGGCGTCAGCCAAGCCACCATCGACCGATACACGGAGGTGTCTGCCGAGACTGCCGCCGAAATGGCTGTGGGTGTCCGTCGAGTCTGCCACACTGACCTGGCTCTGTCCACCACCGGCTATGCCGGCCCTGGCGGAGGCACACCGGAGCACCCGGTGGGCACCGTGTTCGTGGGCATTGCGTCCGACCACGGTGTCCGCACCCTGAAGCTGTCCTATGCCGCCGGGAAGACACGGGACTATATCCGACGGGCCGCCGCTTCCCGGGCTTTTCTGGAGGCCATCCGGGAGGTCATGCCGGATAATGACAGTCAATGACAGTCAATGACAGTCAATGACAGTCAATGACAGTCAATGACTGGGCAGTACCAGCAAGCGAAAATTCATTACAGGCCGCACTGTCGGCAGGAGGTTCATATTTATGGTAAAGTTCAGAAAAATCGGTATCCTTTCTTCCGGTGGCGATGCACCCGGCATGAATGCGGCCATCCGTGCCGTCACCCGTCGGGCTATCAGCCAGGGCATGGAGGTCGTCGGCATCCTCGGCGGTTATGCCGGGTTGATCGGGGCGGCGAATGAGAAGGATCCCGAGGTCATCCGGCAGAAGTACCTGCGCCCCCTGGACACCCACAGCGTGTCCAACATTGTGACCCGGGGTGGTACCATCCTCTACTCCAGCCGCTGTCCGGAGTTCAAGACCAAGGAGGGCATGGAAAAGGCACTCCGGGTCTGCGAGGAGAATCAGATTGATGCCATCATCGCCATCGGCGGTGACGGTACCTTCCGTGGAGCCACCGATCTGACCAACCATGGCATCCCTTCCATCGGCATCCCCGGCACCATTGACAATGACATCACCGCTACGGAGCTGACCATCGGCTTTGACAGTGCCTTGAACACCGCCCTGCGGATGATCGACGACCTGCGGGACACCGCAGAGTCCCACGCCCGGTGTATCGTTGCCGAGGTCATGGGCAACGGGTGCGGTCTTCTGTCCCTGTATGCGGGAATCGCCACCGGTGCTGTCTGCATCGCTATCCCGGAGATTCCCTTTGACCGGGAGCGTGCCATCCAGAAGATCGCCAGCATCCGGGCCCAGGGGAAGCGCGGTATGATCGCCATCTGCGGGGAGGGGCTTCCTTGCACAGATGGTCAGCCCTACGGGCAGGGCCTTGCCCGGGAGATCCAGGATCGCACCGGCATTGATACCCGCTTCAACAAGATCGGACATATCATACGGGGCGGTGATCCCTCTCTCCGTGACCGGCTGACCGCCACCCAAATGGGCGTGGAAGCTGTGAATATGTTGCTGGAGGGTCGTTCCAATGTGGTCATGTGTGTCAACGAGAACCGCATCGCCACCGTAGACATCAACTTCGCCCTGGCACTGGATAAGATGTACAAGAACAAGCTGGAGGATGGGGATCTGGACGGCTTCTCTTCCTATCAGGTGGCACAGATGAAGGCTCGTTGCGAGTATCGTCACGCCAAGATCGAACAGCTCTACAAAATGTCCTATGACATATGTATCTGACGGTCACATCCAAGCAGGCTTAAGGAACCTTTGAATGACCCCCGGGGGTGAACAGTCGGTCGTCTCTCATGCAGAGACTTCAGACTGTCCGCCCCCGGATGTTTGTTTTTGCCTGAAAGCTCGGTTTATAAGTATGAACTGCATTACAGTTCACCTATTCCTTCCGCAGTGTGCTCACTTTTCCGCCGTAGAGCGGGGCGAGGGGTAAGAGCAAAGCCTAACGATGGCGTTTCTGTTGTTTTGGGTGCCGGCTGAACTGTAACCCCTACCCGGTTACAGTTCACCTACCTCCCGCAGTACGCTCCCTTTTCCGCCGTAGAGCGGGGCGAGGGGTCCCCGCGAAGGCGTTTTTGCTATTTTGGGCGACAGTTACGCTGGCTCCTCTGGAACAATGATGACAAAAATACTATCAAACGATGCATCGAACATGAACTTATACACATTTTGAAAGTTCTTGGGGGTCTGGGGGCTTCTTCCAAGAAGCCCCCAGGCGTTCTCCCGTACCCTACCTGAACTGTAACCCTACCCGGCACTAAAAATGAAAAAAGCTGAAAAAACGGCTTGACAAAACCGGGAAAGCATGATATAATAATAAGGTGCAATGAGCATGACCCATTAGCTCAGGAGGTAGAGCACATGACTTTTAATCATGGTGTCCGGAGTTCGAGTCCCCGATGGGTCACCAGATAGAATCCAGTCTGCGACGGCGTACCGAAGAGGTATTGCGTAGCCGGAGCCTGAATTCACAGCAACAATGATCGGCACCTGTTCAAGTGGCAGGTGCCGTTTTCAGGTGTAGCTTTTTGTGAAGGAGCAGGATCATGACCCATTCAACCTTACCCGGTGAGAGCCATCGGGTGCTTCTTACCGCCACCGTGCAGAGCCACATCGTCCAGTTCCACCGCCCGCTGGCCCGCCTGCTCCACGACCAGGGGTATGAGGTCCATGTGGCGGCGCGGAACAATCTGGGAGAGAAGAACGGGTTGACCCTGGATTTTGCCGACCGGATTTTTGACCTCCCCTTCTGCCGCTCGCCCTGGGGCAGGGAAAACCTGGCCGCCTACCGTGCCCTCTGTCGGATCATTGAAGAGGGGCAGTACGCTGTCATCCACTGCAACACGCCGGTGGCCGGGATCCTGACCCGCATGGCTGCCCGCAAGGCCCGGCGGGCGGGTACCCGGGTAATCTACACCGCCCACGGCTTCTACTTCTACCGGGGCGGCCCCCGGCGGGACTGGATGCTGTACTACCCGCTGGAAAAATACTTCGCCAACCACCGCACGGATCTGCTCCTGACCATCAACCGGGAGGACTACGACCTGGCCCGCACCCGTTTCTCCTGCCCGGTGGGTCGCATCCATGGGGTGGGCGTCAGCGCAGACCGCTACCACCCGGTCTCTCTGACAGAAAAAGAAAGCCTCCGGTCAACCCTGAGCCTTCCCACGGGGCAGGATGCCCGGGTGATCCTTTGTACCGGGGAGTTGCGTCCCAACAAGAACCAGGCCATGCTCCTGCGTGCCATGCCCCGGGTGCTGACGACCTGCCCAAACTGCCTGCTCATACTGGCCGGAAACGGCCCGGAAGAGGCATCGCTCAAGGCACTGTCCCACGACCTGGGGCTGGACGGACATGTCCTGTTCCTGGGCTATTCCACCAGACTTCAGGACTACCAGCAGGCTTCCGATCTGGCTGTTTCCTGCAGCATCCGGGAGGGGCTAGGGCTGAACCTGATCGAGGCCATGCTCACCGGGCACCCGGTGGTCGCCACCGGCAACAGAGGGCACCGGGAGCTGATCCGGGACGGGGAGAACGGGTTTTTGGTACCGCTGGGAGATGAGGCGGCTTTGGCCGATCGGATCCTGGAGGTGCTCAGCGACCCGAGCCTTGCCAATCGGATGGGACAGCAGGGCCTTGCCATGGGGCAGGCCTACACCGATAAGGCGGTGTACCGGGAGCTGGAAGCCTTCTACTTTGAACCTGAAAAGGGGGGTCAGGTCTGACCCCCTCATGTATGCTTGAAAATGTTTGCTTCGTACCAGTTACGAAACAACTCCGGCTTCCTGTTTCTCCGGCTGTTCCTTCCGCACAGCGGCGGTCTCCACCGCATACTCCGTTACGCCCAGAACAGTCTCCCCGTCGATCTGCAAGGCGGTGGGACGGTCAAACTTTACCGTCACCCGGTGTCCGGTGTGCATGCTGACCATTTCGGTGTGCTTGATATGCTCCCCCTTGAAAATAGAGGGGAATACCATCAGCGTCTTGAGTTTGGACAGGCCACGCATGACCATGACCGTCACATGCCGTTCCGGATTCAGCCTGTCCTGACCGGGGGCACACATCATTCCGCCTCCGTAGAAACGGCCATTCATGGTGGGCGTCAGCCAGACATGCTTATAGCTTTCGGTCTTGCCGTCCACTGTTACCTCCGCTGTGGTGCGGTGGTATCCGAATAGCAACCCTTTGATGGCGATGGAGGTGTAGTTGACAGGCTTGTCCGAGGTGGCCCGGATCTTGTCTCCCACCTCACAACAGTACCCGTCAATGCCATACCCGATGCCGTTGATGAAGTAGCGGGTCATGCCGTTGACATGAACCACAGGCAGATCCTTCATGTAAGGGTTGAGCAGAAGAGGCTTGTCGGCAGAGAAGTTGCCCTCCTTGTCACCGTCCAGCAGGTCGTGGAGGAAGTCGTTGCCGCTTCCCGTGGCAAAGTAGTAGACATCCCGACCCGGATCCCTGCCCTCCAGGGCATTGATGAACCGATTGACGGTGCCGTCTCCGCCGGCCAGGATCACGGACACACCGGCAGGCAGAGCGTCCAGGTAGGCTCGGACATCTTCAATGGTGGTCAGATCCACATAGTCCAGCTCCTTGTCCGGCCAGACGGTGTCCAGGCGGCGGGACTCCTCCGCTCCCCGACCGTTCCCGGCCAGGGGGTTGTAAAGTACGCAATCGTTTGCCATAGTGATAGCCTCCTTGATTCTATGAAGAAGAAAATGAAGACAATTTACAGGTCACAGATACCAGATACCGGCTTGCAGGTATCTGTAAACGGACAGGAACAGCGTATGGTTTCTCGATCATCCGCCGGGACTTCCGGGCAGGTCTGACAGTTTGACGGGCAAAAAAACCGGTAGCAGGGACAGCAACAGTATGGGCTGTCGGTGCTACCGACTGGTGCGGGTAACAGGAGTCGAACCTGCACGCCTTGCGGCACAAGATCCTAAATCTTGGGCGTCTGCCAGTTCCGCCATACCCGCAAAGAAGGTTCTTTCCGTCAGGTCAGAACCTTTTCCTGCATTATACCACGCTTTTTTCGATTTGTCAAGGTGTTTTTTCGGATTCCTGGGTGTTGCATTTCTGCTTACATGTCAGCCGGGGGACGGGAGAACTGTAACAAACAGGTAAACCGCAACAGAAATATATTTCCTGCCTGTATTGACTTCATCGGGTATATGTGTTATAATAAGAACAGTTTTTTTTAGGAGGATATATGACCAATGAGCACTAAGGCACAACGGCTTTTGCTTGCAACCATGATGGTTCTGATCCTGATGGCATCCCTTTTCTGTATTGCCTCTTGCAAGGAGAAGGGCGGCCCGGAGGACGATACCACAGTCACGGTAGCCACAGACACAGAAGGAAGCGCCACTCCCACCGAGACCCCGGAGCAGGCCACAGACACAGAACCGGAACAAACGGTTCAGGAGAAAACAGAAGCGGATACCACCGCCCCGGAGCCTGTCACCGCCGGTCCGAATGACATCATCTGCCGCAACCCGGACATTGTGTATACCTATAGCGATGAGGCATACGCCGCACTCAATGGGAAGGTGGATACCCTGACAGCCCTGCTTTCGGACAATGACCCGGAAAAGCAGGAGGAGTTCCTGACCCTCTATTCTGAGGTCGAGGAGGAGGATTTTGCTGTTCTGACGGATCAGTACCTGATCGCCAATGTCCTCAGCATGGTCTATGCAGGTGATGAGGACAAGTCTGCCTGCTTCGAATCCGTCAGTCAGATGTACAACGATGTCCTGCAACACCTCATCATGCTGTACGATGACATTGATGCATCCGTATACGCCGATGCTTTCTTCGAGGGATGGACTGAGGAAGAGCGCAAGCAGGCGGTAGCCATGGCCGGGACTTATACCGACGAACTGAAACAGCTCCGGGTGTCCTATGACGAGCTGAAGATGGAGTATTACAAGCTTCCCCAGGATGATACCTATATGGCCGCAACCGCAGAGATCTATATGCGTGCTGTGAAAATCAACAAGCAGATAGCCACCCTTTGCGGATATGAGGACTACATGACCTATGCGTACAGCTTGGGGTACGACCGGGACTATACCCCCGCCGATGTGGAGCAGATGAAGGCGTATGTCAAGAAGTACATTGTGCCCCAACTGAATCTGCTGTGGAACCAGATCAGCTCCATGATGGAAAAAATGCCGACGGAGGATTACCGTGCCTTTATCACCTATATGACCTCCGACCTTTCCTACCTCGGTGTGGTGGACACATTGGGCGACGGGAATGCGGCAATAAAGAAGTCCGTGGAGGAATATCTCAATTCTCTCGGGGAAGGTGTGAATGCCGCATACCACTCCATGTGGACGGAAAACCATTTCATTCTGGCCAACAATGCGGAAATCAGCCGGGAAGGTGCCTTCTCTGTATATTTTGATAAGCTGGGCTACCCGCTCTTCTACTTCGGCCCGGGTTATCAGAGCACCTACACTGTCATTCATGAGTTTGGCCACTGCTATGCTATGTCCCAGTCCGGAACCATGGATATTCCCATGGATCTTGCAGAGGTGCATTCCCAGGGGAATGAGTGGCTGTATACGGCTAACCTCAAGGGGTATATGTCCGCAGAGAGCTATAAGCTCCTGGTGTACTACAAATTGTTCTCTGACCTGAGCAGTATCTGCAATTGCCTGGCTGTCAACGAGTTTGAGATGTATGCGTACACCCACGACGACTACCAGGCCGGGGATCTGGACGGCGTGATGACTGACATCATGAAGGAGTTGGGCATTTATGATCTGTTCGTTGAGCTGTACGCAGACCCCGTATCCTACTGGCACTATGTGGTGGTTGACAACCCGGGCTACTATATCAGCTACGCCATGTCCCTGCTTCCCTCCATTGACCTGTACTGCATGTCCTTGGAGAATTATGAGACAGCCACAGCCGCTTACCTGAACATCTGCACCGTGGGCGAGAGTGATACCTTCCTCGGCACGCTGGAGCGGGCAGGCATTTCCTCCCCCTTCGAGGAAAAGGCCTACTCCGACCTGATCGATGCCATCGTCTCCCTTCGCGGTATAAAGTAACCTGAAGAATCCAATACGAAAACATGGAACCGGGAGCACCCTGTGGGCTGACTCCCGGTTCCTTTTCTGAAATATGCGTATCCGGTGTGAAAAACCCTTCGACCGGAGATGACAGAAGCTCCTGTTTTGCCTCTCCCTATAGCAGAAAGAATGTAAAACAGTGGTAAAATATGAGTTGCCGGCTCCTTTACGGTCGAAGGAATTTTCTTGACCCGGCAAGTCTTTTTTGCTATACTGCCTTTTGCGGACAGCCAACTTGTCCGCAGAAGGGCGGTACACAGATACATATGAAAAAATGGGACATCAAAAAGATCGACAGGGACATTGTCATTTTGCGGCGGACGGCGGCGGCCCTTTTTGTGGTCGCCCTGATCCTCAGTGTGATGCTGCTTATCTGCGTAGGCACACAAAACGCCAAGTCCGTACCTCCTTCCGGGTCGGCCGAGGGAACCGGGGAGGTTACATACGCAGGCGCAGAGGCCGCCGAGGGCACGGATACCACGCCGGAAGCCGATGCGGGAGAGGAGGACACCGGGCGGAAAGAGCCATCCGTCACCGATGCGATTTCCTGTGCCGATTCCGACGATCCCCTGGAGATTCTGGAAACGCTCTCTCTTGAAAGCCTTCCGGAGCAGACGGATCCGCCTGCCGACACCGAGGAGCCTTCCACGGAGCCACCCGCAGATACGGAGACAGACACCCAGCCGGGCGGTATCTGGCAGGGTGCGCCGCCCGCTTCCCAGGGTCTTTCCTTCCGGCTACAGGAGGACGGGAGCTGTATACTGACCGGCATGGGAAGCTGTACAGACACCTGCCTGATCATCCCCGCCGTCAGTCCGGAGGGGTGGCCTGTCACCGCCATAGCGGAAAAGGCCTTTTACGGGTGCGGCGTGCTCTCGGCGGTATACATTCCCGCCAGCGTGGAAAAGATCGGCACACTGGCCTTTGCCGCCTGCCCCCGTCTGGCCTACCTTTCGGTGGAGGCAGACAACCCTATCTTCCGATCTGTGGGGGGCATACTGTATGATAAGGCTTGCACCGTCCTGCTTTGCTGTCCCCCGGCACGGAATGACCTCTCCGTCACGGTACCCCTCACCGTGCAGGCGATTGCGGAAATGGCTTTTTATGGCGTGACCGGGCAGGTGCGCATCTGCTATGAGGGCACCTGGGAGACCTGGCAACGGGTGTATATCGGCTACGGCAATAATGTACTGTCCGTCGGCACTGTGTACTGCCTTGGTGATGAACAGAGAAGCTGATTCCTGTACCTACCTGGGAAGCTGCCTTCCCTGGTCGCAGGGGTCAGCCCTCCTTCGCTCCTGCTGCCTGTCTGGCCCTTTGGTACAATCTTGTGGCATAGGCCAGGAACAGGCGGGTCAGGCGCTGATCCATGTAAGTCATAGCCGCCTTTTGCAACGGCGCAGGAATGCCATAGTATGCCTCGGCAATGGATCCGGCAATACACGCCTGGGTGTCTGCATCGCCGCCAAGGGAGACTGCATTGCGGACAGCATCCTCGTAGGAGCTGGACTCCAGGAAGCACTCAATGGCCTGGGGCACACTCCCCGTGCTGGTTTCATCATAGCTGTAGGACGGGCGGATCTTATTCAGACGGAAGTCCAGTGGGAAATAGTAGGAGGAGATATAGCCCCGGATGCGACCGATGTCCTTGGCTGTCCTTGCCATATAGATGGCGGCGGCCACCGCTTGCGCCCCCCGCACACCGTCCGGGTGATCGTGTGTTACCTCGGCACTCCATCGCGCCAACTGCTCGGCTTCCGCCAATGAGCTTGCAAACCATCCGACCGGAGAGACCCGCATAGCTGAGCCGTTGCCATAGCTGTGGTAAGAAGCAGAGTCCTCGGCGCACAGCCAACGGGAAAAGCGCATACCGTAGCCTGCATCCGGAAATTCCTTCCCGAGAAGCCGCATGAACTTGACCAGATTTCGCTTGTACTCTTCCTCCTCGTGATGCTCACGGGAGGCGGTGACAAGACCCACGGCTACCGTCATGATGGTGTCGTCTGTCGGGTGATTGTCCGTTGTCAATAGCTCAAAATCCTTGGTCTTGATCGGCTGATACTCGTAGATCGAGCCGATGATGTCTCCCAGTATGGCTCCCAGCATAGTAAACCTCCGTTTCGTATTCATGTACATGAAATACACTTTCCGGGTCAGCAGTGTCATCCTTGCGGTACAGGTACATCCTTCCGTGTGTCGGCCATGGATATGACCTGTTCATACTTACTACACATATTATACCATAATTCTTTCAAAATGTCAAACATATTCTGCGAAAATTTCTTTTCAGTGCGGTTTCATGGCAACAGCTCAGGTGCTTGACCACGACATATATGTGTGATTTACTGTCCCATATCGATTTACGCCCCAGGCAAAACCCGGGCTTTGCCCTATTCCATACCCCCTTCCTCGACAGGGAAAGGGGTATGGGGATTTTTTCGCCGGGGACTGCCGTCCCAGGTACCTCTGCAAATACGCCCAGCGTTATCCTGCATCCGGTCAGCACAGCTGGCGTCTGGCGAAATAGGCAGGGATGCAAGGGGCCGCAGGCCCCTTGCAGAAAAAATAAAGATTCTCCCCCTTCCCCAGCGGGGAAGGGGGTCGGGGGGATGGGGCAAAGAATCTTATGAAACATGGAATTATACGGCTATTCCATAGCCGCCTTGCTGTCCTCTATCCCCGCAAAGCGGCGTCTGATTCTACAAAATACTTGACAAACTGACAGGATGCGTGTATAATAGGA
Organism: uncultured Clostridia bacterium; assembly: GCA_945929845.1. Classification (GTDB taxonomy): domain Bacteria; phylum Bacillota; class Clostridia; order Oscillospirales; family CAG-272; genus CAMEON01. The sequence continues at coordinate 37,914 of CAMEON010000002.1, read as the reverse complement.
TGGTAATTGTCTGCGCATACTGTCACACGGGGATATGCCGTTGGGAAAATAAGGAGAAAATGGATCATGAACAAGAGCAGCACCGGGAAACAGCAGGCCGTGGATTTGGTATACTTGCTCAAGGTTTTCAGGAACAACCTGCTGTGGATCCTCGTGGCGGCACTGTTGGCAGCGTTGATAGGCGGGGGTGTGCGGGCACTCTTCATGTCCACCAGGTACACCACCGAGATCAAGTTCCTTGTCAACGGCTTTTCCCAGACGGATGACGGATTGCAGATAGATGTGGGAGAAGCGGGGGATGCGGTCAATCTGGTCAAGGCAATCCCGGCTGTGATCCAGTCAGACAGGGCATTGGATGCGGCCCTGGACAAATTGAAGGAGATCGCTCATGCCAACGGATCCTCGGCGTACGATACATACACCCGCCGGGATGTGGGCGACATGATCGAAAGGATCACCACCAATAATCAGGTGGTGACCGTGCGGATCACCAATCAGGAGCGACAGGTGGCCATGGATGTGGCCCGCTCCATTGAACAATCCCTGGCCGGTGTCCTGGATTACAATCTGGGCATAGAGAATGAAAGCAACACCGAAACACGCTCCAGCGTAATCAAGGTGCTCAATGGAGCCGGTGACGATACAACCACCCGTACGGGGCTGGGTATTGCCGGATATGCGGCCGTGGGATTTGCCATTGGATTCCTGCTTTCGTACCTTGTGCTGGTGCTGTTCACCTATTTCGATTGTACCGTGCATGGCGAGGAGGAGCTGAAGGTGTATTTCCCCGCCATCCCCCTGATCGGACAGATACCCACCTGGGAGAACAGGTATGGGAACGGAAACGGGAAAGGCGCAAGTCTGTCTGCCAAAAGCAAGCCCGGCACAGAAAGCCGCACGACCCCTGCCAGTCGGCAGAATGACCAAGGGGCTTCTGTGACAAGGAAGCCCACGCTCAGAAAGGATTACAGTGGCCGCCTGCTTAGCCCGGAGACCCCCTTTGCCATCAGTGAGTCCTTCAAGCTGTTGCGGACAAACCTGCTGTATATCACAAAAGGGGAGAGCTGTCCGGTGTATGCCGTCACCTCTGCCTATGTAGATGCCGGAAAGTCCCTGATAACAGCCAACACAGCCATTGCCTTTGCCCAGATGGGAAAGCGGGTACTCCTCCTGGATGCTGACCTGCGTTGCCCCGCCCAGCACCGCATCTTCGGTACAGACCCTCGGGTCAACGGCCTCAGCGAGTTGTTGGCTGGCCTTTGCAAGCCGGAGGAGGTGACGGTGAATCACCTGGACTGCGGCGGAGGGGAGCTGGATGTCATAACCAGTGGGAAGAACCCGCCCAATCCCGCCGAGCTGTTGGCCTCCCAGCGGATGGATCAGCTCGTGGAGCGGTACAAGGCGGTGTATGATTACATATTCATCGACCTTCCTCCGGTGTGCGAGGTCAGTGATGCCGGTATCATCAGCCGCCTGGTGACCGGGTATGCCTTTGTTGTCAGGGCTGGCGTGTCAGACCGCCGGGTGATCGCCTCGGCAGTGGATACCATGGAGGGCTACGGTGCTTCGGTCGGTGGCTTCGTACTGAATGATGTGAACATCAAGAGCGGGAGTTACTACCATTCCCGGTACCATGGATACGGGAAATATGGCCGGTATGGCTATGGCAAGTATGGACGGTATGCGGAAGAGTACGGGAAGGAAAAGCGGGATCCACAATCGTGAAAAGCAGGCACGGACTGAATCGGTTCCGGTATGTACCGGAAGGTAATGAGGAAAGAGAATGTTTCGGTATGTCATAGGTATAGACGGCGGAGGCACCAAGACAGAGGGCGTTCTTCTGGACGGAAGAGGATGCCTGCTTGCCCGTGAGCGGGACGGAGCCACCAATCCCAACGACATTGGCGTGGATGTGGCCTGCCGCAGATTGGCTGGCATGGCGGAGACGCTGGTGGAGAGAGCCGGCGTAGCCCCCGGGGACTGTTGCCTGTTCGGCGGCATTGCCGGGGCACTCAACCATCGGGAGGACATGAAACAGCGACTTTCCCACCTGTGTCCCTCTCTCGGCTCCATTGACATCGGGTCGGATGTGGTCAACCTCCTGTCCTCCGAGCTTCCCGAGGGAGACGGTGCCTGCATCGTGTGCGGGACAGGCAGTGCCTGCTTCCTGCGCCGGGGCAGAGAGCTTGTCCGCATCGGCGGGTGGGGTTACCTGCTGGACAGCGCCGGGAGTGGGTACGACATCGGACGGCAGGGGCTGGAGGCCGCTCTGCGAGCCTATGACCGCCGGGGGCCGGCGACCCGCCTGACCGAGCGGCTGGCCGATGTGCTGGGTTGCCCGGTGGAGCAGGGGATCACCCGCATCTATGACGGCGGAAAGCCCTACATCGCCTCCATGGCCCCTGCGGTCTTCTCCGCCGCCACCGAAGGGGACGAGGTGGCAGAGGCTATCCTAAATCGCAATGCGTCGGCTATCGCCGAGTACATTGCCGCCGCCCGGCGGTGGCTGGACAATGACCGGGAGCCGTTGCCGGTCATGACTGTCCTTCTGGGCGGCGGCATCAGTCAGCATTACGATCCCGCCTGGGCTGACCGCATCGGACGCCTGACGGATCCCTCGCTGAATGTAAAGATATGCACCGCCCATGCGCCTGCCGTCTGGGGGGCGGCGGTGGAAGCCTACCGCCGGAGCGGACAGACCCCGGCATTCCGGGAGCTATACGAGACATTCATCACCGGATATGAAAAAGAAAGGCAGGAATGCAAATGAACGATATGGAAAGACTGAATCAGGAGGGCCTGACCCGCCTGGCTCTGCGGCGCATCACCGGGCGGGTGTGTCTTCTGAATGTTGCCTTTCTGGTGCTGTACTGCGCCGTTCTGGCTCCCTTGTATGTCAACCTTGCTTCAAATGTGCTGTATCAGGGTGCCTGGTGGCTGAACCTGCTGGGCATTCTTCTGGACATTCTGGAACTGGCCGTCCTGGTCATCTGTTATCCGGTGACGGTGTACGCCCTGTGGCGGGGACGCTTCCGGTACGGAAAATCTGTGGTCATTGCTTTCACCTTGTTCACACTGGCCAAGTATGTATGTAACTATGTGGCCAACTGTATCACAGACGGGGCATTGCCTTCCGGTTCTGTCCTGTTGGATGATGTCCTGCTGCTCCTGCCCAGCCTTCTGGTAGAATTGATACCGTACTGGATCATGGTGGCGATTGCCTGCCTCCATATGGGCTGGTGGCGGAAGAAGCAGGAGAGTGCCCATGCCCAGGCAGTCCTGAATGGGGAGGTGCTGACACCCTCCGACCCTTTGCCGCTGGGAAAGCTGTTCAATTTCCGAAACCCGGTGCAACGATCCCTGTTTGATATGGCTCTGATGGTTCTGCTCACCCGCTTGGCCAGCCACTTGATCTATCAGATGACCCTGATCGCCTGGGTCGGAGCACCGGACAACGGCCTTCAGGTGGCAGTGGATCTGATCGGGGATGTGGTGGTATCAGTGGTCACCTACCTCGTGGGTCTGCTCCTTGTCAACAGCCTGCATAAGAAACACGGAACATAAAAAATACGAAAAAGGAGGATCCCTCTACGGATTCTCCTTTTTCTGTTGATTCAGCGAAGCACCGCATCCTGCCGGGGCAGGAGCCGGATCATGACGGGGCAGGAGCAGGCGGCGCAGGTCGTCTGCTTCCTGCTTTCCCAGCACCCGGGTGGGGATCAGGAGGATAAGGTACAGGAACGCACCGGCGGACAGGTGAAGGATCAGTCCGGGCAGTCCATCCAGCCCGGGGATCAGGGTGAAGAGTCCCTTGACCGCCCAAGTGGCCAGGACCACGCAGAGCAGAGGGCCGAACACCATGCGCCACAGGGACACCGGCATCTTGCTGATGCGGAGCATCCGGCAAAGGGACAGGGTGGTGTTGAGGGTCTCCGTGACATAGATGGTCAGGATGAAGCCGTCAAGGCCCATACGGGGCAGGAGAAGCCAGACCAGAATCACGGACACCAGCGCATCAATGATATTGACCGTCATGGAGTAGACCTGCTCCCCCATCCCTTTGAGTATGCCATCCACCGAGCTGTCTACATACATGATGGGGATCAGGGGTGCCAGTGCCCGGATGTATGCCCCGGCCTCCTGACTAGCGCAGACCAGCTCCCCCAGCTCCCCGGCAAAACAGGCCATCATCCCGGCCGCGCCGAAAGAAAAGACCAGTGCCGGGCCAACCACACGCCGGGCGATACGGGCAATGCGAATCCTGTTCCCGGCGGCCCGGCATTCCGCCACCTCCGGTACCAGCAGACCGGAGAAGGAGGAGATGAAGGCAGAGGGGAAGAGAACCACCGGGAGCACCACCCCGTGCAGGACGCCATAGGAGGATAGGGCCGCCGCCCAGGAGGCCCCGCTGGAGGCCAGGCCCCGGGGGATCAGCGCATGCTCCAGGGTGACAAGACCGGAGCGCAGACAGGCCGCCAGCGTGACAGGCACCGTGATGTGCAAAAGATGTCCGGTCAGGGAACGGGAGGAGGGCAGGCCGTTCGTCGCACCTGTATCGGAAGCAGAACGGCCTTCCGCCGGGGACTGACGGTCTCTGTTCCTGTGCAGGTGACGATCCATGCAGAAAGCCCCGAAGGAAAGAGCCAGTCCCACCCCCTCGGACAGGGCACCACCCAGTACCAGTGCCTGACAGGTGGACTGAATGCCGTCCGGCAGAGCCTGCTCAATGAGGACAACGCAGAACAGCAGGCGGACGAACTGGGACAGCACCCCGGCGGTGGAGCTCATGCCCACCCGCCGCATCCCGGTGAAGTACCCGGATAAACAGTTGGACAGCGCAATGGGAAGCAGGGTAATAGCCAGGATGCGCAGGGAAATGACGGTTCGTGGGTCTCCCAACCACACCCGCCCCACCCACGGGGCACCGAGAAAGAGAAGGATGCCCGCTCCGGTGCCGCACAGAGCCGCATACAGCAGGCATTTTTTCAGACAGCTCCGGATGGCGGCCTCCTGCCTCGCCGCTCCCTCCGGGGTGTCGGCGGCGTACTTACCCAGCGCCTCGGCGATCAGTCGGGTGGTTCCCAAATGGATCCCGCCGCATCCCACCGTCATGGCCAGCCCGTACACCCCCGTCAAAAGGGAGTGCAGTCCCATGACCTCGCTCCCGGCCCGCCCGGCCAGGTATATGTTGAAGGAAACTCCCACCGTTCGCATGAACAGGTTGACCGCAATGAGCCATAAGGCATTTTTGGCAAACCGCCCTGCCGGTGATGCTGTCCTTTGCCGCTCCGGATCTTTGATAGACATGGATCATGCTCCCTCTCTGACACACTGACCGCCCGACAGACAATGACCTGTCCGGGGCTTTGTACAAGGTATGCGGAAAAGGGAGGGGATATGATTCCGGAGCCGGCACTGTGACCTACGGCAAGCAGGAAAACCGGGCCGACTCACAAAGGAGCCAGCCCGGCTGTCGTCAGGGAAATCACTATTTTGTCGTTTACTCTGTCCGCAGAGCGACCACAGGGTCTTTCTTGGCGGCACTGAAGGAGGGGATCAGACCGGCCACCGTAGTCAGAATGACGCTGATGAGCACCAGGATCACGCCGCCGACCATGGGAAGAGCCGCCGTCAGGATAGGAATACCGGTCAGTGCCCGGATGATCATATTGATGGGGAAGCAGAGGATGACGGTCACACCGATGCCGAAAAGCCCGGCCGTCACACCAATGAGCATGGTCTCTGCATTGAAGACACGGGTGATGTCCCGCTTGGAAGCACCCATGGCACGGAGAATACCGATCTCCTTGGTGCGCTCCAGCACCGAGATGTAGGTGATGATGCCGATCATGATGGAGGACACCACCAGGGAGATGCTCACGAAGGCGATCAGCACATAGGAGACGGCATTGATGATATCTGTGAAGAAGGACATCATGGTGCCCACCAGGTCGGTGTAGGTGATCACATCCCCCTTCCGACCCTCATCGGAGGCCTTCTGGTTGTAGGCCTCAATGGCGGACTGGATGGTGTCCTTGGCCTCAAAGCTGGCGGCGTACAGTTGAATGCCGGAGGGGTTGTCCAGATCCACACAGCCCAGTGCCAGCATGACCTCGTCGTAGGACAGGGCGGACACCATGTCCTTCCTGTAAGTATCGTACATCCCAGCCGCCTGCCCGTCGGACATACCGGCCAGGATGCGGTCAAAGATCAGTGCCATCTGGGTCAGGGAGCCTTCCATGTTCTCCAGCTTGGCCAGCACCTCGGCCTGACCGATCCGGCTGGCGTAGTCCAACAGCTTCTCCCTTGGGAGAAAGTCAACAGTCTGCCGCAGAGCCTGCTCCTGCTCCTCTGGTGTGCTTCCCATGCGTTGCAGGATCATGGTGATGATCTGCTCCTCTGTCATGGTGGAAAGGTAAGCCTCTATCTGTTTCCGGGTCTCCTCATCGGCTTGCGCCAGGGACATATCCAGAAACTCCATGAGGACGGAATGGTACACCTCCTCATAACTTCTCAGGTTGAGCACAATGTAGTTCCGCAACCACACATCCTCTTTCTGACTGTAATCCTCCGGAAGCAGGGCGGCCTTTTCCTCCGCGGAGAGGTTGGACAGCAGTGCCTCCCGCTCCTCGGTGGACATGGAGGAAAGTAGGGTCACAGCGGCCTTGGATTTATCGCTGTCACTCATGGCAGTGGCCGCATATGCCCGCATGATTTCTGCCTTCTCTGCGTCCGTCAGGTTGTCAAACTGACCGACATCAAAGGTCTGCCCGGTCAGCACATTGACATCCGGATTGGCTTTCTGCTCCTTGACCACATCGGTGCGGTCGGTAGCCAGAGCCACAAATTCAGTCAGTGCCTTGGTGTACCCCACCGTCCCGTCAATGGAGGTGGACACAGCCCCATCCCTGGCTCGCACAAGACCCACCACCTTCAGCTGGATGCCGTCGGCGATCAGCTGTTTGAGATACTCGCTGTCCCCCGACCGATCCGTGTAGGTGCCGCTCTGGGCATCCTTCTCGTACAGGTCGGCGGAGAGCACCACGCTGTAGGAAAGGTTCATCAGATCCTCATAGGTATATGAGGAAGCTTCCACCTCGTAGGCTTCTCCCTTGCTCATGGCCTCCATCATGGCGGAAAGCTCGGACGCATCCCGCAAGCCCAGGGCGTACAGGGAAATATCGCTGAGTTCATTGTGCTTGTTCACCACAATGATGATCTCATTGTAGGCAGAGGGCCAGTGCATGGTGTCCGGATCCAACAGCTCATACTGGGATTCCAGCAGCTCCTGATTGTCCAGCAGTTCAGACCACACATTCAGCCCATACATATCGCTGATGGAATCCATGGTGCTGTCGGAGGAGGAGGAAAAGCCCATAGCGGCCATCATCAGCTCCAGCACCTGGCTGGGATTGACCTTCAGGATGCCGTCCTCCGTATCCGCCTTGTAGATCTGCATGTTCATATCATAGGTGTACTGCACGGCACTGACAATGGAGGTGTCGGAGAAGATGTCGTCGCTCTCCAGATACGCCTTGAAGGCCTGCAGATTATTGACAGCGATGCCCTGACTCATGGTGTTCATCATGTCTGCCATGATGTTGCTGGAGTACACCTTGTTGGGATCCCTGGACGCATAGTCCACCCCCTCACTCTTCTCACTCATCATGTTGGCCATCATGCTGGCCATATCCATCGCCTGGTGCTTGAGTTGAATGGGATAGGAGGACAGGGTGTCCTTCTGCACGGTGTCTATGTAGGAGTTGATGCCGTTTGACAGGGAGAGTATCAGGGCAATGCCGATGATGCCGATACTGCCGGCAAACACCGTCATGAAGGTGCGCCCCTTCTTTGTCATCAGGTTGTTCAGAGACAGGGAGAAGGCCGTCCGCAGGGACATGGAGGTATGCTTTCCCTTTTTGACGCTGATCTGCCGGATCACATCCTTCCCCTCCTCGGCGGCGGAGAAGGGTGCCGAGTCATCGATGATCTTCCCGTCCAGCAGGCGGACGATGCGGGTGGAGTACTGTTCTGCCAGTTGGGGGTTGTGCGTCACCATGATGACCAGCTTATCCCGGGCGATCTCCTTGAGCAGCTCCATGATCTGTATGCTGGTCTGGGTGTCCAGCGCACCGGTCGGCTCGTCCGCCAGCAGGATATCCGGGTCGTTGACAATGGCCCGGGCGATGGCCACCCGTTGCATTTGTCCGCCGGACATCTGGTTGGGCTTCTTTTTGATCTGATCGCCCAGCCCCACCTTATCCAGGGCTTCCAGTGCCCGGCGGCGGCGTTCCGCCTTGGACACGCCGGACAGGGTCAGAGCCAGCTCCACATTGGCCAGCACGGTCTGATGGGGGATCAGGTTGTAGCTTTGGAAGACAAAGCCGATGCTGTGATTCCGGTAGGTGTCCCAGTCGCCGTCCCTGTAGTCCCGGGTGGTCTTTCCGTTGATCACCAGGTCGCCGTCGGTATACCGGTCAAGACCGCCAATGATATTGAGCAGGGTGGTTTTCCCGCACCCGGAGGGGCCAAGGATGGAGACGAATTCGTTTTCCCGGAAATCAATGGTGACGCCCTTCAGGGCCTGCACCTTTGCATCGCCGACTTCGTAAACCTTGGTAATATTTTTCAGTTGAAGCACAGGTAGCCTCCGCACAGTGGATTCATTCTCACATGAACCGTATGACAGTCGGCGGTGGGGAAGCGGTCAGCCACCGCCGACAGGCAAAGGACAGGTATCATGACCCGAACTGCCCTATATCATACAGCATTTTTGTGAACCGCACATGAATCCTTCACGGAGATTTGAAGAATTTACAAAATAATGTCCTGCTATCCCGGTGGAAAGCCGCAGATCTACGATCTACGGCCTACGGTCTACGGTCTACGGTCTACGCCAGTGCGCCCAGCTTCTCCACTGCATTCCCGGCGCAGAGCACCCGGCCATGTTCCCCGAGGTAGCTGTCCATCAGGGTCGCATCGGCCTCCGTCCCGTACTCCGACAGGAAGCCGTAGGCAACAGGCAAGCGGAAGAAGGCCGTGTCCGGCACCCGGAGCATGAGGCAGTAGCTGTCCGGAAGCTCCCGTGTGTCGTCCAGTATGTAGGCACTGCTGCTGTCGGCATACGGCAGTTCCGTCAGCCGACGGCAGGCAGACAGCAGGGAGGACAGGCTGGAAAAGAGGATGGCACAGCCCCGTGTGGGGACAGAGCGTACCGCCTGCTCACGGCTTTTCTGACCGGCTCTTTTCCTTCCCGCACAGGCTTTCCCGGCATATGTACCGCCCGCTGATGGATCAGGCTCCGGCAACAGTGCCGCATCCGCCTCCTCTATCGGGACTTCAGCGGAGAAGACACGGCGTAGCAGTGCCTGCTCCGGTTCGGTCAGGGTCAGGGATTCCTCCTCGTCTTCCCTCAGACCCAGCTTGGTGACAAAGATCTCACAGCCGCCGGTGCGGGAGGTGTAAAGCTGAACCAGCAGGCGTTCCCCGGCGGTGTCAAAGCCGGTCTGCATGCGGGCATCGTCAAAAATGCGGCGGAAAGAGCGGCGGGTCTGCGCATCGGCACAATCCAGGTGTCCGGGGGCCAGTTCATATCGTTGCATATCCGGCAGCGTCAGCATGATCTTCAGTTTGCTCTGATTGATAACGATCAGTTCCATAACAGATTTCCTTTCCGGATTCCATCCCATGAAGATGGATTTCGTATTCCTATTATAATCGAAAAGGCCCGGTTTGGGTACCCCTAAATTTTTGGTAATTTGTCGAAAAGGGAGAAAAGCAACAACGCCCGCCGGGAAAAGTTCCATGTATTTTCCAAACAAGAAAAAGGGTACTTCGGCAGGGAAGTACCCTTCGGGTAAACTGGAGTATATCTTAGAGAGACGCCTCCAGGCGGCGGCGGATCATGGAGAGGAAGACCGCCGAGGTGACAGGCTCCACGGTGCGGCCCTCTGCCTGCACCTTCTTCAGGTAGTCCTCGGAGAGCAGGCCAATCAGATCCTTGGTCATGATCCCGTCGGTGATGGTCTTCAGGCTGGCGGCTTCCAGCTTGTCGGCAAAGTCGCACAGGGCGGGCGTGCCATCCAGCTCACCCCGCTTCCGCAAAGCACCGCTCCAGGCAAAGATGGTGGCCATGGGGTTGGTGGAGGTCTCAGCCCCCTTCAGGTAGCGGTAGTAGTGCTGGGTGACGGTGCCGTGAGCGGCCTCGTACTCATACTTCCCGTCCGGGGACACCAGGACGGAGGTCATCATGGCCAGGGAACCGAAGGCGGTGGACACCATGTCCGACATGACATCGCCGTCATAGTTCTTGAGTGCCCACACGAATCCGCCCTCACTGCGGATGACACGGGCGACCGCATCGTCGATCAGGGTATAGAAGTACCGCAGACCCAGACGCTCAAAGTCCGCCTTGTACTCGGTATCGTAGATCTCCTGGAAGATCAGCTTGAAGGTCTGGTCGTACTGCTTGGAGATGGTGTCCTTGGTGGAGAACCACAGATCCTGCCGGACATCCAGGGCATAACGGAAGCAGGCGTGGGCGAAGGAGCGGATGGAGCTGTCCTTGTTATAGGAGCCCTGAAGCACGCCGGGGCACTCGAAGTCATACACCGTCTGGCGGTAGGTCTCCTGCCCGTCGGTATTGGTGAAGACCAGTTCGGCACGCCCCGCCTCCGGCACCCGGTACTCGGTGGCTTTGTAAATATCGCCGTAAGCATGACGGGCGATGGTGATGGGCTTTTTCCACCCCCGCACCAGCGGCCGGAACATCTCCATATCCGCCAGGATGGGGGCACGGAACACCGTGCCGTCCATGATGGCCCGAATGGTGCCGTTGGGGGACTTCCACATCTCGGACAGCTTGTACTCCTCCACCCGCTGGCGGTTGGGGGTGATGGTGGCACACTTGACCGCCACGCCCAGCTCTCGGGCGGCTTCGGCGGCCTCTACGGTGACGGCGTCCTTGGTTCGCTCCCGCTCCGGCAGACCCAGATCAAAGTACAGCGTCTTCAGCTCCACGAAGGGGAGGATCAGCTCGTCCTTGATCATCTGCCAGAGGATGCGGGTCATCTCGTCCCCATCCATCTCCACAAGAGGTGTTTTCATCTGTATCTTTTCCGTGTTCATACTCATTGTAACCGTCCTTTCCTCCGGTGACTCATACATCGGCATGAGCCGCATAGTAGTTCATCAGGCAACCGTCCAGGATGATCTCCCGCTCGTCCGGGGTCAGTCCGGACAGGCACAGAGTCAGGGGAGCGGTGGTTCCGTCCTGGCGGATCACCGTGGCCTGAATGGTCTCCACGCTCTGGGACACGGCCATCCGGATGTCAGGAACGAACACGCAGTCCCCTTCCTCAAAGGGGAACTCCGTGCCGGCCGGCAGGGTGAAGGGCAAAATACCCCAGTTGATGCAGTTGGAGCGGTACCGCTTGGTGGGGTACTCATAGCAGATGTTGCCGAAGCCGCCCAGCACCTTCTGGCAGGAGGCGGCCTGCTCCCGGGCAGAGCCATCGCCGGGCTTGTTGGCAAACACGCAGGATCCGAACTGGGTCACAGGAGCCAGCTCCTCCGCTGATCCTACGGCATCCAGTACCGCCCGCAGGTGATTGGACAGCACACCGTCCCGCCGCTGGCTCTCCTGGGCGGCCACATCCTTGGCGTGTCCCACATAGCCGGGCACCCGGCGGGACAGGGCAAACTCAGCCAGGCGCAGGGGGTTGGAACGGTAGGATGAAGTCTCGCCGGAGGGGATCAGCTCATCGGTGGTGGTCACCGGGTCATGAATGACAGCGGCCAGCTCCAGAAGCAGATTGTCAGCCAGAGGGTACTGCCGGGGCCAGTCGGTGATGTTTGGCCCCAGGATCAGCTGGACGGAGGGGTCGGCCTTTCCGTAGCCGAAGTAGACACGCTTTTCGTACACGGAACGGTCGTAGTGATAGGCATGGGGGGTGTAGGTGTAGTCCACATCCGTGGCGGCGGTGATGATGCCACCGTTGCGTGCCGTAGCGGCAATGGAACGGGCATCCATCAGGGCAACCCCGGCCAGCTGGCCTTCACCCGGCTTGGAGCCCTCCCGGTTGGGGAAGTTGCGGGTGGTGTGCCGCAGGGACAGGCCGTTGTTGGCCGGCACATCCCCGGCACCGAAGCATGGGCCGCAGAAGGAGGGCTTGATGACGGCTCCGGCGGAGAGCAGGTCAGCACTCACCCCGATCCGGGTCAGCTCCAGGGACACCGGCACCGAGGTGGGGTAAACGGAAAGGGAGAAGTAGCCGTTGCCGGTGGAGCCACCGTGCAGGATGGCATTGGCTTCATCGATGGAGTCGAACATACCGCCGGCGCATCCGGCGATGATCCCCTGATCCGCCATCACACGGCCATCCGGCAGTACCTTGTCTGCCAGATGCAGGGAGGCCTTCCTGAACTTGTCGGCGGCTTCCTTGTCCACCTCGGAGAGGATCTCTTTGGCGTTGGCCAGAAATTCGTGAATGGTGTACACATGGGAGGGGTGGAAGGGCAGGGCGATCATGGACTCCATGGCATCCAGGTCGATGTGGATCATGGCATCATAGTAGGCTCCGTCCTCCGGGGAAAGGGGCTTGTAGTCCTGGGGACGGCCATGAACCTCATAGTGGTGCTGTGTCACCTGATCTGTCACCCAGATGGAGGACAGGCAGGTGGTCTCGGTGGTCATCACATCCACGCCATTGCGGAAGTCAATGGGCAGGGAGGCGACACCGGGCCCGGCAAACTCCAGCACCTTGTTCTTGACAAAGCCGGAGGCGAAGGTGGCACCCACCAGGGCCAGTGCCACATCGTGGGGGCCGATGCCCCGCCGGGGCTTTCCGGTCAGCCAGACCAGCACCACGCCCGGGGCGTCTATGTCATATGTATTCTTCAGAAGCTGTTTGACCAGTTCCGGGCCGCCCTCGCCGATACCCATGGTGCCCAGCGCACCGTACCGGGTGTGGGAGTCGGAGCCGAGGATCATCCGGCCGCATCCGGCCAGCTCTTCCCGGGCGAAGGAGTGGATGACGGACTGATTGGCGGGGACATAGATGCCGCCGTACTTTTTCGCCGCCGAGAGGCCGAACACATGGTCGTCCTCGTTAATGGTACCGCCCACGGCGCACAGACTGTTGTGGCAGTTGGTCATGGCGTAGGGGACGGGGAAGGACTTCAGGCCGCTGGCCCGGGCGGTCTGGATGATGCCCACATAGGTGATGTCGTGGGATGTCAGCGCATCAAAGCGGATCCGCAGATGCTCCGGGTCGCCGGACACATTGTGGGCAGAGAGGATACGGCTGGCCATGGTCTTGCTGCGGCCATCCCGGATCGCCTCTTTCCTGGCCTCCTCCGGGAGCGACTCCACCTGCTTCGGAACACCGTCTGTCAGCAGGACACCACTGTTTGTCAGTGTGATTGCATTCATGAATCTCAATACCTCCAAGTTTCTATGAATCGGCAATATTTTACCACAAAATGCGCCGCTCGTCAATATCAAGACGGGGGTATGGGCAAATAATATTTATCGAAGTGTTACAGTTCAGGCGGGGGACGGGGGAACGCCTGGGCCCTTCTTGAAAGAAGGGCCCAGACCCCCAAGAACTTTCAAAACATGTATTGTGTACTGTTCGGAGTATTATTCTGTCATATTTTTATTATCACTTTTCCGGGGAGCCAGCGTTACTGTCGTCCAAAACAGCAGAAACGCCATCGCGGGGGCCCCTCGCCCCGCTCTACGGCAGAAAAGAGAGCGTACTGTGGGGGGAGGTGAACTGTAACGCCGGAGTAAATTTATGGAACAACGATTCAACAAATGATGAAAAAGTCAGGGCCTTCCCGAAAGAAGGCCCCGGCGCATCCCCAAAAGGAACAGTCACGGATTCATGTATGCTCATCCAGCCATTCCTGGGTGTGGTGGTAATCGTACTCACCGTCTGTGCAGTACACGATATAATCCCCGGCCTGGACTCCGCATTCCAGGATGTTCGGCTTTACCCGTATGATCCAATCGTGCACGGTTCCGTCATAGTACACAGACTGCAGGGAGGTACAGCCGCAGAAAAGCGCACTGTGAGATTCAAAATTGTCATATCTCGGGATCCTGTTGAATCGCCGGGGGATGGTGACTTCCTGCAACGCTGTGCAATACCCGAGTACAAACGCCCCCACAGAGGTGGCAGACTTGGGGAAAGTGAATGAAGTCAGTGAAGTACAATTTGCAAAGGAATAGTTACCAAAGAAGCGGACACCCTCACCGATCTCCACGGATTCCAGAGCACGGCAGTTATAGAAAGCATTATAGTAAATTTTATCTACAGTTCCGGGGATGACCACCCGTACAAGATTGCTGTTCCGGCAGGCATCTGTGGCGATCTCCGTGACACTGCCATCGTCCGGGATGATCAGTTCCTCACGGGCGGTGATACACATGAGCCGGTGTTTCTCCGTCCAGATGATCAGACCGTCCCTGTTCTCCAGACACGGATTGTCCGGATCGACCAGGATCTCGGTTAATTTTGTACAGCCCGTGAGTAACGTTTCAGGAACCCTTTGGAAGGAAGCAGGGAAGTTGATACTCTTCAGATTCGGGCATCCACTGAATTCCCCCGCACTCATGGTTGTAAGCGTTTGCGGAAGGACGACGGTTTCAAGCTCGGGACAATCATGGATGGAATCGTCAAGTTTAGTCAAGCCGTCCTTGAATACGATCTTCCGTACATTACATGAAACAATCGCATGGGCAGCCATACGGGTCAGACTGGAAGGAAGGGTCAACTCGGGAATGTTGGTTCCGGTAAAACAGTACTGGCCGATGAATGTCACGGTGTCCGGTATTTTGACGGATGTCAATTGGTTACATCCCCAAAACAGGGAGGAATTGAGACTGTGCACTCCCGCTGGGATCTCTATGGAGGTAAGCCCTGTACGGGAGAATGCACCGGAACGGATGTGGGCCAGGGAATCCGGAAGAATGATTTCTGTGAGAGAGGTACAGTCAGTGAACGCATACTCCCCGATATCGGTCAAACCGTCAGGGAAGGTGATTTTTGAGAGATTGGTACAACCGCTAAATGTATGATCTCCGATGGTGGTTATCGTGTCCGGTATCGTGATCTCCGTCATATCCTTCCTTTCACAGAAGGCGTAGTCACAGATTGTATTCAGAGTGGAGGGAAACTGAATGGACGACAGATCGAGCGTGCAATTACCGGAAAAAGCATTCTTCCCGATTGTGGTGTAGCCTTCCGGAATGATCACTTTCTGAATGGTCGTGTTGTTGGCAAACAGACGGATAAACCCGGTCACAGGCCGAACGCCATGGTCTTCATCCTGCCCAACCGTAGGCAGAATGATGGTTTCCTTTGTATCCCATGGCTCCCCCGGTGCGTCTTCTTTAGGCAAGTCCAGGATATACGAATTGGTGCTTTGGTTGTATCGGTAAGTGAAGCGGGTCTCCGCACCTTGGTTCAAGCCGCAATGAATGCAGTATCCGTCCTGAAATTCATGAGTCAGTGCCGGAATGACTAATTCCTTTTGCGTGTGGCATACGGAACACTTATAGATCGCAGCCCCGTCCCGGAAGCAGGTAGGATTGAACACCCGGCTGATTTCAGTATCAAAAGTGTGTCCGTGTGCGCAGGGGGGGTCTGTACGCGCATCAGTTTCCGGTACGGTTTCTTCCTGTATGTTGTCTGTATCAACTGTTTCCAGAGGTGGTTGGCTGTCGGCGGGTTGTTGCCCGGAGGATCTGGGGACACCGCAGGAAACCGTCATGCCTGTCAGAAAAGCTGTGATCAGGATGAGGGCGGCGAGAAATGTTTTATTCTTCATTTATGGATTCCTTTCAACAACAGATTGTTTGTGCTTTACGAGGCACTTGTCACGGGGATGTGGGTATACTCACCGTGGATCCGGTAGGTGGAGCAGATCCAATTCTCACACAGGTATTCCAGTGAATCCGGCAGGTAAATGTCCATTTCCCGTATGCCTATATACGAGTAAAGATCCAACGCACCACTTGCGATCAGGCGGGTACCCTCCCGTACTGTGTAGGAGGGATTGGTGGTGTAGAGATAGATCAGGCAGTTGTCCACATAGCACTCATAGGTCTTCATCGGCTCTCCATTCTCTTCGAGGATGGTGCCGTCCGGATAGAAAGTCAATCCGGGAATTGCACCAATCGCTTGAAAAACCACCTCACCGATATACTCAACACTATCCGGAATGCGGACGGCTTCCAGATCCAACCCGCACTGCTCAAAGGCGTAGTCGCTGATGGAGCGAAGCGATTCCGGAAACTGTATCTCTTTCAGTGCGGTGCACTTTTGAAAGGCTTCCCTACCGATGGATTCCAGCGTGTCCGGAAGTTCAATGGAAGCCAAGGAGGTGCAGTCCTGGAAAAGACGCCCGGCAATGCTCGTCAAGTCGCTGGGCAACCGGACAGACGAAAGGGAAGTAGCCCCTTCAAAGGCACCCCACTCCAGGTCTGTGCCGTCCTGTAGGTAAATCTCTGTGAGAGAGACGCAGGATTTGAAAGCACCGGCTCTGATTATTGTGTTATGGTTCTCCGGCAGGCGGACGGAACTCAGATTCTGACAGGAATCGAAGGCATGTTCGCCGATGTCTGTGACGCTGTCTGGCAGAACCACCGAGCGGATGTTCTGATTCTGATAGAATGCCATTTCCGCCACGGCGATCACCGGGTCTCCCAGGTATTCCGAGGGAATGATCACATCACGATCCGTACAACTGCCCATGCCATTGACGGAAAACCCGCCATCCACCTTGATGTAGGACAACCCGGTGGAGTAATTGGCCGCTTCCGTGACAGCCTCCGTGATGGCTTCCTCCGTATTTGACTCATAGATGATCCCCGGCTCTGTTTCCGGCGGTGCGCCGGCGGGGCTGAACCATCCCAGATTCCAGCCAAGGACACTGACATATACGCCGATGCTGACCACGGCGCAGATACAAGCCACCATCCAGCCGGATGACATGACCGCCGCTACCCGCTCCCGCCGGGGAGCCTTGACCCATTTCCCGTCCGGGACGGTGTCCGGTAAGTAGGCATTCTGGATCAGTATATCATCGATCCCGTTCAACTGCTTCATAACGGTCATACCTTTCATAATGAGTACCCCTCCTTTTCAAGAAATTGTTTCAGCTTGTCCCGGGTGCGGCTGAGACGGTGGCTGACCGTGCTGACGGGCATACCATACCCATTGGACAGCTTTTCCAATGAGTAGTTATACCAGTATCGGCCTACGAACAGCTGTTGATCCCGTAGCTTCAACCCGTGCAGGAATTGATTGAGCAGTTCTGTCAGATTCCCCGCATCCTCCTCCTGTATGGGGATGCAGTCAGCCAGTTCCTCAAGCGACACTGCAAAGTCCCGGTTCCGTTTCGCAGCTCGGTGATACCGGTACCTGTCCAGTGCCAGGTTGCGTATGACTTTTCCGAGCCACATCCGGAAATTCGGTGGGTTCTGCGGTGGGATGGAGTTCCATGCCTTGAGCCAGGTATCGTTGACACATTCCTCCGCCTCCGCATCTGAACCCAGGATGCCCCGGGCGATGCTCATGCAGAAGGAACCGTACTTGATCTCGGACTCACGGATGGCTTTCTCATCACGGCTGAAAAACAGATCGAGTATCTCGTTATCTTCCATTCTGATACTTTCTCCTCTCTGAAGGGCCTTCACCCATCTATACGGAAACGGGTGCGGAAATTCCAATACTTTTGAAATTTTTTGCGAAAAATTTTATTCTTCGCCGATCCATGGCGGAGGGTATGTCAAAAATCAGAGCAGGAAGCATGGCTCGTGGTGCTTCCTGCTCTGCGGAAAGGTGTTTCCACATGATTCTCATACAACAGTCGGTATACCGGAGCCAATAGACCCCGGCATACCGTATAGGTGCCAGTACTCATTCCTCTGCGGAAGTAGCAAGCATCCCCTTGAATTTCTTGATCTGCTGGCACAGCAGGTCATAGTAGAATGTCCCGTGTATCTGTGACGGCTCCAGATCCTTGGAGACCTCCGCCGAAGGCTGTTCCCCGGTGGTCCACTCGTTCCAGGAGACAAGGATCACCATCCCGGCTCCCAGATCGTTGGCCCGTTGGAATTGCTTCTTCAGTGTCATACCGTTGTCACGACCAAAGGCGGGAATATACCCGGCTTCCCCCTCCTGGCCCTGGGCACGGCTGGCCGCCGTACAGGTGATGCACTCCACCCGTTTATCCTTCGTGACAGTGAAGGTCTGGGCACCCCGCTCCTCCCAGCTCCAGAAGCCGTGTGACTTCAAAGTCTTGGCATTGAACAGGGAACCCTGCTGACCCACATAGCCTGTCATCCAGCGGACGGTGAAGCGGTCGTCGTTCCATGAGGGACGGGAGCCATACAGGTTGGGGGTGGCACCGTAGCACATAAGCAAGGGCTTGCCCTCGTACCGGAAGTAAAGATCCGGGTACTTCTCCACATAGTCAGTCCAGATCTGATCCACCTTCCGCTGGTGGTTGCCGTTGGCCACATTTTCCGGCCCTGAATGGCCCGGGCCGGCGAAGATGCAGATCTTGGGTGCGCCCTCGATCTGCGACCACACCTCAAAGAGCACATCGGTGGCTTCCTCGATCATGCGGAAGTCAGCCCGCTGTTCCCGCATGGTGGCCGGGTCATAGCAGGTATTGTTGGACCAGTCCACGAACACAAAGTCGATCCCGGCATCCCGGAGGAGAATGCCGTGGTTATAGATGACCTCCCGGTCATCTGAGGAGTACGGCCCCTGCAAGGGGAGATCCCAGGTACCGGATCCCCAGGAAGTAAAGGTGGGGGAATGCCAGGTGGTGTAGGCGATACCTACCAGGCGATCCTCATACGGGGTGGGGTCATACAGGCCAACGCCGGTCTGGTCGGCCTCCACATCGTCGTAGTTGTATACGACATCCTGATAAAGCTGATAACGGTTGTCCATTTCCTTTATCTTCTCCTCTGTAAGTATGGAATCATCACCGGCTATGTAGACGGCATCTCCGACATACCGGACGGAGTAGCCCATCCAGCGGGCGATGTAGTCTGCGGCGATCAGCACAGCTTCGTCCCGGCGGATGACGGTGGGGAAGGCATGGGCTGTGCCATTCAGCGTGACGGTAGCCTGGTTGACCGGAAAGGTCAGGGTGGCTGTATCTCTGGTGAGGGTCACGGCGGCGTCGGTCTCATTGTATGAGAAGCCAAGAAGCTTGGCTACGGCGGAAGCATCCAGGAGCACCGCCCCCTCCAGGAGCGTGATGGGGGACGCACAGGTATACTGAACCTTTTCCGACAGGAAGTAGGAAAGGCCGTTCCGTAGCTCTGTGACTGTGTCAGCCGGTGTATAGGAACGCACCGAGCCGGTGGTCAGACGCAGAGACGACACCGAAGCGTGGGCAAAGTGCTGCATGGTGCGGACATAGCCCAGGGTCGTCCCGTGGGCAATACGATCCAGACTGCCGGACCCCAGCTCTGCCCCGTCAGAGGCCAGGACAGTGAAGGTATCTGCATCCTCATCCACGGTCACAGTGGCCAGCGGCTGACCGCCTACCGTGATCTGTATCTCGGAGCCGGAATCCTCAAAGCCAACCACGACCCCGTCTCCGGCGTTAAAGGGCAGCCCGGTGCCAAGGGACACGGTCAGCACCTGATGAACCACCAGGTAGGCGTTCCCGTTGTTCACAGTGACCCACAGGCCGCTGTCGATGAAAAGATGCTCCGGCGACTTGACCCGTACCCCGCACATGACTGAGCTGGTGGCACTGTCGGAGGTACCGTGATTGTACAGGGTGGCCTCTGCTGTATACGGCTCTGTCAGAACCTGGGTGAATCCCAGGGCGTTCCATGCGTCCCTCTGGACGGTGATGCCGAAGTCGTCCTTCGTCAGGGTGCCGTTGGAGGTGAACCGGAGGGTGTTGTCCAGCCGCAAGTCCGACAGGGATGCGCTGGGGTCTGTGAAATCGTAGACCAGCTCCAGACGATCATCTTGGCCGGACAGGTATTCCGCCAAGCCGATGTCCTCATAGGCGGGCACCTGGATCTGAACCGGAGGCTCTGTCTCGGGGGTGGAATCTTCCCCTTCCGTTTCCGAGGATGCGGTCATATCCTCGGTCGCCTCCTCCGTGCTGTCGGGGGCTGATTCCACAGGGGCAGGGCCTGTTTCAGAAACCGGTGCAGGGAGAGACGGCGTGTCGGTTCCGGTATCTCCTCCACCTGTGCAGGCGGCCAGTGAGGATATCGCGGAGGAGAGGATCAGGGCGGCCAGAATGCCGCAGAAAAGTCTTTTCAACATAGTACAGAGCACACGGCTCAAGCGTGTGAACCTCCTTGCACAGAATCCGGAATCTTCCGGAGAAACCACGAATTTCACATTTACGATTCATCCTGCTCTGCGGTCAGGTATTTCCGGATTTCCTCGATGTAAAGGCTTCCTGTATTGCTGAGCACCGTATTCTTCTTGACGATGTATCCGACTTCCATGACGGTGTTCCTGTCTTCGGTGTCCGGGCGGAAGGGAATGGCAAGGTAATCGTTGCCGTTCAGCTCCTCGCAGATGATGCCGGAGCACAGGGTGTACCCGTTCAGACCGATCATCAGGTTCAGCATGGTGGCACGGTCACAGGCCTTGATGGTGCGGGCGTACTCACTGGTGCTCAGTATCTCCTCGGCAAAGTAGAAGGAGCCGGTATCCCCCTGCTCAAAGGAGAGGCAGGGGTAGTCCTTCAGCTCCGCAAAGCTGATGGAGCTGTTCTTGGCCAGGGGGTGGCCGGCCCACAGGTACACATAGGCACGGCAGGAGATCAGATGGTGGAACTCCAGATTGTTGCTGTTGAATATCTTGGTCAGCGTGGCCCGGTTGAAATCGTTGAGATACAGAATGCCGATCTCGCTCCTCATACTGCTCACATCCTGGATCACATCCTTTGTCTTGGTCTCACGGATGGCGAACTCGTACTGAGAGGTGTCAAATCTCTTGACAAGCTCCACGAAAGCCTTGATAGCAAAGGAGTAATGCTGGGTGGACACGCCGAACTTCTTCTTGTAATTCTGGTTGCCGTACTTCTCCACCAGCACCTCGTACTGATGGTAGAGCTGTCTTGCGTAAAGCAGGAATTCGGCGCCATCGTTGGTCAAAGAAACGCCCCGGCCGCTCCGGTAGAATATGCTGATACCCAGTTCCTTTTCCAGCTCCTTCATAGAGCTGGTCAGGGACGGCTGGGCGATATACAGGATCTCGGCGGCTTTGTTCAGCGATCCTACCTCAGCGATGGTGATGGCGTAATGAAGCTGTTGCAATGTCATAGATTGTATGACCATTCCTTTCTGACAGCGACTCTTCCAAAGGTCAGAGTCGGTTCCAACCGGAACGCCCTGTCACGGCGAATTTTCTGTTCAGGTTCTCATCTTGCCTGACCACTCCAACAGCTTGATGAACAGTCCGCCCAGAACCGTCCGGTTCTGGAAGTAGATGTGGTCGGCAGTGATGGTGTCATACCAGTCCGTCATGGGCACACGATGCCGGGTGAAATGGTAGGCAGTCCAAAGCGGATGGATGAATCGCCTGAAGTCTTCCTCATTCCGGAGCAGGGTGGCTGTCCAGACCAACCAGTCGGACTTGGTATACATGGCACGGCAGTCCAGAGGCAACCCGTAGGGGCTGAAGTGGGCAAAACAGGTCTGTGCCTCACTTTCCAGCACGGCGGCGGAAAAGACGGATGTGCCGAAGAGCTTGTCCCAGACGGCATTATACTTCATGGAGAAGGTGCCGGGACGGTCAAAGGCGAGGCGGAAGGAGCCGTCCCCGTTGGCGGCCCGCTTTTCCCAAAGCTCTGCCATACGGCGTGCTTCGGCCATATAGTGGTTGTATTCCTCCCTATTGCCCTTCAGACGGTGCAGGATCCCATAGCTGGCCACGCCCATGATGGCCTTGATGGACAGGTTGCAGTTGTGAGCCAGATGGCCGGCAAAATCATCGGTACAGAGCTGATTCGCCGGATCCTCACCGTAGGCAAGCAGGTATTTCACCCAGCCGGACAGGATGCTCCAGTGGGCATCGGCGAAGGAAATGTCCTTCTCCGCAATGGCGGTGGCGGCCACCATGATCAGCATGTTGCCACATTCCTCCACGGGCATGTGGGAATCATCCGAGCCTTCTCCGTAGACCTCCCCGTTCACAAGGGGGTACTGCCCGCAATCATGGGGCGCAAAGTCAAAGGGCCACGCTTCACGCTCGGCAAGCCTGAAAATGGGACGCATCATGCCTTTGACAAGCTCCGGATTATAGAGCAGGAATAGGGGAATGGACGGGTAGGACACATCCACGGTGGCGGCGCATCCGTTGGAGAAACACTCCTTGGAAATGAACAGAACCTGCCCCTCGTTGTCCAGCACGCACTTGTGGGCAGAGATGACCTGCCGGTAGGCGAGGATGAGAAGCTCGGCATACTCCTCACCGCCTGCCTTGACAGCATCCATATACAGCCTGTCCGAAAAAGCATCCATGCGGGAAACCAGGGCGGGATACTCCTTGGCGGCGGCTTCAATAGCTTCCTCCATGGTGGTTCCGTCCCGGTTCCAGACGGAGGCCAGTGCCTGGCCGAAGTACTGAATACTGGCACGGCAATCGTCATAGGCAAGGAGGATAAGGGATGTACCCTCCGCTTTTACGGGAACGGTACCCATGATGTACCCCATCTTGTCCTCCTCACAGATAAAGTGGGAGACTTCACCGCCCGGCGCAGTCAGGTACAGGTAGCCCCACTCGATGCGGAGGTCATCACCGGAACGGTTCAGCGGCATCTGATTGGCCTTCCCCATCTTTACCGTGGGCATACCGGCAACGGAAAGCACCTCCCGCACCGTGGTGTCGTCCCCACGCTTGTCCATGACAAATTCCTCAGAGCAGAGAACCGTGGCGGAAACCTCGTGTTCCTCTCCGTCCACGGAGGTATAGGAGAGAGCCATGTAGCCCACAGGACGGGTCATGAGGGCGAGATCGTCGGGAAGCAACGGGGTGGAAAAGCGGACGGTCAGTACAATTTTGTCATCCGTGAAAGCATAGGTTGTGGAGAGGGCGCTCACCTCCACAGAGATCTGCTTCATCTTGGGACGACTGTCACACACGCCCATGAACAGCTTTTCCTCACCGTCCACAGCGGCAATGCCTATGAGGGTGTTAGGGCTGCCCGTCCAGTGTTTGACCGTATCGTCATGGAGGCAGTCAGCCATGGACCAAACAGAAAAGTAAGGATCCACATTGATCAGGGGGTAGGCAGGAGCACGGAGCTTCATATGTTATGTATCCTTTCGCTAAAATATGGCAAGGCCATTATAACATAGGCAGGTGAAATTGTCAATGACCAATGAACATCTGTTGTGAAAATCTTTGAAGGGGTTCGGGAAACTTTGCTACAGTTCACCTCCCCCCCGCCGTACGCTTCCTTTTCCGCCGTAGAGCGGGGCGAGGGGCCCCCGCGAAGGCGTTTCTGCTGTTTTGGGCGACAGTAACGCTGGCTCCCCGGAAAAGCGACAACAATAATATGACAGAATAATGCTCCGAACAGTATACAATACATGTTTTGAAAGTCTTTGAAGGGGTTCGGGGAAACTTTCTTCAGAAAGTTTTCCCGGCGTATCTCCCGGCGTATTCCCCGGCGTATCTCCCTGCTCTCCGAACTTTCAAAACATTTCGGAATTACATCTTGCATTTATGAGAAAGATGGTGTATAATACAGCACATGGAACCACAACATCATTCCGGAGGACATGGAACATATGCCGGATCTGAACGGTACGCTTGACCCCCATATTGTGCGGCATATGCTGGCCTGCCCTGTGTGCGGGGCGGGGATGCAGATCTCCGGGGACGGACGCTCCCTTGTCTGTACCGGTGCCCGTAGACACTGTTTCGACGGCGGAGGGGGCGGGTATGTCTCCCTCTCTCCCCGCCATCCCGGCGGCGGAGATGCCAAGGAGGCCGTGCGCAGTCGCTCGGCCTTCCTGGAACGGGGGTATTACCAGCCCGCCGCCGATGCCCTCTGCGGCATCGTCAGGGAGCTGATCCCGGCAGGGGGTGCTGTCTTGGATGCCGGATGCGGGGAAGGGTACTACTCCAATCGGTTGGCCGGGGAGGGGTACGCCGTGCTGGGGGTGGATCTTTCCAAGTACGCCGCCGATGCGGCGACTCGCACCGCACGCAGAAACCGGCAAAGGGATCCCGGCAGCCGCACCGTGTTCGCCGTGGCCAGCGTGTTCGATCTGCCCGTGCAGGATGGATCGGCAGACTGTGTCACAAGCCTGTTTGCCCCCTGTGCGCCGGCGGAGTTTGCCCGGGTGCTGAAGCCGGGAGGCTTCCTGATCGTGGCAGGCGCAGGAGCCGGACACCTGATGGGGCTGAAGCGGATCCTGTACGACGACCCCTACATCAACCAGCCCCGCCGGGATCTCCCGGATGATACCCATTCCCTGGTGCTTGTGGACACCCGGCATGTGACCTTCCCCCTGCGGGTGTGCGGGGAAGCGGATGTGCAGGCTCTGTTCGCCATGACCCCATACTACTGGCGGACAAGCCAGGAGGGGAAGGAGAGGCTCAAGGGGCTGGATGTGCTGGAGAGCGAAGCTTGTTTTGACTTCTTCATCTACAGAAGGAAGGATCGTGAGTGATCCGGAAAGGAAAAGAGCGTAAGCATATGAAATTTTCACTTTGCATTCCCATGTATAACGAGAACAGCATCATCGCCGATACCGCCCGCACCCTGTCGGACTACATGGAAAAGAATTTTGAGGATTACGAAATTCTGTTTTCCAACGACGGAAGCAAGGATGGCTGTGACAAGACCGTGGAGGCACTGCACCTGCCCCATGTCCGTGTGGTGGGTTACCCGGACAACCGGGGGAAGGGCTGTGCCGTCCGCACCGCCATGCTGGCCGCAGAGGGGGACTTTATCATGTTCACCGATGCGGATCTGGCGTACGGTACCGATGTCATCAAGCAGGTTTACAACGCCTTCTTAGAGGAGGCCAGCCGCAGTGACTCCGGCCACGGGGCGGACATCATCATCGGCTCCCGAAACCTGTCCAAGGACGGCTACGAGGGGTACACCTTCATCCGCCGCCTGGCCTCCAAGGTGTATATCAAGGTGCTGTGCTTCGTGGGCGGCTTCAAATTGTCCGATTCCCAGTGCGGCTGTAAGGCTTTCACCAAGGAAGCGGCGCAGAAGATCTTCTCCCGTTGCGAGGTCAACGGCTTTGCCTTTGACTTCGAGGCCATTCTGTGGGCCAAGAAGCTGGGCATGACCATCAAGGAAATTCCGGTCAGGATCATCAACCACCGGGAGTCCAAGGTGCATGTCTTCTCGGATGCCTTCAAAATGCTGCTTGACCTGCACAAGATGAAGAAGCGGATCGGGAAGATCACCATTGAATTGGCGTGACCTTTGCACGCACACATTGCGACACCGACATAAGGCACAAAAAGAAAACCCAAAGACACGACCGAAAGTAAACGAAGGAGAATAGCCATGCACATATCCATCACAGGCAAGCTGGGAAGCGGAAAATCCACCGTCTGTCACCTGATCCATGACCGATACGGCTACGAGATCTTTTCTACCGGAGCCATTCAGAGAGAGGTCGCCCGGGAGAAGGGGATCTCCACCCTGGAGCTGAATCGGCTCATGAAGATCGATCATACGCTGGACGATGTCATTGATGCCACCACCACACGCATTTCAAGGGAGCGCAAGGACGACCGGATCATCTTTGATTCCCGTATGGCATGGCACTTTGCCGAGAATACCTTCAAGATCTTCCTGACGGTGGACCCCACCGTAGCCGCCGAGCGGGTCATGGCCGCCCCGAGAGGCGAGGTGGAGTCCTACGCATCGGTGGAGGAAGCCAGGGACATGCTGATCCAGCGGAGCCAGGTGGAGCAGAAGCGCTTCCTTGAGCTGTACGGCATGGATTACTATGATTACAATAATTACAACCTGGTTCTTGATTCTACCAGCCGCACGCCGGAGGAAATGGTGGATCAGATCTGGTCGGCCTTTACGGATTACCAGACCGACCCGGTTCGGTATGCCCATGTGGAGCTTCTCTGACGGGCGTCGGAGACATGAGGTGCAGGGGACTCTCCGGCGGATTCACCAACCGCCGGAGCTTTCTGTCCGGTATGCGTAGCGGTTCGGCTACCGTATCAGGAAGCCCCGGCGTACCCTTTTGCGGATCGGATGAACCGTAACGGAAAATCAGGAGAGGCGGTACCCGTATGATATTTTACGGATTTCAGAAAATGACCCTGTTGGACTACCCCGGCAAGGTGGCCTGTACGCTGTTCACCGGTGGTTGTAATCTGCGCTGTCCCTTCTGCCACAACGCCGGCCTTGTCACGGAGCTGGCGCAGGTAGAGGAGAACAGCCTGATCCGGGATGGGGAGGTGCTGACCTTCCTGAAAAAGCGACAGGGCCTTCTGGACGGGGTGTGCATCACCGGCGGCGAGCCTCTGCTTCAGAAAGAGCTTCCGGCTTTTCTCCGATCCGTCCGGTCACTGGGCTACCCGGTGAAGCTGGATACCAACGGTACCTTCCCGGATCGCCTGCGGGCATTGGTGGAGGAGGGGCTTGTGGACTATGTGGCTATGGACATCAAGAACAGCCCGGCGAAGTACGCCATGACGGCAGGGGTGCCAAACCTGGAACTGATGCCCATCAAGCAGAGCGTGGCCTACCTGCTGGAGGGTCATGTGGACTATGAATTCCGCACCACCGTGCTGAATGACTACCATACCCCGGAGGACATATCCGCCATCGCCGCCTGGATATCCGGTGCCCCCCGGTACTTCCTCCAGAACTTTGAGGACAGCGGGCATCTTCTGCGCCCCGGCCTCCGGCCCCTGCCAAGGGAGGCACTGGAGAGCCTGAGGACTGCGGCTGAAGCGGGCGGACTGACAGTCAGTCTGCGGGGCGTGTGAGATCCGGGCAGGGCACACAATATCCGGGCACCGCAGGGTATGGGACACAATATGTTGGGTCAAAAGCAAAAAATAACACAAAATATTGTGAACAGGGTATTGACAAACGGATCGGAATATGATACACTATGGGAGCACGATACGCTCGCCGTCCCCACGAAGCGGACGGAATGAAACATAGAAAAGACAAAACAAGAAGGAGTAGGACTTATGTACACTGTGGTAAAGCGCGACGGAAAAGTGGTTGACTTCAATCTGCAAAAGATTGAAAATGCCATCAAAAAGGCTTTTGATGCCTGCGAGTTGAACTATAATCAGGACACGCTGGATTTCCTGGCTCTGAAGGTCACGGCGGAGTTTCAGCCCAAGATCAAGGACGGGAGGATCACCGTGGAGGATATCCAGGACAGCGTGGAGTCCGTCCTGATCAAAGCCGGGTATGACGATGTGGCCAAAGCCTACATCCTCTACCGTAAGCAGAGGGAGCGGGTGCGCAATGCCAGCACCACCCTTCTGGACTACAAGAAGATCGTGGACAATTACCTGAAGGTCAACGACTGGCGAGTCAAGGAGAACTCCACGGTCACCTACTCGGTGGGCGGCCTGATCCTGTCCAACTCCGGTGCCATCACCGCCAACTACTGGCTGTCTGAGGTGTACGATCAGGAGATCGCCGACGCTCACCGCAGCGCCGCCATCCACATTCACGACCTGTCCATGCTCACCGGCTACTGCGCCGGCTGGTCTCTCAAGCAGTTGATCCAGGAGGGGCTTGGCGGTGTGACCGGAAAGATCACCTCCGCCCCGGCCAAGCACCTGGCCACCCTGTGCAACCAGATGGTGAACTTCCTGGGCATCATGCAGAACGAGTGGGCCGGTGCCCAGGCGTTCTCCTCCTTCGATACCTACCTGGCTCCCTTCGTCCGGACGGACAATCTGAACTACGACCAGGTCAAGAAGTGCATCGAGTCCTTCATTTACGGCGTCAATACTCCTTCCCGGTGGGGCACCCAGGCTCCCTTCTCCAACATCACCCTGGACTGGGTGGTACCGGCTGACCTGGCAGAGCAGAACTGCATTGTGGGCGGTAAGGAGATGGACTTCAAGTACAAGGATTGCCAGCGGGAAATGGACATCATCAACAAGGCCTTCATCGAGACCATGATCGACGGAGATGCCAACGGCCGTGGCTTCCAGTACCCCATCCCCACCTACTCCATCACCAGAAGCTTCGACTGGTCTGACACCGAGAATAACCGGCTCCTGTTTGAGATGACCTCCAAGTACGGCACTCCCTACTTTTCCAACTATATCAACAGCGATATGGAACCCAGCGATGTGCGCTCCATGTGCTGCCGCCTGCGCCTGGATCTGCGGGAACTGCGCAAGAAGTCCGGTGGCTTCTTCGGAAGCGGCGAGAGCACCGGTTCCGTGGGCGTGGTCACCATCAATATGCCTCGGATCGCCTACCTGGCCACCGATGAGGCGGACTTCTACAAGCGGCTGGATCACATGATGGACATCGCCGCCCGTTCCCTGAAGGTCAAGCGGAATGTCATCACCGAACTGCTGGAGAATGGCCTGTACCCCTACACCAAGCGGTATCTGGGCACCTTCAACAACCACTTCTCCACCATCGGCCTTGTGGGCATGAACGAGGCGGGCCTGAACGCCAAGTGGATCCGGGCTGACATGACCAGCCCCAAGTGCCAGGAGTTCACCAAGCAGGTGCTGGACCACATGCGTGAGCGTCTCAGCGACTACCAGGAGATGTACGGCGACCTGTACAACCTGGAGGCCACCCCCGCCGAGTCCACCGCCTACCGCCTGGCCCGGCACGACAAGGAACAGTATCCCGACATCATCACTGCCGCAAAGACTGCGAGCGATACGCCCTACTACACCAACTCCTCCCACCTGCCTGTGGGGTACACCGATGATATTTTCACCGCCCTGGATGTGCAGGACGAGCTTCAGACCCTGTACACCTCCGGTACCGTGTTCCATGCCTTCTTAGGGGAGAAGCTGCCCGACTGGAAGGCCGCGGCCAACCTGGTGCGCAAGATCGCAGAGAATTACCGCCTGCCCTACTACACCCTGTCTCCCACCTACTCGGTATGCCGTACCCACGGGTATCTGCCCGGGGAACAGCACACCTGCCCTCACTGCGGAGAGCCGGCAGAGGTGTACAGCCGCATCACCGGGTACTACCGCACGGTGCAGAACTGGAACGACGGCAAGGCCCAGGAGTTCAAGGACAGAAAGACCTACGACACCGCCCGTTCCGTGCTGACCCATAAAGGCCCGCTTCCCGAGTTTGTTGACACCTGTCCCTGCTCTGCCCGGGAGCAGATGGAGTCGGTAGCGGAGGCGGCTACTCAGACAGGGAAGGATGCCGTGGTATACCTGTTCGCCACGCCCACCTGCCCCAACTGCAAGATCGCCGCATCCGCCATGGATAAGATGGGCTTCGGGTATGAAAAGGTGTATGCCAATGAGCATATGGA
The DNA here is from genome assembly GCA_945929845.1 of uncultured Clostridia bacterium. GTDB lineage: Bacteria > Bacillota > Clostridia > Oscillospirales > CAG-272 > CAMEON01. The sequence continues at coordinate 8,408 of CAMEON010000002.1, read as the reverse complement.
TCTGGCGAAGAGCTACGGCGTCCGTCAGGCACCAACGCTGGTCATAGAGAAGAACGGAGAGACCGAGAAGTATGTCGGTCTGCCGGAGATCAAGCGATTCCTTGCTACGCTTTCATAAGCGAAGGGGGGCTTTCTCATGGAAAGTCCCCCGCATATGTATATCCGGGGAAGACCCGGGGAAAGGAAGCTGACCATGTACGACATCATGATCATAGGCGGCGGCCCGGCAGGCCTGACAGCGGCTCTGTACGCCCGGCGCGCCAACAAGACTGTGCTGATCCTTGAGAAAGAAACCTTCGGAGGGCAGATCACCTTCTCCCCCAAGGTGGAGAATATTCCGGGCTTTGCCGCCGTATCCGGCAATGAGTTTGCCGAGAAGCTGGTGGATCAGGTGCTGGCCCAGGGAGCGGATGTGGAATCCGCCGAGGTGACAGCCGTGGAGGCAGGGAAGGAGCCGGATGGGGGCTTCACCGTGACGGCAGACGGACAGGTGTATACTGCCAGGGCCGTCATTGTGGCCACCGGTGCCCGGCACAGACGGCTGGGCCTTGACCGGGAGGAGGATCTGATCGGCAACGGTATCTCCTTCTGCGCCGTCTGCGATGGAGCCTTTTACGCCGACCGACCGGTGGCGGTGGTGGGCGGCGGCAATTCCGCCCTCCAGGAGGCTCTCCTGCTGGCGGACACCGCCGCCCGGGTCACGGTGGTGCAGAATCTGGACTTTTTGACCGGGGAACAGAAGCTACAGGAGCAACTGTCCCAGCGGGAGAATGTGGAGGTCATCACAGGCCATGTGGTGGATGCACTCTTTGGCGAGGATGCGCTGACCGGTATCCGCATACGCAGGGTATCGGATGGGGTCACGACAGACCTGTCGGTGGACGGCCTGTTCGTAGCTGTTGGCCTTGTGCCGCAGAACACTGCCTTTGCCAACATCCTGACTTTGGATCAGTGGGGCTATGCGGAGGCTGACGAGTCCTGCACCACATCGGTGCCCGGTGTCTTCGTGGCCGGGGATTGCCGGAGGAAACGCATCCGTCAGGTCACTACCGCCGCCGCAGACGGTGCCGTGGCCGCTCTGGCCGCCTGCGACTACCTGGATCAGAAGGGGCAGTCCTGACAATAACGGGGGAGGCATCCAGCATGAAACAGACAGAAGCCATTCACTGTGTAGGGAACGGCACCATCTGTGCCTACATGAAGAAGGCGGATATAGAAAGCCTGTTCGGCTCACCCTACTCGTCTCCGCCCATCCTTTCCGCCGTGTGCCGTGGCGTGGATCAGCCGATGGATTCCCATTGCCTGGGGGATGCGCCGGTGTGGGAGACAGAGCTGTTCCGGCGGGGGGAGCCGCTGGGACAGCTCCCTGTGGGAAAGGTGGTGGATTACGCCCTTCCGGAGAGTGCCTGCCTTGTGCGGAGCGTGTGCGTCAGGGAGACGGTCAGGATGGATTTCACCATCGGAGCCCAGTTGAGTGCCGGGTGCCACCCGCCCATTCTGATGCCGGAGCTGTACCCCACAGCCCAGGCGGCGGTCATGATAGAGACCTATGCCGGGAACTACCTGTACAACCGCCTGCCCCTGGGCTTTGAGCAGTTCTATGTCCTCCTGTTCTTCGGGGCAGTGACAGTCAGCCTGGGGGACGACAAAGATAAAGACAAAGAAAAAGACAAAGACAAAGAAAAAGACAAAAAGAGCCTCTGCGCCACATTCTCCCCGGGGGAGAGCCACATCTGCTTCGTCAGCGGCCGGGATTATGAGGAGATCTGTCGGAATACCGACCGGGTGCTGAACCTGTCGGAGGCGGACATGCGGCAGAGCGCATACCGCCATGCACAGGGGGTGCTGGATGCGTGCGGTATTCTGCGCCGCCTGTCCGCCGACACGCCCCGATATGAGGAGGTGCGGCAGGCCATTCTGGGCACCGTGTGGAACCTGACCGCCCAACAGGAAAGGGCAGGCGGCGTGCTGGCCGGATCCTGCTACAGACTGGGCTATGTCCGGGATCAGTACGGGGTCGCCCGGGGAATGCTTGCCCTGGGTCTGCATGAGGAGGCAAAGAAAGTCCTGCGCTTCTTCATGGACACCTACACCCGGGAGGGGAAGGTCAGGAACGCCCAGGGGTGCGGCGTGCCACACATATTCCACCCGGCGGAAAACGATGAGGTGGAGATGACGGCTTACCTGATCCTGCTGGCACGCTGCTATGTGGACAGGACAGGAGACACCACCATCCTACCGGAGGCATATCCCATGCTCCTGTGGGCGTATCACTGCCTCGTCTCCCATTTCCATGAGGGGATGGTACCCTTCAACGGGGATGAGACCTACATCGCCGGGGGGATCCTTCCTCGCTCCTGTCTGCTGGACGGCTCGGCGGAGGGAACCATGCTGTTCGCCGCCGCCTGCGAGGCGCTGATCGCCTTTCAGGATCAGGTCGCCTTCCTCCCGGAGGATCTTCTGGGTGAAATACGGGAGAACGCCGCCCTGGCCCGTGCCCGCTTTGCCGGGAATTTCATGGAAGGCGGCGTGCTGTATGCCAACAATCCGGCCTACCGCCCCTATGCGTCCGTGCGCTTCACCTATGGCATATGCGACGGCATGGGGAGAAATCCGGAATGCCATGCTTTTGACCACCTCCGCAGAACCAAGAGCGGGAACTTCCTGTGCCCCAACTGCATGGCCAAGGGGATGGAGCGGGTGCCGGAGGTCAGACGGTACGCCCTGCCTACCGTCACCCTGATGTCCAACTACACGAATGTCAACCTGACGGATGCCGCCCTGACCGAGAAGACCATCCTGGAAGGTGCCATAGAGAAACGCACCGGGCGCATTGTGGGGTATGACTACGGCCTGACCCTGTATAATCTGGTCAGCATTAGGAGCGAGCTGGCCGACACCTACTATGACCTGTGCCTGGATGCGATGGACGAGTGCCTTTCCTGGCCGGAGTATTACAGCGAGGGAGTGCCGGTGGGGTGCCGGTATCGCCCGTGGGAAAGTGCCGTGAACATCGAGGGGATCCTGTCCTATCTGACCTTCAGAGGATATTTGAAGCCCTTGTAAAAAGCAAAGCAAATAGAAAGCCGGGGAAGGGAGATGCCCCAAGCGTACAGATGCGTGACGCAGCAGTACGGAGGCAACTCCTTTCCCCGGCTGACTTGTGCCTTACTGATAGTCTACGAAAACAGAAAGCTTTGAGGAATCATTCGCATGGGTTGAGCCTTGGTTCACGATCAGAGCGATCCGGTCACCCTTCTGTACTGTAATGGTCAATGTCTCCTCCAGCGTGGACGCAGGGGCTACGGATGCAAAGGAGGAATCCGCCGGGTAGATGCGCTCGTCGTTGCGCATCACAGCGACCCGCACCCCATCACTCTGGTCAGAGATCAATGACAGCAAGAAATAGTACTGGACAGTACCGTCTGCGGGCACCTCAAATACCAGTGCCGTATCGTATGTATCGGGGTGAACAGTTCCGTCGGCCATGATCAGGTTGAAGGCCGCCGCTCCCTGCCACCAGCGTTTTTCTGCATCGTAGGTCATTTCCGTGAACTTGCCCCGCCGATGGTTCATGTAATACCAGCCGTTGGTACCTTGCTCGGCAGAAAAACCGCTTGGGAATGTGTAAGAGAGGGAAGTACTGTCCGCCGTGCGCCCGGTCAGATCGTCAATGACCTTGATGCGGACGGACTGCCCATCCTGGGCCAGGCTGTGGTACTTACTGATGAACCCATCGGGGCTCTTCATGCGGAACATATCATACAGGGATACCTCCAGAACCGGAGAATCCTGGGTGACCTTCAGCACGGCAGGGGGATCCTGACACAACCAGGTGGAAGCGATCTGCTTCCAGGTATCCTCATAGCGATAGTAGTAGTCATTGATGTCCCAGTTGGCGATACTCACATAGGTGGCTTCCCGTTCAAAGGCGGTCAGACCCTGATCCAGGTAGTTTTCCACGCTGGCATTTGCCTGGAGAGGGCCGTCGATCTCCTGCGCCAGGGCAATATGGGCAGGGAGCATACTGCGGACATAGTCCATGGACCAGGCGTGGTCGTAAGCCGGCCCATCATCCAGCCACAGCACATCTACACGCTCGCACAGGTCAACGAAGCCCAAGGTACAACGGGTGGCTGCGACAGAGTCAAAGACGCATCCCAACTGGATGGTGATCTTGGTATTGGGGCAGGCTTCCTTCTGCGCCGTGGCCAGCGTGTCGATCATGGCCTTGAGCTTCTGATGGCGGAACTGATACCACAGCACCCCCAGACTGTCGCTGGCAGTGCAGGAGGGCGGAATGATCTCATCAAAGGAGGCGTAGGATCTGCCGGTGGCCCGGTTGAAGTCCTCTATGGTACTGTACGACTGTGCCAGCCAGGAACGGAAAGCGGTGACGGCCTTTTCCGAGTAATCATACTCACCGGCGCACCAGTACTCCGTCTCACAGTACTGGGAAAAGGCCGGAAGATAGAAGAGGATCTCCTCTCCGTACAGGCTGTCAAAATGCTTGACCGCATCGGTGTAGAAGGCCGTGGCCTTGGCTACCGCATACTCAGAGCAGAAGGAGAAGGCTGTGCGGGCATAGTATGCGCCGCCGACGCAGAGATTGCCCTCCCGATCCCGCTGAATATCCTCTTCCGGGATGAGAGAGTCACCGGCCCGCCGGGACATATCCAGGGAGATGGCAACCTTCATGCCTTTTTCGGCTACGACATAATCCACCATATCGTCAAAGGCCGTATACTCATACACGCCGTCGGTCTTCTCCACACGATCCCACGGAATATGGATTTTGATTGCAGTGAACCCCGCCTGCTGGGCTGTGTCCACGATGGACTTGAAAGTATTCAGCCCTCGCTCGTTGAAATTCCATATGCGGAATATGAAGTAACGCTCCTCGATGTTCCTTTCCACGATCTCATCCTCCGGTTGGGTGTCCGCCTCAGTCTGCACCTCGGTCTCCGGTTCAGTCTGCGGTTCGCTTTCGGTTTCCTTTTCGGTGTCTGCATCTGTTTGCGGTAAGGTGTCTGGCTGGGTCTCGGGGGCGGATGTGTCGCTTTCATTTTCGAACTGCGTTGTCGGGCTTGTTTCCGTACTATTATTCTGCGACGGTGTGCAACCGGAGAAGACCAATACGGAGATGGACAGTTGAAGTGCCAGAAGCAGACTGACGAATGGTGTGATTTTCCTTTTCATGTTCATGCTGTTTTCCTATACTATATTTTGTACTGATTTGCAATGGCTTCTGAAGCCGGGACAATGCGGGCATACCCGTAAGCACGCCACGATTCCAAAGAGGGGCTACATCCGATAGAAACAACCCCTCTGTGAATCTTCCTATAAGATTAGAGTGAATGATTCTGCTGTTTCTTCTTCCGCTTCACAGCCACCGGAAGAAGTGCCAGACAGGCCAGCGCGGGGAGAGCGGTCAGGGAGGAGGTACAGCCGCCGGCGGTTTTGTCCGCCGCTTTTGTGGTCTCCTCGGCAGGCTGGGTGGTCTCATCGGCCGGAGCAGGGGTGTCCACCGTGGTCTCCGGGTTGGTGGTGTCGGCATCGGTCACAGGTTCCGGAGCAGTGGTCTCCTCGGCGGGGGTGTCTGTCCCGGAATTTCCGGCATTCTCGTTGGTGCTGGTGTAGGAGAACTTGAACCGTCCGCCGGGAGCCACATCACCGGAGGTGTAGAAGTCCAGAATGTCGCCGGAGAAGGTGCTGTACACCGCACGGCCATCCTGACCCACAACGCCGGCATCCGCCTCGTCATGCACATTGTCCGTCCAGGAGAAGTTGATGGTGAAATCGTATCCGGACAGCCCCAGAGCCGACTTCGGCACAGCGATCTGCATGTACCGCCCGTCCACGGTGTAGGACACATCCGCCACCTTTACCGTCTCATATCCGTTCCCGGTGAAGCGCTCCAGGGTAGCGGTGGTGGCGGTGGGAGCCGTCTTGTTGATGACATAGTCGAAGGATTCCCATCCCTGGTTGTTCTGGTCGGAGTCAATGTACAGCACCATCCACAGCGGGTCGGTGTACGGGGAGATATTCTCCTGACACTCGCAGAGGAAGTATACATTGTCCTCGTCCCGGGCTACCTGGGCGCCGATCAGATCGTTGCGTCCGGAGGTGTCGGTGTAGTGCAGGGAACCGTACCCCTCCGCATCCCGGTCGCCGGTGTTGCCGATGTAGGCGGCGTAGTAGGGCTCCACATTTGCCCACTGTTCAACCCCTGCGTTGATGTCTATGACCTTGGACAGGGAGGGCGTGGGGATGGGTCGGGCACCCTTGTACTGGCGGACGAAGTTGACGAACTGGTAGTAGTAGTGATCTTTCAGGGCACCCCGGGTAGGCTCCAGGTCACGGGAGTACTCGTCGATGTACTCATCGGCAAAGGCGTTGGTCACACCGCCCCACAGCTCCTGACGGCCTGCCGTCCACTCGTTCCATCCGGTGACGAACAGCACCAGCGGGTCCACTTCCAGGGCATACTCAAACTGCTCGGCAAAGAAGTAGCCCCAGTTGCTGGCACCCTCCTCGGTGTGGTAGCCGGAGGTGGTGTAGGAGCGGCCGGTGATGTTCTCGCCGTTCATAGCGGAAAGAATCTGCTGGACATAGTCGAAGTTGGCGGACACGCCGACTGTCATCTGCTCCACAATGCCGTTCTTCCGCTGGTCTCTCGTGCCGTAGTACACGGCCTGCGGGTAGGTGGAGAGCCAGCCCCACTGTCCGATCTGGGTGTTTCCAACCTTGTAGACCGCCTGGCCGTTCCGGAAAGTGAAGAAATTATTGATCTCCTTACCCAATGCCTGGGAGGTGTTCACATTGCTGTTGTACCCCATGAGCATGGGCTTTCCGTCCAGGTAGTACCACAGGTTCTGGTACCTGCCGGGGCGGTAAATGTCCAGATAAATGTCCTGAATCTGCTGGAGGCTTCCTTCATTGGGGCCAAAGGGAAGGAGGTAGGACACCTTGGGTACATTCACGCCGTCCTGTTGCGCCTGATCCCAGGTATCATACAGCTTGAGGTAACTGGAACGCCAGGTGAAGGCGCCATTGGTGTTATCTGTGAAGATCACATCCACACCGGCGTTGGCCAGAAGCTCTGCCTGATGGCGGAGCACCCACTCATCCGTGGTGCGGTAGTAGCCGTAGATGGGCTGATCCCAGAAGTAGGCGGTACTGCCGGTAGGCCAGGCTGGATGATTGTAATCATTCTGAGCTTCCGGATACCGGATGATGAAATCATTCACATTGAGCGGTTCGTTGCCGGAGGCCAGATCCCCGTGCCATGTCCAGTAGAACAGGGCCAGGGTGCGATCCTCTCTGGGATCTCCCACCTCGGCGTTGGTCAGGGAAACACGGCCCAGCCCGTCGGTGAACACCCAGGTGTCCGGCATGACGGTGTGGGTGTAGATCAGGCTGTCGTCCGGAATGACATACTCTTCCGGGGCAGTGTGATTCCCGTCCACATCCGTGATGCTGATGACTTTGCCAAACGGCTCTTTGGGGGTTTTGGTGAAGCAAACGGTGATCTCAAGGTCTTTCTCGGCTTCCAGCCCGTTGTCATACACAAAGCCGTTGGACACGGTGGCCGGGTACATCCAGGTGCCGATGGTTCCCTCCACCTGCTCAATGCAGAAGTAGTATTCCCCGGCCGGCTGCTCGTCGAAGCGGATGAAGTAGTTCCGGCAGTCCTGAACATTCTCAAAGCGCTCCGTAGCGATGGGGGAAGCGGCTATCGTGTCGTCGAAGGTGCCGTTCCAGGCGTACAGGGACAGGGTGCAGTCGCTGTCGGTGGTGCTCCAGGTGGGCAGACAGTAGCCGATCCCGTTAAAGGGGGCACCCAGAGACAGCCTCATGCCGTACACATCCCCGGGATTGACCCGGTGCGGGGACTTCTGCCCGTCAAGACCTTTGTCAAAGGTGATGATCTGCACGGGTGTGTCGGAGAGGATGTTGTCGCCCTCCTCACCGGAAACGGAGAAGGACACCCCCAGCGAGGCCACGGTCATAAGGGCCAGAACCAGGGCGAAAAAGCGGAAATAAAACGGTCTTGTGGGAGATGATCGTACATGTTTCATTTTGGTAAACTCCTTTCCTGCGGAACAGAGCGTGGGACGATTCATGCGTTTTTCACAAAAATACCCCACCGTGAGCACATTGTAGCATAAATATTTTCCACTGTCAAGATGTTTATGGCGAATAATTTCTATTGAGATGTACGACTCGATATTTGCAGAAACGAGCTACGGCCTCCACCCGGGAAGAAGTGCGCAGGACGCAATTTGGATCATTAAGAGCATGAAGAATAAACCGCACTATTTGCATGAGCTTGGAAATAAATCAGGAGGACAAATTAAGGAACCGCTGATTGATTCGGCGGCACATCTTCGGCACATCTTTTCCCG
>CAMEON010000001.1 GCA_945929845.1 uncultured Clostridia bacterium | reverse complement strand
TTTTCGGCAAGAAGCAGGCGGGAAAAGATGTGCCGAAGATGTGCCGCCGAATAAAGCAGCGGTTCCTTAATTATTTCCAATCTGATATAGGTAACTGAGCCGTCCCATGGGGAGCGAGCGGCCGGATGCGTAATAGCTCATGATTTCCGCAGGATCTTCCACCTCGTCAGCCACCTTGAAGTAAAAGTCGTTGATCCCTTCCAGCCCCAGAAGGGCGCGGGAAACAGAGATCTGCATCGCATTGCCCTGCACCGTAAAGAGAGCCTCGCCGATCACTTCACCGGTATAATCCGCCTGGAGACGCTCCACAGTGGCTTTTCCGTCCGAGCGGGACCGGTTGATGACATACTCATAACCTTCCCATCCCTTTCCCATTTCCGGACGGCCGCAACCAATGAACAGGTTCATCCAATTGGACTCATTCACAGTCACGATGTCCGCCTCGGTGCGGATCATGAAGTAAATGTTATCAGCATCGCAGGTCACACGGACTTCCAGTATGTTGTTGCGAACCGGGTCATTCTCGTACTTGACAGTCTTGGCTCCACCGTATGAATTACGCTCTCCGTTATCAGTTCCCACCCGGCGATAGATGGCATTGATCTCGTCCCACTGGGTAGCCGGGCCGGTGATGTCAATGGTTTTCTTAACAGTCTGTGCAATGTACCCGTCGATAGGCTCGAACTTATACTCCCGGATGCGCTGAATGGTCTGGATGAAGTAAGCATCCTCATAGCCACCCATCATGGGTTCCGCATCCCGGGAGTATTCCATGTCCACATTGTCACAGAACATGTACTCTCCCTCATACCAGGACTTCAGGGCGATCCATTCATTCCAGCCGGTGACAAACACGAAGCGGGGATCCCTCTTGATGGCTAAGTTCCATTCCAGATCGTAGAAGGTACCCTTCATGATGTCCTCATGCACATTCTCCTTGGTACGGGGATTGTAACCCCGCCCCCAGTTGCACCAGTTCTCATGGGTCAGGGAGAAGCTGAAGGGCACCATGGGATGGGTAGCAATAGAGACACTGACCATATCTGTATTCAAAGGCTGTGGATATGTCCATTCGGTGTATGGCCAACCGTTCTTCACTACCGGGTCAAAGGGCCAGCGGGCTATGCGAATGTAGAAGAAATCCTGCATTTCCTGAGACAGGTCGCCCGGGGCGTAGGAAGCATCGCCGGTGGCCTTCTGATCGTCCGCTTCTTTTATGTAACCGATGATCATAGGTTTACCGTCCACACAGTACCAGGCATCCGGGTACACTTCCTGCTTATATATATTCTCATACAGGTGTGTCATGGTGCGGATGGAGTAGCTGTGGGTGTAGTAGACCACCTGAGGGGCATCCCACCCTTCAGCACGAAGTTCAGAGATGACCTGCATGACCCGCTTGGCTACATTGTCGTAGGTGACGGCGTTGGTGGTATCAAACACCAGGAAATCCACGCCTGCATCGGTCAGCATCTCAAGGTGCTTGCGGATGACCCACTCATCGGAGCTATTGTAGTAGCCGAACAGCGGCTCCTCCCACCAGTGGAACTGCCCTGCCGGGCTGATGCCGGCTACATCCTGATGGAAGGCAACATCCGAGCCATGCTCCGCAAGGATATGGCTCACATCGTAAATGTCGGTGGCAAAGGGCTGACCCAACCACAGGAAGTAGAATATTCCGACCTCATGATCCTGTTTCTGTGCGCTGACTGCGTTCACCAGATGTCCCTGCTCGTCAAAGCCGACCAGCATATTCGTGTTGTAACTGTTCCCGAAAATGTCCATTTGCACTCTTGTATCCTCCTCCGGGGCGGTTGTCTCTTCCGGTTGGGTTTCCTCACCCATTTCATTCTCCCGGATGGTTTCACTCTCTGCCGGCACATCTGTTTCTGTGGTAGAAGAATTTTCTGTGAAACCTTCAGTGACGCCCTCTGTTTCGCTCTCTGCCAGACTCTCCTGCGGTTCCTTTTGTCCGTCACAGGCAACAAGCAACACAGAGAGCAAAAGAAGCAACACGGCAACAAGGAGAGGGGGGAATTTACCTATCATTCTTCTATGCATACACAGGCCTCCTTAGTCAGTATGGAAGCAGTGCAGACAAGAGATTCATGGTGTAGACCCGGATCAACCAGTCGTTGGGATGGTTGATGTTGTTGCCGGACATGGAAATGAAATCCTTCTGCTCAAGCAACTTCTCGTGGAAGGAGAACATATCCACATAGGCCACACCCTCCCCGGCCAGAGCGGCGTATGCCTCGGGGAACTGCGTGTGCGTAGAAAGGAAACCTGCATCATCGTTCGGTACCATAGGAACCACCACGACAAACTCGCAATCCGGATACTTTTCACGGATCCCGGTCATGATTCTTTGGATATTTCTTGCTACCGCCCGGCCGGATGTGCCGCCGTCGTTCATGCCGAAGCCAATGAACACCAGATCCGGCTCCTTATCCGTCACAAGGCTGATATTCTCCACGCCCCAGACAGAGTTCATCCCGCCGACGGAGGGATTGTAGCGCTTCACATGCAGGTTGGGGTATTTGCTTTCCAGAACCTGCTTGACCAGTGTGGGGAAGCTCTCCTGCATGGGTTCCCGGTTATACATAGCCGAGGAATCACAGCCGGTGAAGATGGAGTCACCGTAGAATACCACATTGATGCTCTCCCCATTGGCGAGCTTTTCCATGGTCTTGGGCAGTCTGTCTCCCTGATACTCGGTGACGGGGCCATCCCAGGAACCGTACGCATACTCGTAGGTCACGGCGATCTGCTTTTCATACAGGAAAGCGGAGACGCAGTACAGCGCATCATTGAAGCGGGAGCGTCCCAGCTCATCCCACGGAGTGGCGGATCCGAAATCAGGAATATAGTTGCCGTCGGCATCCTTCCCGTGAATGTCATTCTGCGTGAAGTAGGGGATAGCAGAGCCGTCCAACCAGGTCAGCGTATTACTCTCGCCGTCCCAGGCATAGTCCACGCCCTCTTGGTAGGTGGTCTTCAGGTCATTGCTCTTGACGGAAAGAATCCTTGTCGGTTTGAACAACAGCTTGGCTGTGATGGTGCCGTCCTCACGGACGATGAAAGTGGTGGATTCATTGTCCATGACATCCATCAGCCAGAAAGGTGTCGTCAGCTTTTCCAGATCACTCATTTCGCTATACTTCATAATCGGCTCCTTTACTTCCTCGGGTGGGTCCGTTTCAGCAGGTGTTTCTGTTGGTGTTTCTGTTGGCGCTTCGGTAGCGGGGTCCGTAGGTGCTTCAGTCGCAACGGGGTTTTCCGTACCGCTGTCCGTCACACTCTCTTCGGTTGTGGGAGCGGATGCTTCCCCCTCTGTACCCGTGTCTCCTGTTGGAGTTCCACCGCCGGTGCAGGCGGTCAGCAACAGAATTGGCACCAGCATCAGCGCGGGAAGCCATGTTTTTCTTCTCATTTTCGTGTATCTCCTTTTTTAAAATTTTCATTGCATTCCATTCCATCCACAGGATGGCTACTTGTCTGACGGTATGAATGCTTCAAATATGAAGGTTCGGAACCATCGCCGGGCAAAGTCCAGCTCTTCCTGACTATGGAGCGTCCAGCAGACCGGATAGGCACCGAGAGCGGTACAGAACCGACGGCATATATTCCCGGCGTTCCTGTGGTCATAGGACACGAAATCAGGTCGACCAACGGCGTTGAATAGCAGGCACCCCAGCATACGCATATGAATTTTTTCTTTGTAGAAACCGGCTGCCAGTTGTCCACGGCATACCTGTGGCTTGTTCTTCCTGTACCACCGCAACACGAAGGGAAAGAAGGATTGCACCAGATACTTGCCCTTGTAGTTATCCAGAATGGGGGCGGCGGCCTCGCACAGGCGGCGGCAGGCAGAAAGATTCGTACATTTGAACTCTATGAGCAGGGGGACTCGGCCATCTACCACATCCAGGCATTCCTGTAAGGTGGGAATGGTATGGTCACTGCCAGCCAGGCGCAACGCCTTGAGCTGGGTCAGCGTCATGGATTCGGGGGTGCCGTCCACGCCGCACATACGGGTCAGCGTATCGTCATGAAAGACCACCACCTGCCCGTCAGCGGTGAGGTGGATGTCGTTTTCGATCATGTACCCGGCCTCAGCGGCGGCACGGAAGGCGGCCAACGAGTTCTCCGGCGTAGCTGTACCGGTTGGGGACAGATCGTGCAAGCCCCGGTGGGCAATGTACCGGCCATCCATCAGGGCAAGGTCGGCATGATGCCGGCGGGAGGGGAAAATCAGGAAAAGAAACAAAAGGAACAGAACGACCAGCACGGAAAGTGTGACGATCATGAACGGTACCATGGTCAGTCCTCCGTCCCTATGTGTTCGATCAGGGAATCGTGAACCGGCGGCTTGGAGTCACCGTGCCGGACGAACAGCATGGTGACAAAGGCCAGCAACACGAAGACTGTCGCATAGGGGAATAGGCTGGTGAAACGAATATCCAGCAGAATACCGCTGAGTATCGGTGTCAGAACCTGCGCCGCCATGGAAGCGGTATAGTAGTACCCGGTATACTTACCGACCTTGCCTCCATGCGCCATTTCCACCACCATGGGATAGGAGTTGACATTGATGGTCGCCCATCCGATACCGGCCAGGGCGAAGAGGATGTTCATGAGAAGAACAGGACTGTCTGCCCGCATGAAGGAGGCCGTACCGAAGGCTACGGACAGGATAACCACACCGGCCAGTATGGCCTTCTTCCGCCCCACCTTGGATGAGATCATGCCAATGGGTATGTAGGAAAGGATGGCCGCCGCCTGGGCGATGATTAGGGTCAGGTTGTAGTCCATGTTCAGTACCTGCCCGGCGTATACCGAGTACTTGGAGGTTACAGCATTGTACCCCATGTACCAAAGGGCGACAGAAAGCAGAATGAAGATCAGGGATCTTCTCTCTGCCGGGGAAAGATGCCCTTCCCCGCTCTGCTCTGCTGACTCCTTATCGGGGCTGACGCTCTTCCCTGCATCCTGCGGGCTGCCGCTACAACTGTCGGCTGCTTCTGCCTCCGTAGCCCACGCCTTTTCCCGGACGGTGAGCAGGAAAACAACAAGACCCACCAGCATGAGAACAGCCACTGTGACGAAGAAGGGCAGGTAGGACATCAGCGCATGCTTTGCGTCCCCGGTCTTGAAAATCATACCCAGTACCAGTACGGTGATGCCGCCGAAGGAACCCATCAGGTTGATGACGGCGTTGGCCTTGGAGCGCAACGGCTTCGGAGTCACATCCGGCATGAGAGCCACCGCCGGGGAGCGGAATATGCCCATAGACACCAGCACGGCCAGAAGGAGCAGGATGAAAAAGACCAAGGTCAACGGAGACTCCACCGTCTTCTGCCATGCGTAGGCATTGCGGGCCGGTATCACATAGTCGGTATACGCCTGGCTGACCACGGAGGTGGGGGCACCGTCACTGTCTGTCGCATACATGGTGATCTGTAAGAACTGCTGCTTATCAGGGAACACTTCCTGAAGGGCCTGCTTTTTCTCAGGCGTGACCAGGTGCGCCAATGCTTCCGACAGGCTCATCCCGTCGCTTTCCTCCGCCTCCGGAACCGGTATAGAAGGGTTGGCATCGTATATGATGGAAAGGGATTCCTGATACCTGTCCGGCGTCACATCCTCCAGCTTGGTCAACTGTCTGGCATCGCACAGGGACAGGCCAACAAAGAAGACCACTGCAAGCAGGGTGCCAACGAGAATGAAGGGGGTTCGTTTGCCCCGCTTGGCAGTACATTTATCGCTGAGGGCACCAAAGAACGGTAAGAGAAACAGAGCCAACACATTATCCAGTGCCATGATAGCACCGGACCAGGCCTGGGACATACCAAACTTGTTGGTCAAGATCAGGGGAATCGTAGTATCATATGCCTGCCAGAACATGCAAATGATAAAGAATGCGAAGCCTACGAGGATGGTGCGTTTGTAGTTCAACTTCATACTTATTCTTGTCGTCATAGCTCTTACCAGCCAAATTGGTCGTAATGGGGCTCTATGACAGTCTTATTGTAATCGTTACCGCCTGGGAAGTTGGCACTCTTCAGGATGCCGGGGGTATACCCGTCCTTGAGCATGGTCTCCACGGCTACGGAGGTCAGGCTCCACATGATGAAGTCGGAGGCGATACCGGATGCGGCGGCGTAGTGTGCCTCGATCCCCTCCACCTCCAGCATGGCCTCGGCGGCGGGTGCACAGTTGTCCAGGGTCAGGGTGGCGATCTCATACAGCTTCTTCCCGGAGGGATGCACCGGCTCCACCGCCCGGGCATACTCCATGCTGGTAAAGGCGATGACATGGACACCGGCGGCTACGCTGTCGTAAGCCAGGTTGACCACCTTCAGTGTACGACCGGACACCGAACTGACGAACAACACATCCCCGGCCTTCAGTTGGGTCTGCTCCTCTTCATAGTGCTTATAGAAGATCGGCCCGCCGCCACGGTAGATCAGATCGTTTTCTATGGAGTGACATATGCCACTGAGGTAGACCTTGCCGCCACCTTCTACGGCATGAGCCACCAGCTCGCCGGCTTTGACAATGTTCTCCCGTTGGGTCGTGCGTGCCTTGAAAAGCAGGTCAAAGACTGCCTGCTGGTATCTGTCCATCAGTTCCATTTTGAATGTACCTTTCCTTTTCTGTTCCTTTTTTACATATAAAATATGTTCTCTTTATGGGCGGCGATGACCGCCTTATTGTAGGCATCTCCGCCGTCCACATTGCCGCTCATGAACACCGGCGGCTGAATGCCGGCCTCCCAGAGTATCTCGGAGGCCCGAGCGGTCACTGCATTGAGCATAGCCGCACCGACCACGGTGGAGGAGGAAGCCAACTTCTGCTCAAAGCCGTCCAACGCCACGGTGGCATCTCCGAAGTCCCCGTGGTTGTCAAGCAGAATGTCGGCAAAATCATACAGTTTCTTACCCTCTGGGTGGCGGGATGTGACCTTGGTCGAGGTGTTCATATTGGTGATGACGATCACACAAAGGCCCTTCTCCTTTGCGGCTTCAGCCATGTCTATGGTCACGGCATTCCGGCCGGATACCGAATGGATGAGGATGACATCCCCCTCCTTGGCCGGAAGTCCCTGAAAGATGGTGCGCCCATATCCCGGGATCCGTTCGATCTCACTGCTCATGGTGATGGGGGACACCTCCAGCATCATGCCGGGTGCCCGGACGGGATTGATGGTGACCATACCCCCGGTGCGGTAGAACAGCTCCAGGGTGATCAACCCGGCGTGGTTACAGCCGAAGGCAAAGACAGAATGGCCTGTCCTGTTGGCCTGTGCAATGGCTTGTGCCGCCGCCTCCATATGTTCTGCCTCCTGCCGGAAGGCCTCGTCCAGAATGTCAGTCACGCGGCTGTAGTAGCGGTCAATGATACTCATGCTTTCTTCTCCTGCTTATTTTTCATTGGGAAACCGGTAATCCGCCTGTGGCCAGACACGGGAAGCAGGTACGAAGAACCGACATGGCCTCCTCCGCTGTCCGTCCCTCGTTCATAAGACGAAGGAATATGCACCCCGCAACCGGTTCCAAGTCCGGGAAGATCACCGTAACCTTCGGATACACTTCATGTACAGCGGCTGTGAAGGTGTCAAACATACGCCGATGCCCTTTCCATGCGCCACCGGAGGTGACAATGGGGCCTTTCAGATCTCCCTGTACCCTGCCAAGAGCGGTCAGCACC
Source organism: uncultured Clostridia bacterium (assembly GCA_945929845.1). Classification (GTDB taxonomy): domain Bacteria; phylum Bacillota; class Clostridia; order Oscillospirales; family CAG-272; genus CAMEON01. The sequence goes on along the minus strand of CAMEON010000001.1, from coordinate 196,868 downwards.
TGATGAGCCATGGCCCTGGCTGCCCTGTCGTATATGTCCAATGCCACCGCATCCCCCTGTCCGGCGGCCCTGGCTACAAGCAGGGCGGCTGATCCGACGGTACGGCGGACATCCGATGTATCGGAAACCGTATGAACCAGATCCCACAATTGCGATAACTTGAAGTTCTCCATGACCATAGGAAGCAGAACCGTGTCCGGCCCCCTGCCTTCTTCTGCATAAATGGCGGCCTTCAGACCCATAAGTCCAATGTCATAGCCGCTCCCCTCATCGCCAAGGAGCGGCCCCCAGCCGCCGATCCTTTCGTCGGTGCCCGGTTGAATCAGAAAGGCATCAGAGCCGGTGCCGGACTGGGCAACGATCCCGCTTGTGAACCCGGCGGCGGCCAAGGCAACCGCCCCTTCCCCGTACTGCCGGGACTCTTTGAGCGTGATATGACGGCGTAGCACATCAGCCAACAACCCCCCGTTTCCGACCAGGCTCATATCCAGCCGCTGTATCTCCCGGATGTCCGGAGTGTTGCCAAGCAGCTCATCCGTCATTTTTTCCATGGAAGCTTCTATGTCTCCCGGTCGTCGGTAGACGGCATTGGTTCCTGTGGTGCGGGCTGTGCGTATGATGCGGAACTGCTCATCGTACAGAACGGTCAGCAGTTTTGTACCGCCTCCCTCGGCGGCTATGTAATAGGTCACGGCGTAGCCCTCCCATGACATGGTTTATGCATGGTTTATTATACTCTACCTTTTCGGAAATTGCAATAGGCTTTTTGAATTTTACCAGGCATATTTTCAGTTCCGATTGAGGTGATGTGATAATAGAGAAACAGAGAAGCAGAGAAGCAGGGAGAAATTTTCAAATACCGGTTGACACACCGCACTTTTTGTGATATAATAAAGAAAATCTCAAAAATTTTGTGCATTGTGCCCATATTCGACCTTTCTGAATGGTGAATTCAACCTTTTTCATGTATCGGAAGGGGCGTTTCCTGTTTCTTGAAATAGTATTTTCACATGGAGGTAAATCACATGAAAAACAAAACTGCTCAGCGGATATGCCTGCTCCTGACTGCACTGATGATTCTGACTTCCTTTGTTGCCTGCGGCAATCAGGAAGGGAATGCCTCGGGCGATGAGAGTGCCCGTCAGACCGCCGCCGGGAACCAGGCTGAGACCGACCCCGTGCAGAACGCTTTGGATGCCGTGCGTGCCACCGTGGACTGGGGTGGCCGGGATTTCGGTATTCTGTACATCAACGACATCTCCGGTTACACCGAGGAGGTGGAAGCCCAAGCCGCCGCCGGTGACAACACCAGCAGTGGCGTCATCAACGATGCAGTGTATGAGCGGAACGCCCTCTTTGAGGAGTACGGAAAACTTCATTTTGTCCTCATCCCCGTGAGCAATGCAAGTATAGCGAATAAGCTCCTGAGCGAGGTTCAGGCAACGACCGGTGACTTCCAACTGGTCACCCAGACCACCTCCGGCACTGCGAATGCCGCCACATCCAACTATCTGTACAACTACCTTGACCTGGATATCGACTACGATCAGGAATGGTGGGACGAGGGCACGCTGGACTTTGCGCTGTACGGTCGTGTGTTCTTTATGAACGGTTCTTTTAACATCGTGGACGATGATGTGACCTTTGTCATGATGTTCAATAAGAAGCTCCAGTCAGAGTACCGGGTGGAAAACCCCTACGAAACCGTGAAAAACAACGAATGGACGCTGGATAAGTTCAACTCCATCATCAGTGGCCTGTCTAATGACAACGGTGACGGTGTATGGGACGAGCACGACACATACGGCTTCTCCACACCCAGCTCCATTGGAAATACTTTCTTTTACGGCGCCGGGTTGCAGTATGTCCGCAACAGCCGCAGTATGGAGGCTCCCGAATTGGCACTGACCGCTTCCGATATGGATATTGCGCTGAATGTGCTGAACCTTGCCCGCCAGATTGTTCATGAAAACAATTCCTCGTACATCGCCGCCCCAGGCTCAGAGTCCAAATCCTGTGGAATTTTTGTGGAAGGTCGTTCCCTGTATTATGTGGAGGCCGCCAGTTACCTACGCAGCTTGAATAAGAACATGGACAGCGAGTACGGCGTTATCCCCATCCCCAAGTATAGTGTCTCCCAGGAACACTACACCACATGGAGCCACAGCATAGGGTCCACCCTGTCCATCCCCGCCTCGGTGGCGAGCAAGGATGCAGACATGGATGCCTTTGCGGATGTTCTGGAGTTGTACGCTGTGCTGTCCCAAAAGTTGGTCAGACCGGCCTACTATGAGATCATGTTGACAACCCGGAATGTACGGGATGCGGAGTCCTCCGAAATGCTGGATATTATTTTCCGACACCGTATCTATGATATGGCTATGTACTTTGAAACCCTTGGCTTCAGCGGCATTTTCAGCGATAGCATAACGGGAGCCAATCAGTTCACCTCCAAATACACCAGCATCAGCAAGAACTTCGACAAGAGAATGAACAACATTCTGAAGGGCTTTAAGTAAGGGAACCGCTGATTTATTCGGCGGCACATCTTCGGCACATCTTTTCCCGCCTGCTTCTTGCCGAAAAACTCGATGTACATCCAGTACATCTTGAGTTTTTCGCAATCGCAGGCAAAAAAATCTGTACCGAATCTGTACCACCTCATTAAATCAGCGTTTCCTAAGATTTCTGAATCCGTTTCGACACACATTTTTCCGGCCAGACCGTATCCAAACGGTTCGGCTCTTTTTTTCTTTGCTTATCAAAAACCGGATAAATTCACACATTTTGAAAGATAATTCATATTGAGTTCACAGAGAAAGTATATAATGAGGTTAAATATAGGGCTCAGTCTATCTGTGTCTGTATGTAACCAACAAGGAGGATGTAACCATGTGCCTTTTCTGCAAGAAAAAGAAGAAGAACAACACTGCGCTCAAGGTTGTTGCCATTGTGCTCACTTCCCTGGCCGCTCTTGCTGCTGCTTATGTGATCTTTGAAAAGTTCTTCAAGGACAAAGTCCTGAAGCTGCTGGCAAAGAAGAAGGGCTGTGAGGCTGAGGCAATTGAAGAGGATGCCGCTGATGATACCGTGGCCGAGGTGACCGAGGCCGAGGTGTCTCCGGAGCCGGCAGAGGCTGATGCTGAATAAAGACAGCCTGTCCGGGAAGAACCGCTGTACATCATGTGACAGCGGTTCTTTTTTCTCTTGACTCTTGACTTTTTCCACATCGACGGTTATAATATAGGAGACATTATACCTATACCGATTCCGGAGCAAGGAGCGACTGTATGTCTGAAAAGGATGAATATATGAATATAGACCCGGCGGTGGTTCGCCGTATCCGGGAACTGCGCCGTCAAGTGGAGCACCATGCCAAGATGTATCATGTGTACGATGCTCCGGAGATCTCCGACTATGAATATGACCGGATGTACTACGAGCTGGTACATCTGGAGGAACAGTACCCTGCCCTGGACGATCCCGCTTCTCCAACCCACCGGGTAGGGGGAAAGGTACTGGACAAGTTTGACAAGGTCGTCCACGCCGTTCGCATGGACTCTTTGACCGATGTGTTCTCCTTTGAGGAACTTTCCGACTTTCTCTCCCATGTGCGGGAGACTCTGCCGGAAGCCGTTTTCTCGGTGGAGCCGAAAATTGACGGCTTGTCCTGCTCCCTCCGGTATGAGCATGGCGTGCTGGTTCAGGGAGCCACCAGAGGGGACGGGGTCGTTGGGGAGGATGTCACCCAAAATGTGAAGACCATTTTCGACATCCCCCTGACCCTGCCGGAGCCGCTGACTCTGACTGTCCGGGGTGAGGTCTACATGCCCCGTCCGGTGTTCGAGCGGCTCAACGCCAAACGGGAAGCCGAGGGACTTTCCCTCTTTGCCAACCCCCGCAATGCGGCAGCCGGTTCTTTGCGGCAACTGGATCCCAATGTAACCGCCTCCCGTGCTTTGTCCATCTTCATATTTAATTTCCAGGAGGGCAACCTGTATGCCGATGGTCATGCCCCCCTCACCCATACGGAAACACTGGATCGGCTGGCCGAGCTGGGCTTCCATGTGCTGGAGGAGCGGATATGTACGGCGGAAACGGAGCAGATCCTGGGGCATATCCGGCGGCTGGGAGAGTTGCGGGACAATCTGGCCTACGACATTGACGGGGTTGTCATCAAAATAGACAAGTTAGCCGACCGCATCACGCTGGGCGAGGGAACCAACACCCCCCGGTGGGCAGTGGCATACAAGTTCCCGCCGGAGCAGAAGATCACCCGGCTGACCGACATCCAGGTAGCGGTGGGTCGCACCGGCGTTCTGACTCCCACGGCCATTCTGGAGCCGGTGCGGCTGGCAGGCACCACAGTGTCCCGGGCCACCCTTCACAATCTGGATTTCATCCGGGAGCGGGACATTCATATCTTGGACTATGTGACCGTGCAGAAAGCCGGAGACATCATTCCCGAGGTGGTGTGCGCCCATCCGGAGAAAAGAGACGGCAGGGAAACGGAATTCCATATGCCCACGGTGTGCCCCTCCTGCGGGGAGCCTGTCTTCCGGGAGGAGGGAGAGGCGGCGGTGCGCTGTACCAACGCCGCCTGCCCGGCTCAGCTTTCCCGGGGGATCGAGCATTTTGCCTCCAAGGACGCCATGGACATTGACGGTCTGGGGCCGCAGATCGTGGAGGCCTTGATTTCCGCCGGACTTATCCGGGATGCCGCCGACCTGTATGACCTGAAATCGGAACAGGTGGCCGCCCTGGATCGCATGGGAGAAAAATCCGCACTGAACCTGACCGGGGCCATTGAGAAGTCCAAGTCCGCCGGACTTGAGCGGTTGCTGTACGCATTGGGCATCCGCAACATCGGGTCTGTCGCCGCCGCCGCTCTGGCCGCCCGGTATAGGACTCTGGAGAACTGCATGGCCGCCACCATGGATGAGCTTTGCGACATTCCGGATTTCGGTGAGATCACCGCCTCCTGCGTGGTGAATTTCTTCTCGCACCCGCAGAATGTGGCACTCTGCCACCGCCTGATACAGGCTGGGTGCCTGACCAAGTCCACCGCCGCTCCCACCGGTGACCGCTTCGCCGGAAAGACCTTCGTCCTGACCGGGACACTGCCAAGTCTGACCCGTGACCAGGCCGCCACGCTGATCAAGGCGCAGGGCGGCAAGGTATCCGGCTCCGTCTCCTCTAAGACCGATTATGTGGTGGCCGGGGAGGCCGCCGGATCCAAGTTAACCAAGGCGCAGTCCTTGGGCATACCTGTCATCAGTGAGGACGACCTTCGGCAAATGTTGGCCTGATTCACGGATTATACTCCGGTATACTGTACGATCCCACGGTATACGCCCTCGGCGAAAAGCCCCGGGCTTTGCGACATCAGTGCCGCATCACCCGGATTAGAGATGAATCCCAGCTCCACCAGCACCGACGGCATGGCCGTTTTCCGCAGGACATACAGCCCCGGCCTCGCCTTGACGCCCCGGTTCGGAAGTCCTGTGACAGCTGCCAGATTGCTCTGAATATCCTGGGCCAGTGCCGCCGCCCGGGTGCCGGTTGCGTATACCAGCGACTCACTACCGCTGGCGGTGGTCACATCCGAGGCGTTGGTATGTAGGCTGATGAAGTAATCCGCCCCCCAGCTGTTGGCATCGTTGACTCTTGCCGCCAGGCTGGTGGCTGTGGATGTGCCCAGCTGTGTCTGCGGCGTGGGACGGGACAGCCGCACGGCGAAGTTTCCGTTCGCCAACAGGCGGTCTGCCAGCAGTTGTCCGATGGTGTATACCACATCCTGCTCTCGGAGGCCGTTCCCCTCCGCTCCCGCATTGGGATTGACCGGGTTATGCCCCTGGTCGATGTACACTTTGATCGCCATATATGTTCTGTTCCTCCTGTGCATTTTTCACCCCAAGTATATGCAGGGAACTTCCTGACTGTTCTTGTCCTGTCCTGTCCTGTCTTCCCTATTCTTTGTTATGAAAGGTACTTTTCCATGCCAATCAACAGTAACAACAGTGAAGAGAAAAACAGGGTACTGCCCGGTACGCTGTACCTGGTGGCCACCCCCATCGGCAACCTGTCCGATCTGTCGGAGAGAGCCGTGAAGGTACTGTCCGGGGTGGACTTCATCGCTGCTGAGGACACCCGGAATTCCGGCCGCCTGCTTTCCTTCCTGGACATCCGGAAGCCGATGGTCTCCTACTTTGAGCACAACAAGCGGGAGCGTGGCCCGGTCATCTGCGACCGTCTCGCCGCCGGGGAATCCTGTGCCCTGGTTACTGACGCCGGTACCCCGGCCATTTCCGATCCGGGAGAGGATCTGGTGCGCCTGTGCGCCGAGCAGGGGATCCCTGTTACTTCGGTACCGGGTTGCTGTGCCGGGATCACCGCCCTGACCCTCTCCGGCCTTCCCACCGGGCGGTTCACCTTCGAAGGCTTCCTGTCAGTCAACAGGCAGGAGCGCCGGGAACACCTGGAATCCCTGCGGGGGGAGCGGCGCACCATGATCTTTCACGAAGCCCCTCACAAGCTGAAGACCACCCTGGATGATCTGTCCGACACCTTTGGTGGGGAGCGGCGCATCGCCCTGTGCCGTGAGCTGACCAAGCTGAACGAGGAGGTCATGCGCACCACCATTTCCGATGCGATTGCCTACTACCGGGACAACGAGCCACGGGGAGAGTATGTGCTGGTGGTTGATGGAACGGTGAAGCCTGCCGGGGCATCTGCCTTTTGGGAGGGGATGACCGTGGAAGATCATGTGACCCACTACATGGAGCAGGGACTGTCCAAGGGTGATGCCATCAAGGCCGCCGCTCATGACCGGGGCGTACCAAAGAATGAAATATATAAACTGTTCGTCAATGACTGAGCAGGTCGCAACCAACACAAAGTCAAATAACGCAAAAGAGAAAGGAATTTATGCCATGAGCCTCAAACTTCAAGAGATTCTTCTCCCTTCCGCCCATTTGAATGGTGAGTCCACGCTGCCCTCCATCTATGAAATGTCCAATGTACAGGGCCTGACCCGATCGTCGTTGGATGAGGACGATGGGCTGTTCGTCGGATATGGCTTCCTCCCTTCCCTGTTTCCCTACCGGATGCAGGATCTGTATGACCGTGCCGATGCGCTCACCCCTTACCTTGGCGTGATTCTGGAGAACAAGTATCTGAAGGCGGTGTTCATCCCGGCCCTGGGAGGCCGTCTGTGGTCTCTCTACGATAAGGAAGCCGGGCGGGATCTGCTGTACACCAACCCCATTGTGCGCCCCTGCAATTTAGCTGTCCGCAACGCCTGGCTGGCCGGAGGGATCGAATTCAATTGCGGCATGGTAGGACACCACCCCTTTACCTGCTCCCAGCTATTCGCCCAGGAGACTCACCTGAATGACGGTACACCAGTGCTCCGGATGTATGAATTCGAGCGGATCCGGCGGTGCGTGTACCAGATGGATTTCTTCCTTCCCGAGGATTCCAGACTGCTGTTCGGACGGATGCGGATCGTCAATCCTAACCGTGTCACCGTGCCCATGTACTGGTGGACCAACATGGCCGTCCGTGAGGATAAGGCCGCCCGGAATGTCATTGATGCCACCGTGACCTACAACAACCGGGGCGGTATGGTGGGCAAGAACCCGGTGCCTGTCTTTGAGGGGATCGACATCACCTATCCGACCAACAACCCGGTAGCCATTGACTACTTCTGGAAGATTCCCGATGCCTCCCGGAAGTACACCGCCCATTTGGGAGCGGACGGGTACGGATTTTTCCAGACCTCCACCAGTCGCCTACAGGGGCGGAAGCTGTTCGTCTGGGGTCAGGGGGAGGGCGGCTCCCGCTGGCAGGAGTTCCTTACCGCCGATGGGGAAAATGGCCGGTATGTGGAAATACAGGCCGGGCTGGCTCACACCCAGTATGAATGTCTCCCCATGCCGCCGCTGACCGCCTGGGAGTGGCTGGAGGGGTACGGCGCTATGACCGCTGACCCGGACAGGGTACACGGAGACTGGGCGGAAGCCCGGCGGGAAGTACAGGCTCGGCTGGATCAGCTGATTACGGCGGAGAAAATGGAGTCCCTGCTTGCAGAGACCAAGCCCATGGCTCTCCGTCCGGCAGACCGCACGGTATGTTGCGGCTCCGGTTGGGGTCGACTGGAAAACCTGCGCCGGGAGAAGGCCGGTGAACCGCTCCTGTGCCCGCATCTGGATTTCGGAAGCACCGGTGACGAGCAGATCCCCTGGCTTCGTTTGTTGGAGGACGGTGCCCTGCCGGGGGATCCTTCAGACAAGCCGCCTGTTTCCTGGATGCTTCAGGATGAATGGACGGCTCTCCTGGAAGCTTCTCCCGACAGCCATGAAAAGTACCTGCACCTGTCCGCCATATACCTTGCCTCCCGCCGTGTGCGTGAGGGAGCAGAAGCCATTGAAAAGGCACTTTCCTTCCGTACGACCCCTACCGCACTTTTCATCCGTTCTCAGGTAGAACGACTGCGGGGAGATGGACGGACAGCCGCCCTGACAGCCCTTTCTGCCACCCGGTTGTTGCCGGAGGATGTGTCCCTGACAAGGCAGACCTTCTCCATGGCCATTGGTGCCGGGCTGTACCAGGACATTCTGGACGCCTATGCATCCGCCCCGGAGCCGGTGCGCAGGGACGGACGGGTGTCCCTGTATTACGCCTTTGCCCTGCTCCGTTCCGGTCAGGTTGACCAGGCCGAGGCGGTGCTCTTCCGGGACGGCGGTCTTTCTATCACGGACATCCGGGAAGGAGAGATTTCCCTGACCAATCTGTACATCGAGATCGCCCGGTATCGGGCCGAGTCCTCCGGTACTCCCTTTGATCCGGATGCGGTTGAGGTGCCGAGGCAGTTCGACTTCCGCATGAATGTGCCGGGGAAGCGCAAACAGAAATGACGATACCTCTTGCTTTTTGCAAGAAAATGTGATATACTGAATAAAAGAAAATGAATACGCAATCAAGGAGAGAAAACATATGGCTATCTTAACTCCCGGCAGCTTCGGGAACAGTATGAGCAATCCGGCAGGCGGCCGGGTGCTGGCCCAGGTGGGCGGCAAACCCATCACTGATCAGGACGTGACCCGCTTCATTCAGGCTATGGGTCAACAGGGTCAGGCATACAACAACCCCCAGGGTCGGGCCGCCGTCCTGGAACAGCTGATCGCCCAGCGGCTCTTCCTCATGGATGCTCAGCGCAATCTGTACGAGCGTGAGCCGGCCTTCAAGGAACAACTTGCCTCCATCAAGGAACAGCTTCTCATGGAGTATGCCATCTCCAAGTGTGTGGAGAGCGTCCGTGTGAGCGAGGAGGAGGTGCGGGCTTACTACGACACCCACAAGGAGGAGCTGGATGCCGGGGAGACCGTCAACGCCAGCCACATCCTGGTGGATTCCGAGGAAAAGGCGAAGGAGATCAAGGCCGCCATCCAATCCGGAGAGATCAGCTTCGAGGATGCCGCCCGCAAGCACTCCACCTGCCCGTCTTCCGCCGAGGGTGGCAGTCTTGGTGACTTCTCCAGGGGACAGATGGTGCCGGAGTTTGACCAGGCTGTGTTTTCCATGGAGGAGGGTCAGTTGTCTGACCCTGTCAAGACCCAGTTCGGTTACCACCTGATCCGTCTGAACAAGAAGAATCCTGCCGCTCCCATGAGCTACCGGGAGGTGCGGGGTGAGCTGTACCGTCAGCTGACCCAGGAGAAACAGCAGGCCGCCTACCAGAGCAAGCTCAATCAGTTGAAGATCCTCTACCCGGTGGAGAAGTATTAAGGAGGCAAAGCACGGTATGAGTAAGGAGGCATTGCCCGAAATGACTCTTCTGGAAAGGGTGTCCGCCCTGCTTCACTGTGACTGCGCCGCCCTGCCCCTGTCCTCCTGCCGTCTGGTTCGCCCGTACCTGCTTGAAAAACACGCTATTCCTACAAGCGGCACCGCTCTCTTCTTTGCGGTGCCGTATCTTGTCGCATCGGATGCCGGCCTCCCGTCCCGGAACCTGTCCCTGTATGCTGTCCCCCGGGATTACCACCTGTACATCCGCCAACTCTCTGATACGGTACTGCCCGCTCTGGAACAGGCATTCCCCCAATATCGCTTTGCCCTTTTCTCCGACCATTCCCCATTGGCTGAGGTGGAGGGAGCCGCCCGGGCTGGGCTGGGGGTCATCGGGGAGAACGGTCTGCTCATCACGCCGATGTATGGCAGTTTCATTTTCGTGGCAGAGATCGTCACCAGCGCCGGTTGGACGGAAACCACCGGGCGGGCGGAGGGTGACAAGCCCTCCGGGGAGGTAAGACACTGTATGGGATGCGGTGCCTGTACGGCTCTATGCCCGGGGCACTGCACGAAGGGACACATGGACGGGTGTCTTTCCGCTCTGACGCAGAAAAAGGGGGAACTGACCCCGGACGAGGAAGTAACCCTCCGGAATCACCCGCTGGTCTGGGGCTGTGATACCTGCCAGATGGTCTGTCCTCTCAACAAGGCGGTGTTGACCGGGACACACGACACACCCATTCCCTTTTTCAGAGAGAAGCGGTTGCCTGCGCTGACACTGGACGAACTGGATCAGATGTCGGACAGAGACTTTTCCGACCGTGCCTTTGCCTGGCGGGGACGGGCTGTCGTCAGGAGGAATCTCATGTTAAAATACGGGCAGGAATCGCACCCTGAAGACTGATTCTTATGTCGCAGGAAGGAGTACCCCATGGTTCATTTTCTCTTTGGTAAGCCCGGCACCGGGAAAACACACACCGTGGCCTGCCGTTTCCGGGATGAGGCCGCCGCCGGAGAGCGGCCTGTGTACCTCATTGTGCCTGAACAGTCTGTCTACACCGCCGAACGCAGTGTACTCCCCACCCTGCCTCCCGGAGTCGGGCGGGTGCATCCGGCCGCCGTGGTCAGCTTTTCCCGCCTTTGCGACATGATGGCTGACAGGTACGGCGGCCGTACCTTTGGGTCGCTGTCCCGGGCATCCTCCCTGCTCCTGATGTGGCGCAATCTGCGGGAGCTACGGGGGGTTCTGGAGACATACAATACCGCCCAAGGGGACGACACCTCCCTCTGCCGGCTGATGCTGGCTATGACCGTGGAGCTGTCCTGCAATGTGATCACCCCCACCCAGCTGGAGGCGGCGGCCGCCCGGCTGGGAAAAAGCAGTCCCCTGCGGGCCAAATTGAGGGATATTGCCCTGGTCTGCTCTGCCTATGACGGGCTGGTTCAGGAGATCTGCGGCGACAACCCCTCCGACCGTCTGATCCGCACGGCTTCCATGGCGGCCAAACATGGCTTTTTTGAGGGTGCTTCGGTATATTTGGACGGCTTTACCAGCTTTACGGCTCAGGAGTATGCCCTGCTCCGCCCGTTGCTGGCGCAAGCAGAGGAAGTGACCATCACCGTGAGTGCGGCGGGGCGCAGGGAGCAGGATCTGCCCTTTGAGAGTATACGGGACACGCTTCTCCGGCTGACCCGCCTGTGCGAGGACATGGATCAGACTTGGGATGATGAGATCCTTTCCAAACCCTGGCGCACCCAGGCTCCGGAGCTGTTGGCACTGGAGCAGGAGCTTTGGCAGTTCGGGCTGACGCCGGAGGAACGGTGGATCCCCCCGGAGGAGGGCCGGGGGGCCGTCCGGCTCATCACTGCGCCCAATCTGTATGAAGAAGCTCAGGCGGTAGCCCTTCACATCGGGGAGCTGCACAACAGCGGTATACCCTATGGGCAGATCGCACTGGTGGTGCGGGACACGGAGCAGTGGCGGGGCGTGGTGGATGCCGCCCTGGAGCAGGCTCACATTCCCTACTTCCTTTCCGAACGGCGTGGGTTGTGCGACAGACCGGCGGCAAGACTGCTCCTGACCGCCCTGCGTTGTATCCGCAGGGGGTATCAGACCGATGATGTGATCTCTCTCTGCAAGACCGGCCTTTGCCGGGTGTCCCTTGCGGATCTGGATTGCTTTGCAGACTATACCGAAACCTGGCGCATCCGGGGCGAGCAGATGAAGTATGGTCCCTTCAACAGGAATCCGGATGGCTACACCACCCAGTTGTCCCCCCGGGGGAAGCAGATCCTGGAGGCGGCCAACCGGGTCAGAGAGGCAGTCATCCCTCCCCTTGTGACGCTGGAAAACCGCCTTGCCCTGGCCAGCGATACTGCCGACCAGTGCCGGGCACTGTTCGCTTACCTTTGTGACCTGTCGGTTAAGGAACAACTGTCCGACAAGGCAAGGACACTGCTTGGCCTCGGCAAGCATCGGGAAGCCGGAGAGACTGTCCGGCTTTGGAGCTTCCTGACATCCACTCTTTCTGACATTGCCACGCTACTGCCTGCCGGAGAGGAGGGTGGCCCCCTGACCTGTGATGACCTGTCGGCGGCTCTGTCGCTGGTCTTTGAAGAGACCGACATCGGGGCGGTTCCCGCCCGGCATGACTGCGTGACGGTAGGATCTGCCGACACCGTGCGGCTGGAGAATGTGCAGGCCATGCTGATGTTGGGGCTGTGCGAGGGCGAATTTCCTCGCGCGGTGTCCGATGCCGGTCTTCTGACAGAACAGGATAAGGAGACGCTCTCCTCCCTGGGCATCCAGTTTGACACCCGGGTCTCACGGCTTGCCTCGGAAGAACTGCTCTATGTGTACCGTGCCATGACCAAGCCAGCCAAGGAACTGTTGCTCTTCACCCACACATCCTCGCCGGATGGCAGTGCCAAAGCTCCCTCGGCGGCCTATACCCGGGTGCTGTACCTGTTCCCTTACCTGGAACCCATCCGTTTCTCCGCCGCTTACCTTGAAGATGCGCAGGACGCCCAGCCATACACGCCGCCGGATAATGACAGCATCACGCCGGATGCCGCCCGCAGGGTACTGGGGGAGAATGTCTGGCTCTCCCACACCAGTCTGCAAGCCTTTGCCCGTTGTCCCTATCGGTTCTACACCGAGCATGTCCTGCGCCTGCGGGAGAAGACCGTGGCACGCATGGACAGCCTTTCCTCCGGCAACTTCCTGCACCATGTGATGGAGGTATTCCTCGGGGAGACGGTGGACGAGGAAGGGCAGATACGCCACATGACAGAGGAGGAGATAGACCGCATCGCCGACCGTATCATGACAGACTATATATACAGCCTGTGCGGGGATATTGAGGGGAACGGCAGATTGCTGCATCTGTTCGCCCGCCTGCGAAGCATCACCCTTGTCCTTGTCCGGTCGGTACAGAGGGAATTGGAGCAGGGTTCCTTCCTGCCCATCGCCTCGGAGTGGGACACCCGAGGGCGAAGACCCGGAGACCCACAGCCCATGGTGATCCCGCTGGATCTGCCGGATGGCCCGCTTCCTCTGCCGCAGGAGGAGCATCAGACCGTCAACATCCTGATGGGCGGCAAGATCGACCGGGTGGATGTTTTCCGGGAGGGGGATATTGCCTACATCCGGGTCATAGACTACAAGTCCTCCTGCCATATCTTCTCCGAAAAGAAGATGTTTGAGGATATGAATGTCCAGCTCCTGCTCTACCTGTTCACTCTGTGCGCCCCCCGCAACCGGGGATTGTTTGCCGACAGGGAGGGAAGGTTGCCCAAGGCGGTGCTCCCGGCGGAGGTTCTGTACCTCAGCCCCACGGAGTCACCTGCGGATGGAAGCGTTTCCCCCGTCCGCAGTGGGCTGATCATCAACGAGCAGGAGGTTCTCCGGGCGGCCAGTGCCGACCTTGACACGGATTATTTGCCTGGGGTCAAGCGGGATACCAGAACCGGGGAGCTGAAGGGGGCGGCTCTTTGTTCCACAGAGCATATGGCCCTCCTGGATCAGGAGATCCAATCCGCCATCCGGGAAGTAGCAAGCGCCATGTACCAAGGAAGCGCCGCAAGGACGCCGGGGCAGGAAGCATGTCGTTTCTGCGCCGTGCGGACAAGCTGTCCTCTGGCTGAATACACCGACAGGTAAAGGAAAGGAGTGATCATCATGACACGGGAATGGACGCCTGCCCAATTGTCCGCTATGAACGCCCGGGGACATACCCTGCTTGTCTCCGCCGCCGCCGGGTCAGGTAAGACCGCCACGCTAACCGAGCGGATCATCCGGAGGCTGACCGACCCGGAGCATCCGGCGGAGCTGTCCCGGATGTTGATCGTCACCTTCACCCGGGCCGCCGCCGCCGAGCTAAAACAGCGGATCTCCGAGGCTCTCACCGAGGCCATGTCCAAAGAGCCCCGCAACCGTCATTTGCAGAAACAGCTTCTGGATCTGGGAAGCGCCCATATCAGTACCATTGACGCCTTCTGTATGGAACCGATGCGGGCGCACTTTGCGGAAGCGGGTCTGCCTGCCTCCTTCCGCATTGCCGATGAGGCGGAGCTGGCTCCCCTCTCCGAGCGGGTCATGGATGAGCTGATCGATGCCTTTTACAAAAAGTATGCCCCCAGCACCGAAGCGGGAGGGGAGAGAGATCTTTTCTCTATGCTGTCCGACAATCCCTTCGCCGATCTGTGTGATGCTCTGACCCCTGCCCGGAATGATGAAGGATTGCCAAAGCTTTTGCGTGCGCTGTACGATAAATTGCTTACTTACCCGGAGGGGCTGGAACGACTGAAAAAGCAGGCCGAAACACTGGAAGTCCAAGCAGACGGTGACTTTTTCGCTTCTGACCACGGGCGGGTATTGCGTGCTTGGCTTCAGGATTTTACGCTGTCGGCGGAAGATTTTTTCGATAAAGCATTGCACGCCCTCGGCTCTGATCTGAAGGCTGTGAAGGCGTATGCTTCATCTTTCGCCTACGATCTGGAATTTGTCCGCCAGCTTTCCCAAACTGACACATACAATGGGGTGCGGAAACTGCTTCTCTCCTATGCGCCTCCGCCGCTCAAGCCTCTACGGGGGGCTGGGGAGGAGATGGCAGTCCTCAAAGCCCGCCGGGCGATGTACACGGACGAGATAAAGAAGAAGTTCCGGGATGTGTACTTCACGGATGACCCTGGGAAGATCAGCGCAGACATGAAGCAAACCGCCCTGATGTGCCGGGTGCTGTACGATTTTCTCACCGCCTACGATGCCCGCATGACCGCCGAGAAGCGACAGCGGGGTATCTGCGATTTCACAGACAACCGCCGGAATTTGCTCAAGCTGTTGACCGGGCCGGACGGTGGCCCCAGCGCACTGGCTGAGGAGTACAGAGCCAATTTTGACGAGGTCTACATAGACGAGTATCAGGATGTGGACGAGGTACAGGACACCATCTTCCGGCTGGCCGGCGGCGACCACCGCTTCATGGTGGGAGACATCAAGCAGAGCATCTACACCTTCAGGGGGGCAGACCCCTCGGTATTTGCCCGTTATCGCCAACTCTTTCCTCCATTGGGGGAGGAGGCAACCCATGTCGCTGATGCCGGACAGGAGAAAACCGAAGCCGACGCTCAAGACGGGGGCAGGAGCCTGTTCATGTCGGAGAATTTCCGCTGTGACCAGTCGGTGATAGAAGTGACCAACGGCATCTGCGGGCACATTTTCTCTGCCTGTCCGGACTCTGTCAACTACCAGCCGGAGGATGACCTGGTCTTTGCCAAGAAGCCGCCAAAGGAGGGGTATCAGTCTCCCCAGGTGGAGATAGATATTCTGTACAAGGAGAAGGACGACAGCACCTATGAGAGCAGTGACAGCAACCGCGGTGAGGATGAAGTTGAAAAAGCGGATGCCGGGTCGGAGTACATACATGTAGCCAACCGGATCGCCGACCTTCTGCGCTCCGGTTCCACGCTAGCCAACGGAGACCCAATTACCCCAGGGGATATTGCTATTTTGGTTCGTTCCAAGACCGGATTTGCTTCTCTGGCGGCGGCACTGACGGCGGAAGGACTTCCCATCGGCTGTGAGGAGTTGGATGCCAACCGGGCCGGGCAGAATATCCTACGGGGGCCGGACATGAAGTATCTGGTCAATCTGCTCCGGGTGCTGGACGATCCGGACAGCGACAGCCCCTTGTCCGAGGTTCTGCGTGCGCCCTTCCCCGGATTCTCCCTGGAGGAGCTGGTGGACTTCCGGCGTGCCGGAGCCGGTTCCCTGTATGAGGGACTTCTGGCCTATCCCAGGTCGGAGATGGCTGACCCGGCACTGTCAGAGCGGGTGACGGCATTTGTCACCTGGCTGGAATCCTACCGGGAGCTGTGTACCACGCTGTCCGCCGACCACATCCTCCGCCTGCTCCGGCAGGACAAGCGTGTAGCCGCCCGGCGCTCCAAAGCCTTCCTCTACCTGTATGACTCGGCCCGCACATGCAAGGTCGGATCCTTCGTGGGGGTTTACGCGTTCCTGCGGTTCTTTGAGAAAAAGCTGGAGACCGCCAAGGACGGCCCTACCGAGGGGGACGCCGGGGGTGGCGGACACATCTCCATCATGACCATCCACCATGCCAAGGGGTTGGAGTTCCCGGTCTGTTTCGTCATCCGATGCGGTGCTCCCTTCGGCGGCAACCAGGGGAGCGGAGACCTGCTCTTTGAAAAGCAGACCGGCATCGGTATGAAGCTGTTCGACCGTAAGGAGGGACGCAAGTATGCCACAGCCCTTGTGCGGGTCTCGGCACTGGCCTCCCGGCTCCATGACAGGGAGGATGAGATGCGCATCCTGTATGTGGCTATGACACGGGCCAGGGAGCGGCTGTACCTGTGCGGTACCGGAAGTGAGACACTTCCTCCCGCCTTTTCCGCCGGGGACAGGTTCGCCACCCTTTCCTGTAGGCGGTATATGCAGTGGGTCACGGCCGCCTGGCAGGCTCATCCCCATTTGGCATCCTTCTCCAATCTGAATATGATTCCCTTGTCCTCTGTGACTCCGGCAGAGCCTTTACCCAAGCAGGCGTTGACCCGGGCGGACACCACAGACAAGACAGCCGCCTACTACCGCCGCCTGGCGGCCACGGCACCGGTTCCTACAGCTATAGAAGCGTTGCTCCGCTCCGTCCCCACCAAGGTGCCGGCCTCCCGTATGGTGGATCATATGCTGGATCGGTGCGTGTTCTTTTCCTCTGACCTGCCGGTGGGGGATGAGGACAAGCTACCGGAATCCGAGCGGGGAGCCGCAGGGTGTGACCCCCAGACCCTCGCAGCCATCCGGGAATCCCTGCGCCTGATGGAAACGGCAGGGCAGGATGAGCTGGAGCTACTGATGGCCGAGGGACGCAAACCCACTGCCGCCGAGCGGGGCACTGCCACCCATTTGTTCCTGCAATTCTGCGACTTTGACCGGGTTTCTGCCTGCCTGTCTCATGAAGATACGGATGCCGCTCTCAGGGATGGTGTGGATCAAGAAATCTCCCGCTTGCAGGAGAAAGGCTTTATCAACCGGCGCACCGCCGATATGATCAATCGCACGCAGATCGCCGCCTTTTTCAAGAGCCATTTCTTTGAGGAAGTGAGGCGGGCGACACGCATTCGGCGGGAGTTCCGGTTCAACCGTTTCCTTCCTTTGTCAACTCTTACCGAAAACCCGGAACTGAAAGCGGCACTGGGTGAACGGACGCTGTATGTACAAGGCTCAGTGGATCTGATCTGTGAGTATGCGGACGGCAGTCTGATGCTTTGCGATTACAAGACCGACCGACTGACAGCCGAGGAGCGTGCCGACCCGTCCCTGTGCCGGCTGCATATGTCCCAGCGCCACGGTGCCCAGCTTGCTCAGTATGTGTCGGCGGTGCGTGAGATCTACGGGCTGGAGGCAGACAGGATAAGAACCTGTATTTACTCGGTCGCACTCGGCGAATCGATTCCTGTGCAGGTGTAAGGCTCTTGCCGTGACAATTCCCGACATCACTGAAAAATCATTAGTTTGTTTGAACAATTTCCCATTCATAACAAAGAGAAAAGCGTTCACAATAATACCAGAGCAAGCGCAGACGAAGTCCTGTGCCGCCGGCGTACCGGAGGCTTTGGGCATTGGCGGCGCAGGCTCGATGATATATCGGTGAATGACCGGAGGCGTGCTGTGTCCGTTCTCCGGCCAGATCACCGAGTCGGATTGTTGATATAGATGGAAAACAAAAGAGGAGTCACGAATATGGCAAGCAACAAGGCACTTGTTCCCGAAGCAAAGAAGGCACTGGAGCAGTTCAAGATGGAGGCCGCCAACGAGGTGGGCGTCACTCTGAACCAGGGCTACAACGGCGACCTGACTTCCCGTCAGGCCGGCTCTATTGGCGGACAGATGGTCAAGAAGATGATCCAGTCTTACGAGACCAGCCTGCAGGGTAAGTAATTCGGCTGACCTGCAAACCGTTATACCGTCAGACAATTGAATCGCTGACCGGATGGGGGCCGTTGCTTCATGTAGCGGCCCCTTGACTTTTTGCGAGGTCACGGAATGTTTACAGAAAATCCATGAAATAAGCTGTGCCCTGTGGTAAAATGGCAATGTGCTGTCGTGCATGCATGCCGCACACAAATGATTGACATAAGATAAAAAAAAGGAGGCTTTCCCATGTTCCCCCTGATTCCTTATCCCCACTTGGTCTCCCTCTGCGATGAAACACTGACTTTTCCCGCAACCTGTGCGTTGCCATCCGGCCATTCTGCCGCCTGCGCCAATGCCGCCGATACCCTGTCTGCCTTTGCGTACCGCACCCACGGAGTCCACTTTGCCACTGCTGAGGCCGGGGCTGTTTCTTTCTTCCTTGACCCAACGCTGGAGAAAGAGGCTTACAGTTTAACCGTTACGCCGGATGGCATCACCGTAACAGCCTCCGACGGTACGGGGTTGCAGAACGGTGTGGCCACGCTGATCCAGCTCATGGAGCCGGCAGAGGGCGGAGCCTGCTTCACTGTCCCCGCCGGACGAATAGAAGATGCGCCCGGCTGTAGCTGGCGAGGAATCATGATCGACCTGGCCAGAGATTGGCATGAATTCCCTGTCCTTCTGGAATATGTGGATATGTGCCGTTTCTTCAAGATCCGAACCCTGCACCTGCACTTCACCGATGACCAGAGTTATACCCTGCCCTCCCGGGCCTTTCCCAGGCTGTCCACCCCCGGTCGAAGCTACACGGAGGAGCAGATCGCTCAGCTGGTCGCTTATGCCGCCAAGCGGGAGGTGCTTCTCCTGCCGGAGATCGATGTGCCCGGGCACTGTACCTCCTTTGCAGAGGGCTATGGGGATATTTTCGGGACGGACGGGATCATCTGTCAAAACGAAGCCTCCATGACCGCCATGGAAGCCCTGTTCCGGGAGCTATGCGGTATGTTCCCGGCATCTCCCTACATACACATCGGCGGCGACGAGGCCGCCATTGAGAAATGGACGACCTGCCCCAAGTGTCTGTCTGCCTTCCGTGAGCGGGGCGTGGATGTGGACGGGCTTTTGAAAGAGCAAGACGGGAAGAGTACCCTGGCCCAGATCATGTACGCCACCTTCATCGCCCGGATGGCCGGTGCGGTGCTATCCTGCGGCAGGACGCCCGTGGTATGGGAAGGGTTCGGCGAGGCGGTCAACCATATGATCCCCGCCGAGACAGTGGTCATGAGCTGGGAAAACTTCTATCAGGTCACGCCGTCTCTACAGAAGGCCGGCTTCCGGCTGTTGAACTGCTCCTGGTCGCCCATGTATGTGGTCACGCCGGATGTCCACTGGTCGCCTGAGGAGGTATACAACTGGAATGTGTACACCTGGCACCCGGTGCACGGCGGTTCGCCCTACATCAAGACCGGTCTGGTCATTCCGCCTACCGACCAGGTAGAGGGTGGACAGTTGCTGGCCTGGGGTGATAAGATCATGTCATCCTACCCGGTGGTATCCGAGGGTGTCCGGGAGGAACAGCGCCTCATCGAGGAGCGGGTACCTGCCCTGTCGGAGAACACCTGGAACCGGGAGAAGGTGTCGGACTATGCGGAGTTCTCTGCCCGCTGTACCCGTGTGTCTGCGCTGTATCAAAGGTTGCGGGGTTCCATCTGAAGCTGACAAGTGCATATTTCCTGACATAAGGAGCCGCCATGGAGCTATTATATTTTTTGGAGTCCATCCGCAACCCCGTCCTGGATGTCATCATGCAGGCCATCACCAACCTTGGCAGTGAAATCATATTTCTGGTTCTGGGGATGCTGATGTTCTGGTGCGTAGACAAACGGCAGGGCTACTTCATCCTGCTGACCGGCTTTGCCGGAACCTATATCAACCAGTTTCTGAAAATAGCCTGCCGCATTCCCCGCCCTTGGATTCGTGACCCGTCCTTCACCATTGTGGAATCCGCCCGGGCGGGGGCTACCGGCTACTCCTTTCCCAGCGGGCACACCCAGATCGCCGTGGGCACCTTTGGCGGGCTGGCTCTCTGCCGCAGGGAGACATGGTTGCGGGTTGTGTGCCTGGTACTGGCTGTACTGGTTCCCTTCTCCCGGATGTACCTGGGTGTGCATACCCCGGCAGATGTGGGGGCGGCGGCCCTGTGTGCGCTCTGTCTGATCCTTCTTCTCTGGCCGCTGTTCCAGAAGCACGGTACCGCCCCCCGGCTGATGCTTCCTGTGTGCGGGGTCATCACGGTGCTGGGTCTTTCCTTCCTGCTCTTTTGCACCCTTTACCCCTTTCCGGCCGACACTGACCCTGTCAATCTGGCGGAGGCGGTGAAGAATGCCTACTCCCTTTTGGGTGCCCTGCTTGGCTTGTGGGTCATATGGGTGCTGGATGAACGCCTGATCCACTTTGACACAAAGGCCCCGCTTTTGGGGCAGGCGGTCAAGCTACTGGCTGGGTTCGTCCTTCTGCTATTTATTATGGAGGGCACAAAGCCGCTCTTTCACCTGATATTTTCCGGACATCCGATGGCGCATACCTTCCGCTACTTCCTGACGGTGCTGTTTGCCGGAGGGGTCTGGCCGCTGACCTTCCGGTGGTTCGCCCGCTTTCCCGGGAAGAGGTAACACCGACCTCCCCCCGTCATTCATTGAATAATAAACGCATACAACGAAAAGGAGTTTTCCATGTCCGTCCGCCTACGCCCTTACACCCCTGCTGACAGTGAGCCATACCTCGCCCTTTACGAAGCCGCCTTCCCAGCCAGCGAGCGGAAAGAATTTTCCTTCATGACTGAAGGACCTCTGTCCCCGTCCTATGACCTGTTGGTCATTGAGACCGACACAGAGAGTGTCGCGGGCCTTGTCATCCTGGTCAGCCATGCCCAATTCACCCTTTTGGATTATCTGGCCGTTTCCCCTTCCCTCCGGGGTCAGGGGATCGGTCATGCTGTCCTGCCGCAGATTCGTGCTTTCTGCATTGCCACCCATCCCGGAGCGCACCTGCTTCTTGAGATCGAAACACCCATGCCGGACTGTGAAAACAATGCCCAACGCCTACGCCGCAAGGCTTTTTACCTGTCGGCGGGGCTTTGTGAAACGGGCGTTCATGCAAGGATCTACGGAACGGATATGGAACTACTAACCTATCCGGAGGATGCTCCATTTGTCACTTTTGCCGCCTACGCTGCTCTGCTGTCCGCTACCTTTCCTGACGGGATGACACCGCAGACTCCGGGCGAGGCCGTACAATGAAAATTCCCACTTGCGACTGTTGCCGCTCTGCACACGGGGGAAACCCTCCTCTGTCTGATTCTCGGCAAAGTTTACAAAATACTCTTGCATTTTCCTTATTTTTGTGATATACTATCTGTATCGGAAGGAAGGAGGACAAGCGAATGGAGAAGAAGATCATTACTGTCAGTCGTGAATTCGGAAGCGGGGGGCACAGCATTGGAGAAGCCGTTGCCCAGCGGATGGGTGTCCCCTTTTATGACAACCAACTGATCACAGAGGTAGCCCGTCACAGCGGACTGTCGGAGGAATTCATTCGGGAGAATGAGGAGTATGCCTCCCACTCCAACAGCTTCCTGTATCAGTTGGCTATGAGCGCCGCCGGAACCTATGGCTATCCTTCGATATATCAAAAGCTGTATGATGCCCAGGCGCATGTCATCCAGGAGCTGGCTGACAAGGGGCCATGCGTCATTGTGGGACGGTGTGCCGATTTCATCCTCCGGGAGCACCGGGACTGTCTGCATGTGTTTATTCATGCGGATATGGCTCACCGGGCAGCCCATGTTCTGGAGCGGTATGGTGCCACCGACAAGCCTGTCGAACAGCGACTGCGGGATAAGGACAACCGCCGTCGGAACTACTACCGTTTCTATACAGATAGGGAGTGGGGCATCTGTACCAATTACCATCTGGCACTGGACAGTGGCCTTTTGGGCTTTGATCGGTGCGTGGAACTGATTCTGCTCGCCGCCGCATCGGGGCATTGAATCAGCAACACAACCATTGCTTATAGACTGGCACCGGGTGTGTATGTACCCGGTGTTCTCTTGTGAGGAGTAACTGAACTGAACGTTACAGTTCAGATGGGGTGCGGCAGAACGCCTGGGGGCTTCTTGATAAGAACAGCAATTGCACTGTACGCAGTGCAATTGCATGAAGTTTGCCATACGGCAAACTTCTGAACCCAGACCCCCAAGAACTTTCAAAACAGGTATTGTGTATGATTCGAAGCGTTATTCTGTCATATATTTGCTATCGTTTTCCCAGAGGAACCAGCGTGACTGTTGTCCGAAATAGCAAAAACGCCTTCGCGGGGGTCCCTCGCCCCGCTCTACGGCGGAAAAGGGAGTGCACTGTGGGGGAGTAGGTGAACTGTAACGAACTGAGCCACCAGATCCCAAACCTTTTTCAGGAAAGTTCAAAAAGTTCTTGACAAACGGAGTGCTGTCAGGTATAATAGATTCTGTTTATTGTCGTATGCTGGAAGAGCTTACGATCATGCAGGAAGGGTCATATACCCAATTTATCCTGACAAAAGGAGTTGAGAGTCCTTATGGACGGAGGCAGTAAACGGCTGATCCTCATTTTTATCATTCTGGTTTTTCTGAGCGCAGTTTTTTCGTGTACAGAGAGTGCCATCTCTCTCGTGAACAAAATACGGGTCAAGCAGAAGGCAGATGAAGGCAACAAACGAGCCCGTCACGCCCTGTATGTGGTCAACCACTTTGAAAAGGCACTGACCACATTGCTGATCTGCAACAATATCACCAACATTGCGGCCGCCGCTGTAGCCACCCTTTTGGTTTCCCGACTCTTTGTGGATCTGGGAGAAGGAACACGGAATTTGATCTCCACCCTTGGCGCGACGGCTGTGGTATTCCTGTTCGGCGAGATGATTCCCAAGGCTCTGGCCAATGACCGGAGCGAGACCATGTCCCTGGCTCTGTCCCCCATTCTTCGCTTTTTGATGAAGATTCTGACTCCATTTTCAGCCCTCTTTACCCGGATTGCCAACCTGACCTCCCGCCTTTTCAAGGCCGAGGAGACTCCCTCCATCACGGAGGACGAATTGATCGACATCATTGACACCGCCGAGGAGGAGGGTGTCGTGGATGAGGAGCAGAGCGATCTGCTCAAGTCTGCTATGCAATTCTCTGGCACCACTGTGGCCAATGTCATGACGCCCCGGGATCAGATCCAGGCGGTCAGCATCACGGCTCCTGTCTCCGAGACTCTGGAGCTGGTACGCCGCTCCAACCATTCCCGCTTGCCTGTATACGAGGGGGATATGGATCACATCATCGGGTATCTTCAGACCCGTGCCTTTCTTCGTGAGTACCTGAAACAGCAAACGGTAGATGTGCGCTCCCTGATGATCCCCGCCTTCTTTGTCAAACCGACAGCTCTTATCGACGATCTGCTCACCACCATGCGTCAGCATAAATTCTACATGGCCGTCGTCCGTGAGGATGAGACGGAGGACAGCCCGTCCAAGACGCTGGGCATCGTGACCATCGAGGACTTCCTGGAGGAACTGGTGGGCGACATCTGGGACGAGTCGGATGAGATCGACCAGAACTTTACCAAGTTGGGCGGCAGCCGCTACCGGTTGGACACCCATATGCCCGTGGGCGAGGCTTTTGCCCGCATGAACTGCCCGCCGCCTGAGCCCCGTGTGGCCAAGATGCCGGTGCTTGCCTGGGTCATTGAGAGCTTCCGCCATATCCCGGAGGAAGGAGAATCCTTTACATACCGGAATATGGAGGTAACTGTGGACAGCGTGGAAGGACACCGGGTGTCCTATGTGGTCATCCAGTTGGATACCGGACTGTCAAAGCAAGCGGATGACGCCAAGGCGGTTTCTGACAAGGATTCCGATCCATCGGAGGCTCCAGAGACAGAGTCTGCGGAGGATAAGACCGGTAAGAACCGCAATGGACGGAGCGACAGAAGTGACGAGAAAGACATGAACGACAAGGACAAGAACGACAAGAACGACAAGAGCGAAAAGAGCGAAAAGAGCGAAAAGAGCGAAAAGAGCGATAAAAACAGCAAAACCGGCAAGGAGGTGAGCAGAGTATGAATCCTCTTTACTGGGTGCTGATCGTTGTCTGTGTGATCCTTTCAGCCTTTTTCTCCGGCAGTGAGATCATCTTCAACGCCTCCAACAAAATGCGGCTGAAGAAAGCCGCCGAATCCGGTGCCGGGACAGCGAAGCTGGCCTGGTATGTCAGCGAGCACTTCACCACGGCTCTGTCCGCCATCCTGATCGGTAACAACCTGGTCAACATTGCGGCTTCCTCTGCGGCTACGCTTCTTGTGGCATCCCTTCTGAGCAAGCACTTCACAGGGGAAACGCTGGACTCACTGACAGCCATTATTGCCACGGCCGGTATGACACTGATCATCCTGATCTTCGGTGAGATCGTGCCCAAGACCCTGGGCCGTCAGCATGCAGACCGGCTTGTCCGGATGGTGGCTGTTCCGGTGCGCATCCTGACCATCCTGCTTTACCCGCTGGTGGCCATCGTCATGCTCATTGTCAAGCTGTTCCAGCTCATATGGGGCAAGGACAAGGACTCCCTGGTGGATGCGGAAGCCCTGTCCACCATCATTGACACGGTCGAGGAGGAGGGCGTGATCGATGAGGACAAGAGCGAGCTTCTCCAGTCCACCCTTGAGTTCCCCGATACCACAGCGGAGGAGATCCTGACCCCCCGCATAGACCTTGTGACCATTGACATCGACGACGACCCGGCTGCCATCTCCGACACCATTCTGACCTCCCGGTACACCCGTATCCCGGTGTATGAAGACAGTATTGACAACATCATCGGTATTCTGGTTCTGAATAAGTACTATAAGGCACTGGCAGACTGCCGGGAGTCAGGCAATGAGCAAGCCCAGCCCGACCTTCGCTCCCTGCTTCTTCCTCCCCCCTTCGTGTACAAGTCCATGAAGCTTCCGGCTATCCTGAATCTCATGCGGGAAAGCAAGGTGCATATGGTCATTGTCACGGATGAGTACGGCGGCACCCTGGGTATTGTGACCATGGAGGACATTCTGGAGGAGCTGGTGGGGGATATATGGGACGAGGAGGATGAGATCGTCCAGATGATCAGCAAGACCGGAGACAACATTTATGAGGTCAACGGGGACATGAACATTGACGACTTCTTCTCGGAGATAGACTTCGACGCCGAAGCCCATGACTTCACCTGCGAGTACTCTACGGTGGGTGGCTGGTCTGTGGAAATGCTGAACGATGCCCCCAAGGTGGGCGACAGCTTTACCTATGAGAATCTTTGCATCATCGTCACGGAAATGGACGATATGCGTGTCACAAAGCTCACCGTCCTTGTCAGCCCGGAAGAAAAGAAGGACGAGGAAGACAAGTAACGGGTGACAAATGACAGGCATCAAGCAAGATACACAAGATTAGAAAAAGGGACCGGTTCCGCAAAGGAGCCGGTTCCCGTTTGTATAGTGTTTTTTCCATCAAGCTGATCTGCCCAGGAGCCTGAGGGTGCGGGACAACCATACGGCGGTTTCCCCCCGTGTCATGATCTTCCCTGCCCTGGCGGTGTCGTCCGGACTGGTCAGAAGGCCCAGAGCCCGGAGGGAAGTCAGCGCAGGCACGGCCCATGCTGGCAAACTGTCACTGTCGGCAAAGGCACTGACGGTGGTATTGGTGGCGTACCCGATGATATTGGACAGGATCACAGCCGCCTCTGCCCGTGTGATCTCCCCATAAGGCGAGAAGACACCCTCTGTCCGACCTGCGAGATACCCGTTCTTCAGAGCCAGTGCCACATAAGGCCGCATGGCCTCCGGGATGGCATCCGCATCGGAATAGCAGGAAATATCCGTATTCTCCGAGGGGCTGGGCAGGATACCGGCCACATTCATGGCCGTGACCAGAAACTCGATGCGGGTCATACCACTGTCCGGACGGAAGTAATCCTCGTTGCCGACCCGGGTGCCGTTCATGTATCCGGAGGCGGAAATGGAGATGGCGGCGGCGGCACAGTCCTTCCCGCTAAGGTCTGCAAATGTGAGGGAGGACGGCATGGCACTGACCTGTACGCTGACGGTGGCGGAGGTACTGTAGTTCCCATACTGGTCACGCACCACATAGGTGAACGCATCCTTGCCCACATAGCCCTGGGCAGGGGTGTAGGTGTAGCATCCGGTGTGGTTGTCGTTCAGTACCACCCGGCCATGGGAGGCGTAGGAAGTGATCTCATAGGTGAGCTCGTCGCCCTCCGGGTCATAGGAGGACAGAGAGCCCATGACGGGGATGTCACAAAAGGTCAACACCTCCAGGGACAGTTCGGGTGCCAATGCCACGGTGGGCGTGTAGTTGATGCTCTCCAGCAGGCACAGACGGCAATTGACTTCATACCCACTGCCATTGACAGTGAAACGCATTTCCGCCTCGCAGGGGGCATCCGGGCGTGCGGCGGCAAAGGAAAGCAGGGACAGCCCCTCCGCCGGGATGGTCTGCCCCACGGCGGCACCGGCGGCACCTACGAACAGAGTGCCATCCCCAGGCGCAGGCAGGGCAGTCAGCGTGATGTAAGCAATGGAGGAAAGATTCATGGCCCGGCATATGTCTTCTTTATTGAAAGAGATCTCATTGCCGCACAATCCGGAAAAGACCATCTCATCCCGGGCGGCCAACACCCGCAGACCATAGGAGACCGGCGTGCCCAGGGGATCCGTTTGTGAGGCCCCGGAGGATGAGCCTGCCGACAGGGTGTAGAGGCTGGATGAATTGATCGCAGAGGGTGAGCCTCCATCCTCCTCACCCTCGGAAACCATGGCAGGGGCGTCCGCCCCGGCGGCGGCAACACCAAGGCACAGAACCGACATAAGGAAAACCGATGCCACAAGGACGGCGGCGGTTTTGAAGTGTTTCATTGTAGGATATACCTCCCTTGATTGATTTGGTATACATTATGCGTCGGCTCTCTGAATCATGTCAGCCCTACATGAATTTCGGGGTCGTAACTGAATAAAGCATTCCACCCCTTCCCATACTACGCAGGACGGGAAATACCCGTACATCATGAATACGGAGGAATGTGTATGTCTCTGACACTCACCCAGAAGGAAACCAGTTTGCTAAAGGACATGAAGGAGCAGGAGAAGCTGTGCGTTGAAAAGTACACCAAGCACGCCAAGGCCGCTCATGACCCACAGCTCCAGTCGCTTTTCAACAGCATTGCGGCCATTGAAAAGCACCATCTGGAGCTTTTGACCCAGATGGAGACAGGTCAGTCACCGGCCTCCGGTGCCGGAGCGGAGGAACCGAAGGGGACCACGACCTTTCAGGCCTTCTACCCCGCCACGGACACCCCGGAAAAACAGCAGGATGCCTACCTGTGCGCCGACCTGCTCGCCACAGAGAAGCACGCTTCGGCCCTGTACAACACCTGCGTATTCGAGTTCGGACAGCCGGCCTTGAGAAAGACATTGAATCAGATACAGACGGACGAGCAGCACCATGGCGAACAGCTCTGGCAGTATATGAAGGTCAACGAGATGTACGCCTGATTTTGAAAGACCACCCAAGGGGGCAGTTCTCCCCCTTTTTTTGAAGGACGGGAGGAACGCCGGGGAAACTTTCTGAAGAAAGTTTCCCCGGACCCCTTTCAAAGACTTTCAAAACATGATGTATTGTACAGAGCGTTGTATGTTGTTCGGGCTTCAGCCGGTCAAATATAAAGCCAATAATAAATTTGTAAATATTCTTCTTTTCCTATGGAAATTTTCATAATTGTGTGTTATAATAAGGGGAAAAGTTATAGGTGTATATGCTCCGAGGTATGCACGGACGGCTTCCAGCTGGTTTCGCCCCCCTTTTTCAGAGGGAAATGCCGTGGCTACCCAAGACCCTGAAAGGAACCATACAGAATCATGTCTAAATATATTGAAAAAGCTGAACCACAGACACTGCCGCTGGTCGTCCTGCGAGGTGTGGTCGCATTCCCGGGTATGACAGTGAATTGCGATGTGGTCGAGGACAGCTTTCATTCCCCCAGTGCCGCCCAATCTGCGGCAACGGATGGAGAGACAATTCTCCTTGCCTCCCTGCTGGATATTTCTGAGCCGGACGGCGGGGAGCCTTCCTTGGATAAGCTCTGCCCGGTGGGGACGGTCGCCCGCATCAAACAACTGATCCGCACCCCGGATGGGGACACCCGCCTGATCGCCGAGGGACTTTGCCGTGCGACCCTTTCCTCCGTCACTCCGCTGAGAAATTATACCATTGCTTCCGTGATCGCCAAGACGGTACTGGCTGATGACGATGGCGGCCTTGCTGGAGAGGCTTACCTGCGGGAAGCCAATCTGGCTCTGCGGAAGGTGGTTCGCTATATTCCGGCGGTGGCCGACGACATCATGACCCATGTGTCTGCCATCCGCAACCCCGGCCTGTTTGCGGATTTCGTCGCCGCCAATATCCTGGTCAAGTACGAGGACAAGCAAGCCATTCTGGAATGCTTTGAACCTATGACGCGGATTGATACACTGACTTTAATTCTGAAGCATGAGGCGGATGTTCTGTCCTGGGAGCACGACATACGCCGCCAGGTACAGGCACGCATGAACAAGAATCAGCGTGAATATTACCTGCGTGAAGAAATGAAGGTCATACAGGATGAACTGGGAGAGGGTGCCGATTCCGAGGAGTATGAGGCACGCATCCTCGCCGCCGGTCTGCCTGACGAGGTAGAGAAGAAGCTCCTCAAGGAGAACGATCGGCTGGCCAAGTTGCCCTTCGGGTCAGCGGAGGCCTCGGTGCTGTCCAATTATCTGGATGTATGCCTGGATATTCCCTGGAAGCAGACGACCCGTGACCGGGTGAATATTGAAGCAGCCCGGAAGATCCTGGACGCCGACCACGACGGGCTGGAAAAGGTCAAGGAACGGATCCTGGAATTCATGGCCGTCAAGCAGATGTCCCCGGAGCTGAAGAATCAGATCATCTGTCTGGTCGGCCCTCCCGGTGTCGGCAAGACCTCCGTGGCTGCCTCCATCGCCCGTGCCATGAAGCGGAAGTATGTCCGTGTTTCCCTGGGCGGCGTGCGGGACGAGTCGGATATCCGCGGACACAGGAAGACCTATATAGGTGCCATGCCCGGCCGTATCATCACGGCACTGTCCCAGGTCAAGGTCAGAAATCCGCTGATCCTCCTTGATGAGGTGGATAAGCTGACAAGGGATGCCCACGGAGACCCGTCATCCGCCCTTCTGGAGGTTCTTGATCCGGAACAGAACAAGTATTTCCGGGATCACTTTGTAGAGCTTCCCTACGACCTGTCGGATTGCCTGTTCATTGCCACGGCCAATACGCTGGACACCATCCCCAAGCCGCTGATCGACCGTATGGAGATCATCGAGCTGCCCTCCTACACCAAGCGGGAGAAGACTTCCATCGCTGTCAACCATCTGATCCCCAAGCAGTTGAAGAAGCACGGCCTGAATAAACGGGTATTACGCATCACGGATGAGGCGGTGTCCGAGATCATTGATTACTACACGAGGGAAGCCGGTGTGCGGAATCTGGAGCGTACCATTGCGTCCCTGTGCCGGAAGGCCGCCAAGCGGCTTCTGGAAGATTCGGATCTCAAACATCTGACCATAGACGCCACGGATGTAAAGACATACCTGGGCCCCAGGAAGATGATGCCGGAGCACATCAGCGATGAGGATGAGACCGGTGTGGTCAACGGTCTTGCCTACACCGAGGTAGGCGGCGATATGCTTCGGGTGGAGTGCGCCGTGCTGGACGGTACCGGAAAGTTAGAGCTGACCGGCTCCCTTGGCGATGTGATGAAGGAATCCGCTCATGCCGCCCTGACCTATACCCGCAGTGTGGCAAATCAGTACGGTATCCCGACCGACTTCTACCAGAAGAAGGACATACATATCCATGTGCCGGAGGGCGCTGTGCCCAAGGACGGTCCCTCTGCCGGCGTGACCATGATGACAGCGCTGGTCAGTGCACTGTCCGGCATCCCCGTCCGGCGGGATATTGCCATGACCGGGGAGATCACCCTGCGTGGGAATGTGCTGCCCATTGGCGGTCTCAAGGAGAAGACCATGGCCGCCTATGCCGCCGGGGTGAAGACCGTCCTGATCCCTACGGATAATGTGGGCGACCTGGAGGAGATCGACCCGGCCGCCCGGGAGAATCTGACCTTCGTCCCCTGCCGTCGGGCAGACGATGTACTGAAGGCGGCACTGGTGCGCCGCTGACTTTGCGCCTGCCGCAGAAAGGAGGCCGTATGCCCTCACCCATCAATCTCCAGAATGTCACGCTCCGTACAGTGGCAGGGGAGATACGGCAGTTCCCTGCCTATCCGCTCCCGCAGGTGGCTCTGTCCGGGCGTTCCAATGTGGGAAAAAGCTCGCTGATCAATACTCTTCTCAATCGGAAGAGCCTGGCCCGGGTGTCGTCGGCACCGGGAAAGACCATCACGGTAAACTTCTACGAGCTGGATGGTAAGCTGTTCCTGGTTGACCTGCCGGGCTACGGCTATGCCAGACGGAGCCGGGAGGAGCAGATGAAATGGTCCTCCCTGACAGACGGATTCTTCACAAAGAACCCTCACATTGACCGGCTGTGCGCCGTCGCCCAGTTGGTGGACAGCCGCATCGGGCTGACAAACGATGATCAAGTCATGATCGATTATCTGAACCACGCAGGGATCCCCTACTTCCTTGTCGCTACAAAGGTGGATAAGCTCAACGCCACCGAGCGGGCGGAGAATCTGGCCTCCCTGTCTGCGCATCCCTTGCTGTCTGAGGGTACACGCATCCTTCCCTTCTCTGCGCTGACAGGCGAGGGGCGGGAGGAGGTACTGCGCACCATCGGCGGGCTGTGCGGTGTGCGGTTCGGAAAGTGATAAGTGATAAAAGAAAAGAAACTGAAAGAAAGAACGGAACCCTTGCATGATGAACTTGCTGTATGACCATCTCGCCGTGAACCAGAAAGGCCACCTGACCATCGGAGGCGCAGACACCGTAGACCTTGCCGGAACCTTCGGCACCCCTCTCTATGTCATGGATGAAGCGGCTGTGCGTACCATGTGCCGCACCTACCGGCAGGCGGCGCTGGCCAATTTCGGGCCGGATGCCCTTCCCCTGTACGCCTCCAAAGCGCTTTGCTTTACCGAAATGTACCGCATTGCGGCGGAGGAAGGCATGGGCGTGGACTGTGTGTCCGGCGGGGAGCTGTACACCGCCCGCCATGCCGGATTCCCGGCGGAGCGCATTTACTTCCATGGGAACAATAAGACCGACCGGGATATTGTGGATGCCCTAGACATGGGTGTGGGCACCTTTGTTGTAGATAATACCGATGAGCTGTATGCCCTGGACAGATTGGCCGGGGAGCGGAACATCCGTCAGCGGATCCTGCTTCGCATTACCCCCGGTATCGACCCCCACACCCACAAGGCGATCTCCACGGGACGGGTGGATTCCAAGTTCGGCTCTCCCATCGCCACAGGGCAGGCGTTGGACATCGTACGGTTGGCCCTTTCCCTGCCCCACATCAATTTGCATGGCTTCCACTGCCACATTGGTTCCCAGATATTTGACATTGACCCCTTTGTGGATGCGGCCCGCATCATGGTGGACTTCATCGCCACCGTGCGGGACGAGACTGGCTTTACAGCGTCCGAGCTGAATCTGGGCGGTGGCCTGGGTGTGCCGTACACCGAGTTTGACCGCAAGGTGGATTATGCCGCCGCCATCCGGGATATGGCCACCGCCATCCGCACCATCTGTGAGGAACGGAAGGTCGGGATGCCCCGGATCATTCTGGAGCCGGGACGCTCGTTGGTAGCCGCCGCCGGCATTACCCTGTACACGGTGGGTTCTGTCAAGACCATTCCCGGCTTCCGCACCTATGTCTCCGTGGATGGCGGTATGCCGGATAACCCCCGGTACGCCCTGTATCAGTCCCAGTACACCGCTCTGATCGCCAACCGTCCGGATGCCCCCCGCACCGAGCGTGTCACCCTGGCCGGTCGGTGCTGTGAGTCCGGTGACCTTGTGGGTGAGGATATGCCCCTGCAACAAGCCAGCCGGGGAGACATCCTGGCGGTACTGACCACAGGTGCCTACAACTATTCCATGGCCTCCAACTACAACAGGATTCCCCGCCCGGCGGTGGTTCTGGTGAAGGACGGTACGCCCCGGTTAGCGGTCAGGCGGGAGAGCTACGAGGATCTTGTCAGAAACGATCTGTGATTCCTGATTCCATTCTGAAAGGAGCGTGCTTCCGGGTTTGAATGTCTTTTCGTCTTTTCTCAGTCAACTGCCCATGTATATTCTCAGCCTTCCGGTGCTTCTCATGGCCTTTTCCGTCCATGAGTCGGCCCACGGCTATGCGGCACTGAAATTGGGAGATCCCACCGCCCGCAACCTGGGGCGCATCACTCTGAATCCTGTCAAGCATCTGGATCTTATGGGGACGCTGTGTATGGTGTTCTTCCAAGTGGGGTGGGCTAAGCCTGTGCCCATCAACGCACGGTACTTCAAGAAGCCCAAGCGGGATATGGCTATCACCGGCGCCGCCGGGCCGCTTTCAAACCTGTGCCTCTCCCTGATACACCTGATCATCCTGCGGATCGCCATGATCTTCATCTCGAATATATGTTTTGAAGAATCCATGGAATTCTACTGGGCGGGGAAAACGGGAGACGCCTTCACCGGCTCGTTGAGCTTCACCATTCTGTCCCTTGTGGTTTGCCTGTTGTGTCTGGGCGTGAGGCTGAACATCAGTCTGGCTGTGTTCAATCTGATACCTGTTCCTCCCTTTGATGGTTCCCGGATCTTCTACGCATTCCTGCCTACAAAGCTGTACTTCGGCGTGATGAAGTATGAGCGGATCATCATGCTGGTATTCCTGTTGCTCTTTGCGCTGGGTGCCTTGACCGGGCCGCTGGAAACCGTGTTGGTCTTCCTCTCCAACGGTCTGTTTTCCCTGGCAGGACTTTGGAACATGGATGGCTATGCCAAAGGAGAAGTGGGGACGACCTTGGTAAATATGCTGAATTATGTGGATGCACTGCTTTGACCATACCAGACAGAAAGGAGTCCCGGCGTGGAACCACTGACCTACCATCTGGAAACCTTTGACGGCCCGCTGGATCTTCTTCTCTCGCTTGTTCAGAAGAATAAAGTGGACATCTCCGATATTCCTATCTTCCTGATCTGCGACCAGTATATGGCCTATATCCAGGCGGCGGAGTCGCTGGACATGGACATGGCCTCCGAGTTTCTGGTCATGGCCAGCGAGCTTATGCTGATCAAGAGCAAGATGCTGTTGCCTCGGGTAGAGCCGGAGGCGGAGGATCCCCGGGCCTCCCTGGCGGAAGCCCTGCTCCGCTACCAGCAGGCCAAGGAGGGGGCCGCCTGGCTGTCCGGACGCTACCCCACCTACTCCGGCCGCATGGTCAAGGACACCGATGAAATATCGGTGGATAAGACCTATGTGGCAGACCAGTCGGTGATGTCCCTGTGCCAGGCGGTACGCCGGATCATCGCCTACCGGGAGGAACACCCTCAAGCGGAAAAGGTGTCCTTTACGCCCATGATCGCCTCCCCCATCGTCCCGGTGGAGGCCAAGATCATCGGGATCCTGGATCATTTCAAGGAGTCAACCCCCGGGAAGACCGCTCATCCGGTCAGCCTGCACACCCTTTTGGAGGATGCGGTGTCCCTTCCGGATATGATCGCCATCTTCCTCGGCGTGCTGGAGCTTGTCAGGATGCGTCGGCTCCGCCTGGTGGAAGACGGAGAGCCCCAATCGGTACTGGGGCAGGAGGCCTGCTTCGTTGCCGGAGAGGCTTCTGATGCAGAGGACGATGGCACGATGGATCATCCTATGAAAGGAGACTTTGCCTATGACTGATGACAGTTTGAACATACAAAGCACGGACAGCCCGCAAACTGGCGTTCCCCAAGCGGACAGTGCCGACCAGTTGACCGCCAGCATCCGGCGCATGGAGCAGGCCATCGAAGCCATCCTGTTTGCCGCCGGGTACCCGGTAACTTATGATAAGCTATCCTCCGTCATTGGCTTGTCTGTCTATGAGGTGCGGAGTCTGGTCGCCCATATGTCCGATGCCTTTGAGGAACGGGGCATTCAGCTCCTCCAGTTTCCGGATGCCTGCCAGCTATGCACCCGGGAGGAGTTCGCTCCCTACATCCGGGAAGCCTTGGGCATACGCCGTGGCGGCAATCTGTCCGCTTCCTCCATGGAGGTGCTGGCCGTGGTGGCGTACAACCAGCCGGTCACACGGGCATACATTGATACCATCCGGGGTGTGGACAGCTCCTATGCCGTCTCATCCCTCTTGGATAAAGGTCTTATTGAAGTCACAGGACATCTGGAAGCACCCGGTCGCCCCGCCCTTCTTGGGACTACGGAAAAGTTCCTTCGGGTCTTCGGACTGGCTTCCCTGTCTGACCTGCCAAAGACCGAATCCCTCCGTGTGGGTGTTGCCGGATCCGGCGACAGCGGTCGAGGCGGGGACAGCCAAACGGATGGCACACCGCCGGAAAACGCCGATGGCCTATCGCCAAAGACGATTCCGGATACGCAAGACCCTGTTCCGGAGGGAGGAGGTGGATCTTCCCGTACCGTATGATCTACAGTTTTTTGAAAGGAGGCTGACACATGACACCATGGATCGTGATCGGATGTATCGTCCTGTTCTTCGTCTTCCTGTTCACCGTCCACGCATTCATCACCATTGATCTGCGTGACGAAATGGCACTGACGATACGGGTCCTGGGCATCCCGATCCACATACTCCCCAAGAAGCAAAAGAAGTATAAGCTCAGCAAGTACACACTCAAAAAGATCCGGAAACGGGATGCCAAGGCCGCCAAGGCGGCGGCGAAAAAAGCGGCGAAAAAGGAAAAGAAGAAGGCTGAAAAGGAGAAAAAGAAGGCAGAGCAACGGGAGGCTGATGCCAAGCTGACCAAGGCTGAGCTGAAAGCCCGTAAGAAAGCCCAAAAGGCCAAGCAACCCAAGCTCACGGATATGATCCCTCTGATCGCCAGGGTGGCCGGCTTGTTCTTCTCCCGCTTCTTCGGAAAACTGCGCATCAAGGTAGCCCGCATCCATGTCAAGGTGGGGGCAGGGGATGCCGCCTCGGCGGCGGTTATGTTTGCCGTCGTAAACCAGTCGGTACAGTACCTTCTGGCTATTCTCGGGAAAATATCCCATGTGGACGGCCTGAAGAAAGCGGACATCTCCATACAGCCGGACTTCCTGTCCTCGGGGTTGGCCTTTGACTGCAATCTGACCTTCCGGGTCAGCATCGGCAATGTGCTGGGTGCTCTTCTCAAGGCTGGGTTCGCTTTCCTGCGTGGCTATATCCGCATCAAGCCGGATCCGGATCATCCCGCACCAAGTATCTGGCCGGATCTTCCCGACCTGCCGGACTTCCCTGATCTTCCTGATCTTCCGGAATTGTCCGACCTTCCGGACAGCCCCCTTTGAAACAGGTTCGGCCGTCTCCCCCAACTCGTAGGTATGAAACCATTCATATTCCATCCAATCATCACTTAACAAGAAAGGAAACATTATCATGGCAAACGAGAACAAATTGCAGGATGTCATTGCGTCCTCCCTCCAGAACATCAAGAATCTGATCGACACCAACACCGTCATCGGAACTCCCATCGTTGCCGCAGGCACCACCATCATCCCCATTTCCAAGGTCTCCATGGCTTACGCCACCGGCGGACTGGATTATGCAGGGAAGTCCGATCCCAACAAGGATCCCAAGAACTTTGGCGCGGGCGGCGGTACCGGCCTGACCATGCAACCCCTTGGCTTCCTGATCGTGGACAAGGATGGCAATGTGGACATGATCAATGTGGGCGTCAAGAATCCCTCCGATCCCATCGAGCAGATTTCTGACCTGCTGGAGCGCTCCCCTGAGATCATCGCTAAGGTCAAGGCCCTGCTGGGCAAGGATAAGCCCACGGACAAGGGTAAGGACAAAGACGAGTAATTTTCCGGTATAATTCTTCCCGTCCCCCCGTATGATGTGATTGAAATCACGATGTGGAGGGACGGGAATGTTCATGTATGCAAAAAAAATGTACAGGCAGTGTGCTCTGTCTGGGCGATCTGCGCTGTACAGGAAAAGAATCAGGATGGCCGGATGTCTGTTTCTCTGTGCTGTCCTGTGTGTGTCGCTCTGCCTTTCTCCTGCGGCAGACAGTCACAGTCAGGGATGGACAAAGCCGATTCAGTCAGACCGGGTCGAAGTCAGTCCCACGACGGCTCTTTCAGGGCTGTATCCAACGGCGGGTGAGGGTGTGTCCACATCCGCCCATGCGCACCTGCTCATGGAGGCATCGACGGGAACGGTACTGGCACAGAAAAATGCCGAATTGCGCCTGCCCATGGCTTCCACGACCAAGATCATGACCGCCCTGGTGGCCATTGAATCCATGCCACTGGACAGTGAGATCACCGTGTCCTCACTGGCTGTAGGGGTGGAAGGCTCTTCGGTCTATCTGGCTGAAGGAGAGGTACTCACCCTCTCTGATCTGTTGTATGCCCTGTTGTTGGAATCCGCCAACGATGCCGCCTCTGCCATCGCCATTGCGGTGGGCGGCGATATCTCCGGATTTGCGGACATGATGAACCGGCGGGCGACCTCGCTGGGCTTGACCGACACTCACTTTGTCAATCCCCATGGCCTTGACAGCGAGGAGCATTACACCACAGCGTATGACCTGGCTGTGATTGCACGGACGGCACTGGAGAATCCCACCTTCCGTGAGATCGTCTCTACCCAGAAGACAACCATTCCCCTTCACGGAAACGAGGGGGTGCGCTTGCTCATCAACCACAATAAGCTGTTGCGGATGTACGAGGGGTGCATTGGTGTCAAGACCGGATTCACCAAGAAGACTGGCCGTTGTCTTGTCAGTGCCGCCGAGCGGGATGGCGTGACCCTGATTGCTGTCACGCTGGGATGCCCGGATGATTGGAATGACCACGAGAAGCTGTTGGATTACGGCTTCTCCTTGTGCGAATCCGTCACACTGGCCGCACCGGAGGATTACCTGGCTCCTTTGTGGGTCATATCCGGAGAGAAGGAATATGTCATGGTAGGCAATGATGCCGGGCTTACTTTGACTCTGCCCCGTGAGCGGGGGGAGATCCGTTGCGTGGTGGAATTGCCACGCTTCGCTTATGCGCCGCTGAAGCAGGGGCAGACCGTGGGACGGCTCGTGTGGCTCATCCAGTCCGACGGTCACACGGTGGAGCTTGGCTCCGTCCCCCTCGTCGCCAGGTACGGCGTGACGGAGGTGACATACAAAGAGTCCCTGTGGGAAAAGATCCAGGGACTGTTCGATCACTGACAGTTTCCGCTATGAACATTTCAAAACAACAGGACAAGAAAAAAGAAAGGGGTACCGCATGGAACCCGTAAGAATTTCAAAATATTTCACCGACTGCGGCATCATGTCCCGACGGGCCGCAGACAAAGCTGTGGAGCGGGGAGAGGTCAGAGTCAATGGCCTGGTCTGTTCCCTGGGTCAGAAGGTCACGCCGGGTGTGGACACAGTCACCTGGCAGGGGAAGCCGGTAGAGCCTCCCAAGAGCGGGGAAAAGCTGTGCATCATGCTCAACAAGCCCCGGGGATATGTGACCACGCTGTCTGACGAAAAGGGGCGTCGGACGGTGGCCGAGCTGGTAGCGGATGCAGGGGTTCGCCTGTACCCGGTGGGACGGCTGGACATGGATTCCGACGGCTTGCTGATCCTGACCAATGATGGGGAACTGGCCAACCGCCTGGCCCATCCCAGTCACCAGGTGCAGAAGGTCTACCTTGCCCTGGTGGATGGCACGGTGTCCACCGAACAGATGTCCGGCCTCACCCAGCCCATCACCATTGACGGACGAACCACCGCACCGGCTCTGGTCAGGAAAGTGGACTCTGACGGTCGGCAGACGGTGCTTCAGATCACCATTCACGATGGCCGGAACCGACAGGTGCGCCGCCTTTGCGAGCGGGCTGATCTGACCCTGCGCCGCCTGACCCGGGTGAGCGAAGGTTCCCTTTCCCTGGGTGACCTGCCGGTAGGCAAATGGCGGCGGCTGACCCCGAAGGAGATCCGCCTGCTGCAAGACTGAAGCAGAAACAGACAAAGGAAGATAGAAGTTATATAAAGGCAGAAAGGATGTACCATGTTAGAAGTTCTTCCGATACAATCCAAGATCCAGCAGGAAGCTGTATGCGGTCGCTGTGTGGTTCCCTACGATGCGGATTGCATGGCGTACCAATCCCTCATTGACGGAGAGCTGACCGGCGTCTGCCAATTCACCATGAACAGTGTCGGCGGCTTCATACGCAACCTGGCTCTGGTCAAGGACAACAAACTCTCCGAGCGGGATCGGGTGGAGTCCCTCTTTGTCATGGGGCGAGGCACCCTGAATTTCATTGACCTGTGCGGCGTTCATGAGGCCTACTTCGAGGATGCGGACTTCCTGTCCGATAACGAGGGGATCGTGCGATCCATCGGCTTTACCAGGCGTCCGGACGGGCAGTGGTATATGAATCTGAATGATTTTTTCACAGAACCCTGCAAGCATAAAAAGAGTTGAAAAAGCCCTTGACATTTCAGGGAAAAGATAGTATAATGTAGGAAATCTATCACAAAGGATGTTATACTCATGACGATGTATGACGAGTTGGTCGCCCGGGGTCTCATCGCCCAGGTGACAAACGAGGAAGAAATTAAAAAGCTGATCAACGAGGGGAAGGCTACCTTCTATATAGGCTTTGACTGTACGGCTGACTCCCTGACCGCCGGCCATTTCATGGCTCTCACGCTGATGAAGCGGCTTCAGATGGCAGGGAATAAGCCGATCGCCCTGATCGGGGGCGGCACCACCATGATCGGTGATCCCTCCGGGCGCACGGACATGCGCAAGATGCTGACTAAAGAGGACATTGACCACAACGCCCGGTGCTTCAAGCAACAGATGGAGCGGTTCATTGATTTCTCCGATGGGAAGGCCATGATGATCAACAACGCAGACTGGCTGCTGGATCTCAACTATGTGGAGCTTCTCCGGGATGTGGGTGCCTGCTTCTCTGTGAACAATATGCTCCGTGCCGAGTGCTACAAGCAACGCATGGAGAAGGGCCTGTCCTTCCTGGAGTTCAACTACATGATCATGCAGTCCTACGACTTCTACCACCTGTACCGGCATTACGGCTGTAATATGCAGTTCGGTGGAGACGACCAGTGGTCCAATATGCTGGGTGGCACGGAGTTGATCCGCCGCAAGCTGGGCAAGGATGCCTATGCCATGACCATTACCCTGCTGACCGACTCTCAGGGAAAGAAGATGGGCAAGACCGCAGGCAATGCCGTATGGCTGGATCCCAACAAGACTTCGCCCTATGACTTCTATCAGTACTGGCGCAATGTGGGCGATGCCGATGTGCTCAAGTGCATCCGTATGCTGACCTTCCTGCCCTTGGAGCAGATCGACGAGATGGCTCACTGGGAGGGCTCCCGCCTCAACGAGGCCAAGGAGATCCTGGCCTATGAGTTGACCAAAATGGTTCATGGGGAGCAGGAGGCAGAGGCGGCTCAGGCCAGTGCCCGTGCCCTGTTCGCCGGCGGTGCCGAAGCGGATGTGCCCACCTGTACACTAACGGATACGGACTATCGGGATGGCAGCATACAGATCCCGGCTCTGATGGTCAAAGCAGGACTGGCCAAGTCCACCTCCGAAGCCCGGCAGGCTGTCCAGCAGGGCGGCGTGACCCTGGATGGGGAGAAGATCACGGATGTGCGGGCGCAATTTACCCCTGACGATTTCCGTGAGGGTAAGCTGCTGAGGAAGGGAAAGAAGTCCTTCATCCGCATCCTGCACGGGTGATATTTGCGCTCCCTGCGTGCATTCATACTTCATATGGCTGTGATGGAGACAGCCCTGCGATCCCGTTCCCGGACAGAGAAACACCGCCCCCGCTTTTCGGGTGGCTGGAAGCGGTGTGGGAACGCCGCCGGGCATTTCGCTCCGGAGCCGGCCTGGTGAACCGCCCCAAGTGGGATGCGGTTAGCCAGACCCGGTATGATACCGTTACCATCAGAAAAGGTGTCGGTGGGGGTTCCCTTTCGTCTGCATAGTGTTTTTCGCCGTGAGGATGGAGGGGAAACCTGAACCGGAAACCGGGTGGTACCGCGGTGTATGGCTGGATGTCAGTCATTCCCGTCCCTGTTTGCATGAGTGATACAGCGGCAGAGACGGGATATTTTGTTGAAAGAAAACCTATGTGAGGAAAGGAAATATACTGTGATGAACATGAAGGATACACTGCGCCAGATGAAGGAAGAGGCGCTGGAAAAGATCAACGAGGTCGGTGCCGACCTTGAGCAGATCCGGGTCAGGTATCTTGGCAAAAAGGGCGAGCTGACCGCCGTCCTGCGGGGTATGGGACAGCTTTCTGCCGAGGAGCGGCCTGTGGTCGGCCAGATAGCCAACGAGGTGCGTGCCAACATTGAGGAGGCACTGACCCGGCGTGCGGAGGAGATGAAGGCCAAGGCTCTGGAAATGAAGCTCAAAGCGGAGAAGCTGGATGTGACCATGCCCGGAAAGGCACCTGCCATGGGGCATATCCATCCGTTGACCCTGGTTCAGCGGGATCTGGAGGATATTTTCATGGGCATGGGCTTCTCCATTGTGGAAGGCCCGGAGGTGGAGTACGATTACTATAACTTCCAGGCTTTGAATATCCCGCCGGAGCACCCGGCCCGGGACACCCAGGACACCTTCTATATCACGGACAAGATCCTGCTCCGTTCCCAGACATCGCCCGTGCAGGCCAGAACCATGGAAAAGCAGAAGCCGCCCATCCGCATCATTTCCCCCGGCCGTGTATACCGTTCCGACCCGGTGGATGCCACCCACTCCCCCCTGTTCCATCAGCTGGAGGGACTGGTGGTGGACAAGGGGATCACCATGGGCGACCTGAGAGGAACCCTGGATGTCTTCGCCAAGAAGGAATTCGGCGAGGATACCCGTGTCCGCTTCCGCCCGCACCACTTCCCTTTCACGGAGCCGTCTGCTGAGGTGGACATTTCCTGCTTCTCCTGCGGCGGCAAGGGCTGTAAGCTGTGCAAGGGAGAGGGTTGGATCGAGATCCTCGGTGCCGGTATGGTGCACCCTCATGTGCTGGAGATGGGAAATATCGACCCCAATGAGTACAGCGGCTTTGCTTTCGGCTTTGGCATCGAGCGGATCGCTATGTTGAAGTATCACATCGATGATATGCGTCTTCTGTATGAGAACGATGTGCGCTTCCTGAAGCAGTTCTGAGTCAAAGAATCGGATCGTAAGAGAAAGGATACAGATAAAGCCATGAATTTATCAATGAACTGGCTGGCGGATTTCGTCAGCGTAAAGGATATTGCCATCCGTGACTTCTGCGAGCGCATGACCTATACCGGCTCCAAGGTGGAGGGGTACGAAGTTCTGGGAGACGACATCCAGCATGTCGTAGTGGCACGGGTGGTGAAAATGGAAAGACACCCGGATTCGGATCACCTGTTCATCTGTCAGGTGGACACCGGAGCCGGTGTGACGCAGATCGTTACCGGTGCCCAGAATCTGTTTGAGGGGGCGATTGTCCCCGCCGCCCTCCCGGTGGCCCATCTGCCCGGTGATGTGACCATCAAGGCGGGCAAGCTCCGTGGGGTGGAGTCCAACGGGATGCTGTGCTCCTTCGGTGAGCTGAATCTGACCGCCCATGACTGTCCCGGTAAGGAGGCCAACGGCATCCTGATCCTGGATGAATCCTTTGCCGATAAGATCGGCCAGGACATCCGGGAGGCCATGGATCTGTCGGATACTGTGGTGGAGTTTGAGATCACCTCCAACCGTCCCGACTGCCTGTCCGTCATTGGCCTGGCTCGTGAGGCAGCCATCACCTTTGACCGTCCGCTGACCCTGCACGCCCCTGCCGTCAAGGGGGCCGGTGACGGGGACAGTGTGAACAACTACCTGACCGTGGGTATCGAAGCACCGGATCTTTGCTATCGGTACGCCGCCCGGGTGGTGAAGAATGTGAAGATACAGCCCTCCCCCCAGTGGCTCCGCCGCAGGCTTCGTGCCGCAGGTGTCCGTCCCATCAACAACATCGTGGACATCACCAACTATGTCATGCTGGAGTACGGCCAGCCCATGCATGCCTTTGACTACACCATGCTGGACGGTGCGTCCATCCGGGTGCGCCGGGCCACTGACGGTGAGGTGTTCAAGTCCCTGGATGATGTGGATCATGTACTGGACAGCAGTATGCTTGTCATCGCAGACGAGAGGAAAGCCTGTGCTCTGGCCGGCGTGATGGGCGGTGCCAACTCCGAGATCACGGAAAACACAGCAACGGTGGTCTTTGAGTCCGCCTGCTTCAAGGGAACCTCTGTCCGGGTAACGGCCAAGAAGAACAAGATGCGTACCGAGTCCTCCGCCCGTTTTGAAAAAGAGCTGGATCCGGAGAACTGTATGCCCGCCCTCCAGCGTGCCTGTGAACTGGTCGAGTTGCTGGGTGCCGGAGATGTGGTGGATGGCGTGATCGACTGCTGGCCCACCCACAAACCCCAGGTGCAGATCCCCCTGGAGGTGGAGCGGATCAACCGCTTCCTTGGCGTGAATCTGACCGAGGCTTATATGACGGATGTCCTCCGGAAGCTGGATTGCCGGGTAGAGGATGGCATCATTATTCCGCCCTCCTTCCGGGGCGACCTGCTCTGCATGAACGACATTGCGGAAGAGATCATCCGGATGTACGGGTATAACAATATTCCCGCCACCCATATGAACGCCGAGACCACCCAGGGCGGACGCACACCCAAGCAGGCCTTTGAGGTGTCGGTGGAGCGTGCGCTGTATGGCATGGGATTGGATCAGATCCAGACCTTCTCCTTCGTCAGTCCCAAGTATTACGACCGTATCGGTATGCCTGCTGATTCCCCCCTGCGGAAGTCGGTGGTCATTTCCAACCCGCTGGGAGAGGACACCAGTGTCATGCGCACCACGGCCCTGCCCTCCATGCTGGAGGTGCTGGCACGGAACAACAACTTCTCCAATGAGAATGTGGCCCTGTTCGAGAACGCCACGGTGTATCTGCCCAGTGAAGATGTGGAGCAGTTGCCCACCGAGAAAAGGGTGCTGACGCTGGGTATGTACGGCAATACGGACTTCTACGCACTCAAGGGTATTGTGGAGAACCTCCTGACCCTTGCAGGGATCAAGGAGCCGGTGTTTACCGCCTGCAC
Source organism: uncultured Clostridia bacterium (assembly GCA_945929845.1). Classification (GTDB taxonomy): domain Bacteria; phylum Bacillota; class Clostridia; order Oscillospirales; family CAG-272; genus CAMEON01. The sequence continues at coordinate 153,233 of CAMEON010000001.1, read as the reverse complement.
CGGGGACGACCAGGGCAGCTTCTCCTACCATCCCGGACGGTGTGCCAAGGTGCTGACCAGCACAGGCCGTGAACTGGGTATATTCGGGCAGATTCATCCTACTGTTGCGGCTGTATATGGCTTCAATACGCCTGTCTATGCCGGTGCTATCCAGTTGGATGCCCTGTGGGAGGCCGCAGACCTGACCATCAGCTATCAGCCCCTGCCGAAATTCCCGGCTACCACCCGTGACTTCGCCTTTGTCTGCCCGGAGGATATGGAGATCGGTACGGTTGAGGCCGCTATGCGGAAGTCCTGCGGCAAGCTGGTGGAGAGCATTGCCCTCTTTGATGTGTACCGGGGCGACCGGGTTGGAGAGGGGAAAAAGTCCGTGGCCTTCCGTGTCACGCTCCGGGCGGCTGACCGCACCCTGACCGTGGAGGAGGCCGACAAGCTCTCCAAGAAGCTGGTCAAGGATCTGGAATACAAGCTGGGTCTTACCCTGCGTTCATAAAGCTGACCATGGATCAGAAGAAGATTGACCGGATCAATGAGCTGGCCCGCAAGGCAAAGTCCGGCGTTCCGTTGACAGAGGAAGAGCTGACGGAAAGGGCACTGTTGCGCAACGAATACCTGGAAGCATACCGGGCCTCTCTGACCGGGATTCTGGATCACACCGTCATTGTCCGCCCGGATGGCACGAGGGAACGCCTCCAGCCCAAGCGGGCGGAGGGGAAGCCGGGCGAGGGGAAATGAGTGACTGTATGAATGTCTGTGGGGACTGTTTCAGCCATTCCCTGCCCCTGACTGTGCGGACAGTCAGCCCGGCAGAAACAGAAAAACTGGGAGCAAGACTTGCGGAGGCTTTTGAATCTGACAGGACACTGCCTCCCTACATCGCCCTGTACGGTGATCTTGGCGTGGGAAAGACAGCCTTCGTCCGTGGGTTCGCCTCTGTGTATGCGCCCGGCCGCACGGTTCGCTCCCCCACCTTTGCGCTGGTCAACGAGTACCGTGTGCCGGGAAAGCGCCCCCTGTTCCACTTTGATATGTATCGGATCACATCTGAGGATGATCTGTATTCCATTGGCTATGACGACTATCTGGATCAGGGCATCTGCCTTGTGGAATGGTGCGAACACATTCCCTTTGCTCTCCCCCCCCGGCGTCTGGCGGTGACAATTCAAAAAACGGACAACACTTCCCCTGAGGAGCGATTGATCCGTCTGGAGATACAGGAGGACTGATATGCGCATACTGGCGCTGGATTCCACGGCTCTGTCGGGTTCCGTTGCCCTCTGCAATGACCGAAGCCTTGTGGCCGAGTATACCGTTAACACAGGCAATACCCATTCCCAAACGCTTCTGCCCATGGTGGAATCCGTGCTGGCATTGGCTGGCTGGTCTGTGGGGGACATTGACCTGTTTGCCTGCACCGTTGGCCCCGGCTCCTTCACAGGTGTACGCATTGGCGTGGCAACCATCAAGGGCTTGGCTTTCGGTAAGGACAGGCCCTGCGTGGGCGTGTCCACCTTAGAGTCTTTGGCCTGCAATGGGATGATGCTGGGTGGACTTCTCTGCCCCTGCATGAACGCCCGGCGAGGGCAGGTCTACAACGGGCTGTTTACTGTCCGGGACGGAAGGCTGATACGGCTGTGTCCGGACAGGGCACTGCCTCTGACGGATCTCAAACGGGAGCTGTCAGAATCCCCTGCCCTTTCCGACCGACCGGTGTGGCTGATGGGAGACGGTGCAGTCATGGCCTGTGACGCCCTGACTGCCATCCAAGAGAAAGGCGGCGTGTCTCTCTCCCCGGCTCGGGTCAGATGTCTCCCGGAGCGGCTCCTGTGGCAAAGTGGGTACAGTACGGCGCAGGTTGCCCTTGAAAAGTACCTTTCCGGGGACTACACCACGGATGCCGCCCTGACTCCGGTCTACCTGCGCATGTCCCAGGCAGAGCGGACAAGGCAGGAAAAGCTGTCCGGGTCACAGGCCACCGCTGAATGAACGGTTCAGCGAATCTTTATTTCAAAAGGAAAAATAGGATCTGATGAAATTTCAAGTAGAAAAAGTCATTATCGGCAGCGACCATGGGGGATTTGCACTGAAGCAGGCCGTGATCGCCCATCTGAAGGAGAACGATATTCAGGTGGAGGATGTGGGCACCTATTCCACCGCCTCCTGCGACTATCCGGAGTATGCCCACAAGGTTTGTCAGAAGGTACAGGACGGTACCTATCCCCTGGGCATCCTGATATGCGGCACCGGCATTGGCATGTCCATGGCCGCAAACAAGCACAAGGGCATCCGGGCCGCCGCCTGTGAGAACACCTTCTCCGCCCGCATGACCCGGATGCACAATGATGCCAATGTCCTCTGCCTGGGGGAGCGTGTCATCGGCCCCGGCCTTGCCTGCGACATGGTGGATCTGTTCCTGTCCACTGACTTCCAGGGGGGGAGACATCAGGCGCGGGTGGACATGGTCAACAGTCTGGATAATCAGTGAGTCGCCATATTGAAAGGATGTATACCTGCCCTGTTCCGACCCGGTATCGGACGCAAAATATATGTATGAGAAAGGAATGGTCACACACATGAGTGAATCCAAGGAGAAAAAGGTTCCCTTTACCACGAAGATGGCCGGTGTCCTGCGGGCCGTAAGCGGAAAGCCCCATCCCAAGAATTTTACCTCGGCTGTCATTTGTGCAGCCGGTTCCTCCACCCGCATGGGAGAGGGGCAGACCAAGCAGTTTATGGAACTGGACGGCGTTCCGATCGTGGTGCGCACCCTGCTGGCTTATGAGGCCGCCGACTGCATCCACGAGATCATCGTGGTGGCCAGGGAGGAGGAGATCCCTCTGTATCAGGACTTGAAGGAAAAGTACCTGATCACCAAGCTGACCCAGGTGGTCAAGGGCGGAGAGACCCGCCAGGAATCTGCACGGTTTGGTTCGGATGTGGTGGACAGCAAGGCCAAGTACATCGCCATTGCCGATGGCGCCCGGTGCCTGACCACCCCGGCGGAGATCGACAAGGTGTGCCATGCGGCCTACCAGTGGGAAGCCGCCTCTGCCGGTGTGAAGGTCAACGACACCGTGAAGATCGTAGATAAATCCGCATTCGTGGAGTCCACGCCGGATCGGCCCTATGTCTGGCTGGCTCAAACGCCCCAGGTATTCCGTGTTCCCGTGTACCGTGCCGCCGCATATGCCTGCCGGGACGAAGGCTTCAAGGCCACGGACGACAATTCCATGGTGGAGCATCTGCATATCCCGGTCAAAATGGTGGCCACCAGACGGGAAAACATCAAGATCACCGAGCCGGGAGACCTGATCTATGCCCATGCCATCCTGGAGGCCAGGAAGGCGGCCGGTGACGAGCTGAATATCCCCCTGCCGGAGGAGCCCGCCCCGGAGGATGAGGAGACAGATTCATGAGGATCGGGCACGGGTACGATGTACACCGCCTGACCGAAGGCAGACCCCTGATCCTGGGCGGCGTTACGGTGCCTTATGAGAAGGGTCTTCTGGGACACAGTGATGCGGATGTCCTGCTCCATGCGGTCATGGACGCTATCCTCGGTGCTCTTTGTCTTGGAGACATCGGGCACCTGTTTCCGGACAGTGATCCGGCCTATGAAGGTGCGGACAGTATGTGCCTTGCTATCCAGGTAGCTCACAGGATGGTGCAGGCGGGGTACAGGATCGGGAATGTGGATGTCACCGTGATCGCCCAGGCTCCCAAGCTGGCTCCCTTCATCCCGGCCATGCGGGCTAATGTGGCATCTGTTCTTGATACCGCTCCGGACCGAATCAGCATCAAGGCAACCACCGAGGAGCGGCTTGGCTTCACCGGAGCCGGTGAGGGGATCGCCGCCCATGCGGTCTGCCTGCTGGAGGAGGCCTGATCCTCCCCCGGCCCATCCGTCCTGGGGGGACAGGCCGGGTATATCAAGTGCCGCCCGCTTGCCGCAGATCCTTATATCATACGACATTTGACACACGACAAATACAGCCATCCGGTATTTCTCCGGATGACGGCTTCCTCTTTGCATTTCCCAGCGACAGAAAGCGACACGGTTTTTCCCACACCTCCATTTTATGCAAAAATACGGCAATGGTTCCTGCTTGCACCCGTGTCCCACCAGCTCCAGCAAGCCCTTTCTTCTCAGCATGAAAAGCAAAAACGAAAGGAGATCAACTCATGTTTTATGTGGCTCCCTCCCTCCTGTCTGCCGACTTTTCCGATCTGCGGAATGAGATCGGTCGCATGGAAGATGCCGGTGCAAACTATCTCCATCTGGACATCATGGACGGCCATTTCGTCCCTAACATCAGCTTTGGCCCCGGGCTTGTGTCCTCCATACGGCGCAGTACCAACCTGTTCTTTGATGTGCACCTGATGATCAGCGATCCGCTCCGGTATGCGGATGCCTTTATCAAGGCCGGGGCTGACATTATCACCTTCCATTATGAGTCGGTGGAGGATCCCCTGTCGGTGCTGAAGACCATCAAGGCCAGGGAGATGCCCTGCGGGGTCGCCATATCTCCCCGTACCCCGGCGGAGGTACTTTTCCCCTTTGTAGGGCTGGCTGACATGATCCTGGTGATGACGGTGGAGCCTGGGTTCGGGGGACAAACCTTGATTCCGGAAACGCTGGACAAGGTGCGTACCCTGCGCCGGTATGCTGTCCGGAAGGGCGTTGACCTGAAGCTGGAGGTGGACGGAGGCGTGACGGCGGATAATGCCTGGTACTGCACCGAAGCGGGAGCCAATGTTCTTGTGGCCGGATCCGCCCTGTTCAAGACCCGGCACCCCCGGGGTGTGATCCAGAAAATGCGGGAGGCTTACCGGGATCACCCGTTCCTGAAATGAATCCTAAGAGTACATAAAAAGAGAGAGTATGTTTTCGTACTCTCTCTTTCCTTTCCTGCGTCAGACCCCTTCGACCTTGTCGATCTCCTCCGGATTGCGGACATCCACGAAGACCGTGTACCCTTCTGCCTCCAGCTTCTGCTTCTGGAAGCCTACATTCTTGTTCATCCGCTGGCAGAGTACGACCTTGCCGCTCTCCCGAATAGCATTACATTTCTGTTGGAGACGGGCTACATCTCCGGAGGCAAAGGCCTTTCCGTACAGGACGGCGACCTTTTCCCGACTCCCCGCCACCTTATACTTCTTGTCCAACAAGGCCCCGACCAGCCGCTCAAAGCCAATGGAAAAGCCGCAGGCGCAAGTGGGTGTTCCTGTGAAGCTACCGATCATATTGTCATAACGACCGCCTCCGGCGATGGAGGAGCCTTTGAAATCTTCGGACTTGATCTCAAAAATGGTTCCGGTGTAGTAACCCATGCCACGCACCAGGGTGGGGTCGAAGGAAAGGTGGAATTTTCCGCCGGACATGAGCGCCACATTGTCGAAGATCTGACGGATATTGTCGGCCACGCCCGGCTCCATAGCGTCGCCAAAGGCGGTTTCCGCATAGGCGAAGCGATCCTCTGCCGCCAGGAAGCCGTGGAAAATGTCCATGTAGGCTTCCACTGCGTCGGCCTCACAGCCGGACTCCAGCAGTTCCTTCCTGACACCCTCTTCGCCGATCTTGTCATACTTGTCCAGAATGATGAAGACCTTACTGTAATTCTCCTCGGCAAATCCTGCCTTTCTGGCCATGCCCTTGAGGATCCGGCGGTCATTGACCATGACCGTATTGCCCTTGACGCCCACGCTGTCCAGGAACAGGGAGGTGACATAGATCAGCTCGCTTTCTGCCGTATTGGAGGCATCGCCGAGAATGTCAATATCACACTGGGTAAACTGGCGGAACCGTCCCTTCTGCGGACGGTCAGCCCGCCACACGCTGCCCACCTGCAAGGACTTGAAGGGCGTGGGCAGGCTCCCGGCATTGTTGGCGTAGTACCGGGACAGCGGGACGGTCAGGTCATACCTCATCCCGGAGTCAGCCAGGCTGTCCGGGTTTGACAGATCCATGGATTCGTTGAGCTTTTCGCCACGCTTCAGAACCTTGAAGATCAGTTTTTCATTCTCTCCGCCCTGCTTGTTGGTCAGATTTTCGATCCGCTCCATGCAGGGGGTCTCGATCTGCGTGTAGCCAAAGGAGGTGTAAATGTATTTGAGCTTGGATAACAGGTACTCCCGGATCTCCATCTCCGCCGGGAGAATGTCCCGCATACCCTTGACTGTTTCCTTGATGAACATAAAAATTCCCTTCCCTATAACCATATCATTTTACCATTATATTATAGCATACAGCCGGGCTTTTGTAAAGAGGTTTTTTTCATTTCCGCCCCGAATTCGTCCTGCACTACTTGTTTTTCCTGTTTGAATATGTTATAATAGGGGGACTGATTCCCCGTTCCAGCGGTATACCGGGAAGGCACATGTTCCTGTAGAGAAAGAGGTACGCATACACCATGAAAACGCCGAAGACCATATTTGTCTGCACCGAATGCGGTGCCCGTTCCCCAAAATGGCTGGGGAAATGCCCCCATTGCGGCCGTTGGAACACCCTGGCGGAAGAGGTAGTCTCACCTGAGCCGGAGGAAACCGGCCGTTCGCCTGCATCCCGCCGTCCCCCATCTGCAACCGCCGGGGAATCCCACGCTGTCCCCTTCACCGGACTGAACGAGCCAGCGTATATGCGCTCTGAGACCGGCCTTGGGGAGCTGGACCGTGTGCTTGGCGGCGGTCTGGTGCTGGGTTCTGTGGTACTCCTGGCCGGAGAACCGGGCATCGGAAAGTCCACCCTGCTCATGCAGATCTCCGACTGTCTGGGTCAGAGCCGGAAGGTGTTGTATGTGTCCGGCGAGGAGTCGGGGGGACAGCTCAAGCTCCGTGCCCGCCGCCTGGGCGTGTCCGGGGAGCATCTGTTCATTCTGACCGAAACCAATCTGGAGCATATCCTGGCGGAGGCGGACGCCCTCCGGCCGGAAGTGATGATCCTGGATTCCATTCAGACCATATACTCCGACCGGATCAATTCTGCGCCTGGCTCCATCACCCAGGTGCGGGAATGTGCCCTGACCTTCATCAACAAGGCCAAGGCAGAGGGCATTTCTATGTTGCTGGTGGGTCATGTGAATAAGGAGGGCGGCATTGCCGGCCCCAAGGTGCTGGAGCACATGGTGGATGCGGTGCTGTACTTTGAAGGGGAGCGACAGCAGGCCTACCGGATCATCCGTGCCGTCAAGAATCGGTATGGCTCTACCAATGAGATCGGGGTATTTGAGATGACGGACAAGGGACTGGACGAGGTGGCCAATCCGTCGGAGATGCTGCTTTCCGGGCGGCCCAAGCAGGTATCCGGCAACTGTGCCCTGTGTACCATGGAGGGCACACGACCCCTGATTGCCGAGATCCAGGCACTGGTCACGCCCACGGTCTTCCCTTCCCCCCGGCGCACGGCCAACGGCGTGGATTACAACCGGCTCTACCTCATCCTGGCAGTGCTGGAAAAACGGCTGGGACTGAAATTCTATCAGAACGATGTGTACCTGAATGTTATCGGTGGTCTTTCCATCGGAGAGCCGGCGGCGGATCTGGCTATGGCCACCTCCCTGATCTCCTCCCTGACAGATCGGGTGGTGCCGGATGAGCTGATGGTCATCGGCGAGTTGGGATTGGCAGGTGAAGTGCGCAGTGTGTCCAATCTGGAACAGCGGGTTCACGAAGCGGTACGCCTTGGCTTTACCCGGGCCATCGTACCCTTCCGCAATGTGGAGAAACGACCCATGAACATCCAAGGTGTGGAGGTCATACCGGTCAGGAGCGTGTATGAGATACTCAAAACGCTCAAGGCACAGACATAGTTACAGTTCCTCCGGCGGCAGATCAAGCCGTGTGCTGTTGCGGTTTGACGACGGTTCATTGACCAGAATGGCTTCCCCGGACAGCAGGGCATCGAAACAATTGTCATCCGGGATCTCCACGGCGATACCGTCTATGTGGATGAAACGAAGGGAAGCGTAATTATAGGTAGACAGGCGGCGGTTGAGGGCGTCGTCGGAGTTAGCACAGATCAGGATGTCGCCAGGTTCAAATCCGGTGATGACCAGGGTATGGTAGAAGTCCCCGGTGCGGTCAGCCAGTTGAATGAAGTCCCCCTCAAATACCTCACTGCCATCTACCTCCCGCCCAAAGGGACCCAGCCCTCCGTTTTCATTATAAAAGGCCGGTTGCTGGGTGATAAAATCATAAAAGTATTCCACACTGGCCCAGGCCGGTGCCCTGTCCTCCGGGGAGATGTAGTACCATCCGAAGTCCGGCGTATAGTTCATGGTGCAGGATCCGGCAAGAAGCACCTGAGAGGCAAAGCTGGTGCAGTTCCCGCCCCGTCCCGTGAAGTTGAAGAACAGCGGATTCCGGTCAAGAGCCCAGGCCTCGGCATACTGCACCGCCTGCTCCCTGATGTAAGGCTTGGTTGCGATCATAGCTGAACAGTCACTCCTTTCCCGTCCGGCCAGCTATCCCACCGGAGCCGGACAGGACAGCATATGACCTGCCGGGGACATGGGTGAGTGGAAAGCGAAAATCTATTGAAAAAGGACACACGAATCATGAATACCACCTGGACAGAGAAAAAAATCAACCGTTGCGCCGGAGAGCTTTTTCTGCTCTGTTTTCTGGCTTACGCCTTCAGTTATATCGGGCGGCAGAACTTCTCTGCCTGCCTTCCCGCTATGATCTCCGACGGCACGCTGACCAAAGCCTTTGGGGGCTACATAACCACCGCATACATGGTGGTGTACGGGTCAGGTCAGCTGCTCAATGGCATCGGCGGCTCCCGCATACGACCCCAGTATCTCATAGGCTGTGGCCTGTGTGGGGCAGGACTGATGAATCTCTGTATGAGCTTCTGTTCTCTGCCCTGGCTCATGCTGGTGATCTGGAGCCTGAACGGCCTGTTCCATTCCATGCTGTGGGCACCCATGATGCGGGTATTTACCGACCATCTACCGGAAAGTAAGCGGTATGCCGCCGGTGTCAACATCGCCGCCTCCATTCCGGTGGGCACGGTGTGCGCCTACCTGATCCCCGCCCTATTCCTCCGGGTGTCTGACTGGCACACGGTATTCGCCGTATGCGGCGGACTTCTCCTGCTTGCGTTTGCCGTTTGGACATGCGGGAATCTCCGGCTCCGTGCATACATCGCCAGCATGGAGGCGCAGTGCCGGGTCAGTCGGCAAGCCGTCACCGATCACCATGCAAGCACAGAAAACAGGCATGCCACGGGAACCCGCCCCTCCCTGATCTCCGTTATCCTTGCCTCCGGTCTGCTATTGGTGCTCCTGTGCCTGCTTTGCAACGGGGCACTGAAGGATGCCATGAACGCTTGGATACCCACCTTCCTGTCCGAACGGTTCGGCCTGGATGAGTCCACCTCGGCCCTGGTGTCTGTCATCATCCCCATTGTCACGGTTTCCGGTGCCTATGTGTCCACCTGGATCAATAAGAAATTCATCCATAACGAGCTGTACACCGGCGGGGTCATGTTCGTCCTGTCCGCAGTGTGTATTCTGGTCATCCGCATAGCCGGGGATCGGAGCGCCCTCCTGTGCGCCTTCTGTCTGGCTGTCAGCATATCCTCCATGTGGGGTGCCAACACCATGTTCCTGACCATGCTTCCCTATCACTTTGCGGGGCTGGGCCTTACCTCCTCTGTGACCGGATTTCTCAACTGCTGTGCCTACTTCGCATCTGCCGCCTTCTCCTCCCTGTACGGCCTCGCCGCAGAGTGGGCGGGCTGGAGCGTCCTGATCCTGATCTGGCTTGCCATCTCCTTCCTGGGTATCCTGGTATGTCTTGTGGGTGGCCGGATCTGGAGGAAGAAATCCCAGCAGTTGGATCAAGGCACCCTGTTTGACCGGGGTTGAATCCTCACAAACAGAAGTCATAAACATAAAAGCCAAAAAACTGCCGCACCGGTGATGGTAGATGGTGCGGCAGTCTTTTCGGTTATTCTTCTCCTTACGGTTGATCATCCTGATAGATAGCCCGAGGGCCGCCTACATAGGCGGGGCGGGTGCGGGCAAAGAGTACGGGGGCCTCGCCGATGCGGGTGACAGACAGGCGAACCGGCACGGCTACCCGGCGCAGGTGCATACCGATCAGCGTACCGCCGATATCCATGCCTGCATGGGCACGGATGGATTCCACGGCCACTGGCTCCTGCATCCTCTCCCAAACCGTTGTGGCAAAGGAGCCACCCGCATGGGGTTGCGGCTTGACCCATACCACCTCAAGGCCGTACTGCTCGGCGCAAGCCCGCTCCACGATCAGGGCACGGTTCAGGTGCTCACAGCACTGGGCGGCCAGGAAGATTCCATTTTTCAAAAGAATGGGCATCAGCGTGTTCACCAAAGCCCCGGCGGCCTCCATACTGGAACCTTTCCCGATGCGCTGACCTACCATTTCTGACGAGGAGCAGCCGACCACCAGGATCTGACCGGCACGCAGTCCGGCGGCTGTGATCAATTCCTCGGTGGCAGTGGCAGTCTCCCGAACTATTTGATTTAGAAACTCTTCTGAAAGCGACATGAAAGACCCTCCTTCCTCTGATACGCACAAAAGGGCGGCCTTAAGGAACCGCTGATTTATTCGGCGGCACATCTTCGGCACATCTTTTCCCGCCTGCTTCTTGCCGAAAAACTCGATGTACATCCAGTACATCTTGAGTTTTTCGCAATCGCAGGCAAAAAAAATCTGTACCGAATCTGTACCACCTCATTAAATCAGCGTTTCCTTAATAGAATGTAGCCACCTCTTCCACGGGCTTTGTGGCAGGTTCGCAGGCGGAAGCGTACAGAACCGGGCCACGGCGTCCGCCGTAAAGCCTGTGCGCCTCCAGCTTGACCCTGGCTGTCACCAGCACCCAGTCCCTCGTCTTCAGGGGGGAGGGTGCCGGGAAGTTACATACCAGCCCGTTATATGCAATATCGGCGGCACAGCAGGTCATGACATGGCGTCCCACAATGATAGAATTCTTGCCCAGCTTGGCATCCCGGGCCACCAGACCCTTGAAACGGACGACCTTGTCCGCCCAGTTGTCCATCTCCTCGGACAGATCCCGATACCAGACGGCATAATCGTCATCGGCGATCTCCACAATGGGAGCGTTCATGTCAAAAGGCAACGGATCTTCGATGTCATCGTACTCCACATGCCCGTCCGGGTAGTCGTAGGATATCTGCGCCCGGCGGGAGCACCCACGGACGATCTTGTGTATCTCGCTCTTGTCAATGTCCGCCGGGGTGCGGGTCAGCACCACCATCTCGCAGTTCATCAGCTTATCCACCATGAGGGAGCGCATATTCTGGTTGTACTGGAGGAAGGTATTGGCATCGGCGAACATCATCTGCTGGAAGATGGCCCAGTTGCGGGGCAGGTTCTCATACAGGGTACGGAGCATCCACATGCCGTTATACTCAATGATGACCCGATCCAGCTTGTGCTTCTTTGCCATGGCCGTGAGGTTTTCTGTCGTCAGATCCTCCTCGTTCTCCACCGTCTCCAGGTACACATTCTTCCCGGAAAAGGTGGAGATATCCAACTCGTCAATGCCTTCCTCACACTGGATGATCAGGGTCTTCTCTCCGGTGTTGAACTGCTCGCTCTCCATGGATTCCTGGATCATGTGGGTCTTTCCGCCCTCCAGGAAGCCGGTGAACAGGTAAACGGGTAAATCGTATGCCATAGGGAACCTCCGCCTGTCAGTCCTCAGAGACCTTCAGGGACACGCCGAACAGCTCAGACAGTGCCTCCACATTCAGCTTGGAGCCGATGACGCACAGCCGGCCGATGACAGCCGACGGCCCTGTCCGGACATCCGGCTCCCCGGGCACATAGTCAAAGTGTATCCACTTGCCGCCGTCTGCCGGTGCCACAATGCCCTTGGCACGGAGTACAACACCGTACTTGGCTTCATCGCAGAGAGCCGCCAGCTTTTCTGCCAACGCATGGGCATCAAAGGAAACCGTGGTCTCAGCCCCGCAACTGACAAACACCTCGTCTGCATCGTGATGATGGTGATGGTGGTGATGGTGCTCGTGCCCGTCTTCGTCACCGTCATGATGGTGGCAACAGCAATGCCCGTGTTCATCGTCATCGTTCTCATCGTCATGGTGATGATGGTGCTCATGTTCGTCTTCATCGCCGTCATGATGGTGGCAACAGCAATGCCCGTGTTCATCGTCATCGTCTTCATCGTCATGGTCATGGTGATGGTGGTGATGCTCATGTTCCTCGTCGTCATCCTCGTCCTCTTCTGCGTCAGCAGACAGACGAGCCAGCTCAGCCTCCAGGGTGTCACGGCGCTCCATAGCCTCCAGCAGTTGGGCACCGGTCAGTTGGTTCCAGGGGGTGGACACGATCACAGCGGTGGCATTATGCGACCGGAGCAGGGCAACCGCCTCCTCCACCTTCTTGGCCGGAGCCACATCGGTGTGGCTGACAATGATGCAGCCGGCATTTTCCACCTGGTCGTTGAAGAACTCGCCGAAGTTCTTCATATACATTTTGCACTTCCCGGCATCAACCACCGTGGTGAAGCCGTTGAGCACGGCACCGTCGGTGGCGGCATTCTTCACAGCCCGGATGACATCCGACAGCTTGCCCACACCGGAAGGCTCGATGAGGATCCGGTCAGGCTGGTATTCTGTCAGCACTTTGGCCAGTGCCCGGCTGAAGTCGCCGACCAGAGAACAGCAGATGCACCCGGAGTTCATCTCGTTGATCTGGATCCCGGCTTCTGCCAGAAAGCCGCCGTCAATGCCGATCTCTCCGAACTCATTCTCAATGAGCACCAGCTTTTCCCCGGCATAAGCCTCGGAGATCAGTTTCTTAATGAGGGTTGTCTTCCCGGCTCCCAGAAAGCCGGAGAAAATGTCTATCTTTGTCATGTGTATCGCTTCTTTCTTAATTAAATTTCCTGTTGTAATGATTATTCTTCGCCTTTATATACGAAGTTCAGTCTCCCCAGCGGGGCCGCATCGCCCTTGTCGTAAAAGTCGGCGATGTTCTTCACGGGTACGGTGCTGTCCACTGCCTTGAACCAAACGGTAAAGGGTCCATGATCCAATCCGATCGCCTTGCGGGGTACCTTGATGCGCAGGCGGTTGCCTCGCACATCGTAGTATGCAGTCACATCAGGGATGATTTCAGCGGACAAATCGTCCCCCTGTCCTGTCACACGGGAAAGAGTGGTGGTGCCGTTGGCGGCGGGATTGGTGTTCAGAATGTACTGATACCCGGTGCCGCCTTCCGTATTGAGATAGATCTGCATCCAGGTGCCGACTCCGTCAGCGGGCGTGATGTCATCCTTGGTCTTCAGCATGAAGCAGAGGGACTCTTCATCGTGCTTGACTTTGATCTTCGTGATGGCGTTGCGCTGGGTGTGGTTATCGTACACCTGGCCAGAGCCCTGGGCATGGCGGGCAAAATCCCCATCGTCAAAGGAATCATACACCGCCTTTGCTTCCCGGAAGCAACCGACCTCTGCACCCTTCGGCCCATCGATCCTATGGAAGACCGGGGTGCTCTCCACTCCCTTATACCGGCGCACATAGTCCACCAGCTGCATGAAGAAGTTGTCAAAGTAGCCACCCTTCATCATCTCGATGTCCCGGCTGTACTCGTAGTTGGCACAGTCCACGAACATGATAGGCCGCTCGGGAATGCCCTGCCAGCGACCGGCGATCCACTCGTTCCAGCCTGTTACCAGCACGATGGGCGGGTCAGTCTCCACAGCCCGGTCAAACTGCTCGGCAAAGTTGTATCCGCGCTTCCAGGCATCCGGATCCGGGTCATTGGCCCCATTGTGGAAGGCACGGCCGCAGTTGCCTGTCTCCCCGTACAGGACAGAATCGCCGAACCGAAGCTGGGGGTGCTGGGCTACCGACACATTGATGACCTCCGGCTCACCCTTGAGATTGGCGAACACACGCTGGGGACGGGTAAAGTCCATCCAGGGCCAGCCGCCCAGTTTATCCGGCTCATTGGGCCACTGGGACATTTTGATGTTGAAGAATGCCCGGCACTCCTCGGAGCATTCGGCTTCCACCGCAATGATCACCGGCTTGCCGTCCAGGCAGAACCAGGTGTCCTTGCAATACCCGGGCTTGTATATCTTGTCATAAATCTCCTGCACCGTGCGTCCGGAGGCGGTGTTGGTGTAGAACATGACCTGCGGGATCTTCCATCCTTCATCGTGGTATTCCTGGAGCACCCGCATGACCAGTTTGGCATTGTGCTCATACATCACGGCATTTGTGGTATCGAAGAACAGGAAATCAATACCGGCCTGCATGATGAGCTTCATGTGGTGGCGCACCACCCACTCGTCGTTGGAGTAATAGTAGCCGTAGAAAGGCTCGCCCCAGTGGTGGTAAACGCCTACCCCGCCCCACACATCGCTGTCCGGCTTATACCCGGCTTCGGGGTCAGCGGCGACGATCTCGGACACATTGTACGGTTTATGATGACCGCATTCACCCAGCCAGAGGAAGTAAAACAGGCCCACCAGCCGGTTCTCCCGAGGCAGGGGCGCACCGGCCTCATGATCCGGCGTGGGACGACCCAACGCATCCACAGCCATCAGTGGGCCGCAGGTTCCCCGCCCTGTCTGCTCCGTGCGGCATTGACATTTTTCCATATGTTATTCCCTTTCTTATTTCTTTTCTCTGTTCATATTGGCTTCACTTGTTATGCACAGTCCTGATGCATCCTGTAAGGGTATTATATATCACCTTTCCTGATTTGTCAATCAAAATCACTGAAAATTCACTGAAAATTTGCGGTTGGAAAAGCTGTTTTCCCCCGGAACCTGACGGAGAGCCGGTAACACCGGACAGTCATTTTGAATCGTTCAAAAATTCAAAAATTTGTTGACAGACAGCCCGCATTATGTTATAATTGCCACAGTTACTCTGAAATGATGCGGAACAAGAAAGGACATACAACCATGAAAAAGAGGACGCTCATCCTGTATACCGCCCTATCCCTGCTTATCCTGTCCCTCGTTGTCTCTTTTGCCGCTTGTCATGAAACAGAAAAGAATGGTACCGATACGGATGCCATTACAGAAAGCCAGTCGGTAGCGGCCGTTGCTTCTGACGAACCCACAGAATCCGAAAAGACCCCTGATGTGACAACCGAACCTGAAATAGCAGACACAGAAGAACCTACAGAAACAGCCCCGGCTGAGTGAGTTCCGCTGTAAGTTTCATTCATAATCAGAATTGATCCCCGCAGAACAGATATCGGTGAGCAACCGATACTGTTACTGCGGGGGTTTTGCATTTTCTACAGGAGAATCACAACTTTTCCACGATGATCAAATATATTTTATGATGATCATGACAAGACTCATACCGACAAGGCCAAAGCCCAGGGCGCGGTTCATGACCTTTGGCGATGCCTTATTGGCAAACCGGGCGGTCAACAAGGCACCGATCAGGGTAAAGACGATACACATGATCAGGATAGAGATATCCGTCACGCCTCCGCCGATGGCCATATGGGATACGGCACCGGTCAGTGCGGTAAAGGTCATGATGAAAACGCTGGTTCCCACCGCTGTTTTCAATTCATATCCCAGCACGCTGACCAGAACCAACAGCATGAGCATACCGCCTCCCGCACCGACAAAACCGCATACAAGGCCAATGACCATGCCGCACAGGATGGATTGCACGGCGGCTTTCCGTTTGCTCCTGTTCTGATTGCTTTCCTTGGCTGACATGACAGGCCGGACGATGAATTTCAGTCCTGCGAACAGAGTCATGAACATGGAGAAGCCGCCCATGGTTCTCTGCGGTAGCAGGGAGGCCAGGTAACTGCCCACGAGGGTGAATATCAGCACCGCCACCAGCATGATGAGGCCGTTTTTCACATCCATATTCTTGTTCTTCTTGTAGGTATAGGCGGACACGGCCGAGGCCAGCACATCCGAGGCCAGGGCAATCCCTACGGCTTCATAGGCATTCACATTCAGAAAAGTGATCAGCATGGGTGCGATCACAGCCGCCGCCGAAAGCCCGGCCAGTCCTGTACCAAAGCCGGCACCCGCCCCGGCAAGCAGGCATACAATGATTTTGACTACTATTTCCATTGAATCCATTTCTCCAGTTTTCTTTTCCGGGTTATCATACCACAGAATTATAAAGGCAATGTTAAGGAACCGCTGATTTATTCGGTGGCACATCTTCGGCACATCTTTTCCCGCCTGCTTCTTGCCGAAAAACTCGATGTACATCCAGTACATCTTGAGTTTTTCGCAATCGCAGACGAAAAAATCTGTACCGAATCTGTACCACCTCATTAAATCAGCGTTTCCTTAATAAACGACGATTTCCCTAAAAAACTGCCTGATCTATGGATTCAAAAAAGCAACCCCGCTCACTTTCATGATCTGGGTTGCGGTATCACTTACCTGAACATTGCACCACTGATAATATACATCATGAAATCGTACCATTCACACACCTGAAAGTGTGGCATATGCCAACTCAGCGGCAGACTTCTGAGGCAGGCATACCAGCAGGAAGGCCGGGACATCCCTTGTCAAAGCCCCCACAAGGGCCGCCATTCTGTCCTGCATGGCAGGCTCCGGGGGCAGGATGGTGCCCTCCAGGATCCGGGCGGCGGTGTCTGCGGCCGGGTTGGGAGTCATGTGGTTCTCCTGTCCCTGTTCTAAGAAGCACAGGGCTGTCAGGGGGCAGTCGGTGTTGGTCTCAAACCCCTCCTTCCCGCACCAGGGGGTACCGTACACCCGCCAGTGTCCGTCATCTCCTCGGCGAACCAGGGGCTTATCTCCGTTGATCACCGTCACCCGGCTACCGTAAGCGGCCTGCCACAGAGAGATGTGGGTGGTCTTGCCCACGCCCCGCCGGGCGGAGAAGGCATATCCCCGGCCGTCTACAGACAGCACAGCGGCATGAAGCAGAAGTGTATCATAAGCCGGCATCCGGCCGCAGATCTCCCGGTACAAAAGGGCGCACTCCGCCTCCGGCGGTGTCATGGGACGGCCACATGTCTGCGTATAGGCCCTGATCTTTTCCTCTGTCACCGACACACGGAAAGCCGGTGCTTGGTCTTTCCCTGCGCTTGCTTTCCATTGGTATCCACTGCAAAAGTCCTCGACAAAGCCATACCTGTTGTCAATCTCCACAGGCACTCCGGCAAGACCAACGGTGAACATAACAGAACCCCCATCTTCAAATGATCATTGTGAGCGGTAAGCGCAAACGGCGAACAGAAGCCCCTCCGGCCACTGTTCGCCGCTTCCAACAGGTCAGCAGATGCCGTCCCCAGCCATGCCGACAAAGAGCCTGCGAATAGGGAACGGCGTATGCAATATGTGAATTATATGAATGCCTTCATGGTCTCGCTTGCCTCCTCAACGGGCAGAGAGACAGTCATGATGATATTCAGGTCGGCACCCTTGGTCAGCTTATCCAGATCCTTCAGGAAAGCATCAAATGCCTCCTTATCATCCCTGCATATTTTCAGGGCGGAGTCAATGAACAGGTCAGTCACATCGCTGTTGCTGGCCAGAATACCTGCGACGAAGCCGCCAAGTCCGGAGGCGTTGTTGATCAGATACTCGTCCGTATTGATCAAGCGCACCTGATAATTGATGTCATAGCGGAGTTTCGTTCCCTTTTCCAGACAGACCACATTCCCCTTGGAAGCGGCCAGAGCCTCATTGGCCTTGTCGATCAGGGTCTTGGTTTTGCCGGTACCTTTGACGCCGATAAGAAGTTTAATCATATGTGTGTTCTTCCTTTCTCTCTGCCTCATCCTCCCGGAGGGGACAGGTTGATTGTACCTGTATTATATCATAAATATGTGTAAAATGCAAGGGCTTTGGTGGCCAAATCGAGAAATTTTCGTAAATTTCCGGTGAACTTCGGTTACAGTTCAGCCAGGTAAACGGGCAGTACGCCGAGGTACGCCGGGGAAACTATCTGAAGAAAGTTCCCCCAGACCCCTGCAATGACTTTCAAAACACCGTACTTGAAGGATTTTTGTATGTAATTGATTTTCAGTTCAGTCTTGCGCAGAGGGCGGCCTTCTGATCCTCATAGCCGGGCTTACCCAGCAGGGCGAACATATTCTTCTTATACGCCTCCACACCGGGCTGGTTGAATGGATTGACGCCCAGGAGGTATCCGGAGATGGCGCATGCCAGTTCAAAGAAGTAGATCAGGTGACCCAGCGTCCTGGCACTCCGGTCGCTCATTTCAATGAGCAGATTGGGCACACCGCCGTCCACATGAGCCAGGAGAGTCGCCTGCATGGCTGTTTTCTTGACCTGATTCATATCCATGCCGGAAAGGAAGTTCAGCCCGTCGATGTTGTCCGGGTCGTTGGGGATGGTATAGGACACGGTATCTTTCTCCACGGAGATCACCGTCTCGAACAGGTTGCGCATACCGTCCTGGATGTACTGACCCAAGGAATGCAGGTCGGTGGAGAAGATGACGGAGGCCGGGAAAATGCCCCGCTGATCCTTGCCCTCGCTCTCGCCGAAGAGCTGTTTCCACCACTCATTGAACATGGCGGCATAGGGCTCATAGCCCACCAGGATCTCCGTGGTCTTTCCCTTCCGGTACAGGATATTCCGCAGGGCGGCGTAGCGGTAAGCCTGGTTGGCTTCCAGGCTGGGGTCGCTGTATTCGTGCATGGCTTCGGCGGCTCCGGCCATCAGTTCATCGATATCTATGCCGGCCACGGCGATGGGCAACAGTCCCACGGCTGTCAGCACGGAGAAGCGTCCACCCACATCGTCCGGCACTACGAAGGTCTCGTAGCCGGCTTCATCGGAGAACTGTTTCAGGGTGCCCTTCTGCCGGTCTGTCGTGACGAATATCCGGCTGCGTGCGCCCTCCTTGCCGTACTTCTGCTCCAGCAGGGCACGGAACACACGGAAGGCGATGGCCGGCTCCGTGGTCGTCCCGGACTTGGAGATCACATTGATGCACACATCCTTCCCCTCGCAGATGGACAGCAGTTCAGACAGAGCGGAAGCACTGATGTTGTTCCCGGCAAAATACACATCCGGTGTGTCCTTCTTCAGGTTGTTGTACAGCGGGGACTTGAGAAATTCAATGACGGCACGGGCACCCAGGTAGGAGCCACCGATGCCGATGGCCACAAAGACCTGGCAGGAATTCCGGATGCGGGCGGCGGCGGCCTTGATGCGTGAAAACTCTTCCTTATCGTAGCTCTCCGGCAGGGTGATCCATCCGAGAAAATCATTCCCTGCCCCGTTTTTCTTCGTGAGCAGAGAATGGGCAGTGTTCACCATCGGTTGGATATGTGCATACTCATCGGTGGAAATAAAGGAAGCGGCGTATCGATCATTGAAACGGACAGACATTTCTGTTCCCTCCTGTATTGGTTTGAATCCATGGCTCGTCTCCGAGCCTTGTGCTCTTTTTCATGTTCATGTGTTCAAGCATATTATACACCATTCTCCTCCCTTTTTCAAGGGGTTTTTGATTTTTTTACATTTCCAGAGGTGTATACACCTGTTCTGTTTTTCTCATAGCTGTCTGACATCGGCTATTGACTTTTTCTTTCTTATATGGTACAATCATGTTGTCCGGAGTCATATCGCTTTTGAGAAAAGGAGTTTCCAGATGAAGAACAAGGTATTGATGACGCTCGTCCTTTGGCTGGCTCTGATACTGGCGTTCAGCAGTTGCAGTCCCGGGAGCGCAGACGGTGCAACCGACAGTATCACTATTTTTGCCGACGGGCAGGAGAATCAAGTGGTGTTTGTCAGCCAAAAGGAAATGAAGGCCTGGAAGAAGCCTTTGAAAAATTTCCTATCCGATATAGATATGGAGAATGAGCCGAGCTTATACGCCATGGCCTTGCTGGATGTGAACTGTGATGGCATCCCGGAGGTGCTGAAGGTCTTTTCCGGCGGCAGTGCCGGAAATGTGGGATTTGTTATCTTTGACTTATACTCCGGAGATGAGATGGATTACTTCCAGGGCGGATGGTATGGGAACTCCAAAGAAGGGGACTGGATGACCTATCTGAATGCCGGGGAAAGAACGCTTTCCGTCATCGGGCAGTACAACCAGAGGTACGGGGCTCCCGAATCCACACAATTCACTGTCCGGTTGAGTCTCCCGTCAGAACCGGACGCAGACGGTAAGTTCATCTGTGATCAAACCATCGCCACCGTTACCGAATACATCCGGCAGGTCTCCGGCGGAACAGATCAGAACGGATATCCCGTCACGGATTTTATCAAAGCGGTGGCTTACATCTTCCGTGGTGAAGAAGTCCAGGAGGATGACTTCAATGACCGCATGCATGCGCTATGGCGGGACAATGTCCGTGTTCCGGGGACAGAACCGATCATTGTCCGGTGGTCCGCTTGCCCAGGGGACACGCAGGCTGAACGAGCCGCCCGGATGGCCGAGGCACTGCTTACGACCGGCCAACGCTTTGTCAAAGAGGTGCGGTACCCCGGTAGCCAGAGTTGATCCTGTATTTATCAGGATAATATTCCGAAAACAAAACCTATTAAGAGCGTGCACAGTTACACATGGGTAGGAGGTAACAACATGAAAACCAGAAAGATACTGCTCATCCTGTTGCTTTGCGTCGTATGTATCATGTCCGTTGTGCCTTTCCCGGCAGGTGCTGACACCGGCCCCAAGCCCTCGGTACGCATTACCTTCAGGAATATGAGTGACCAACTATGCTACGGCACCCTGCTGTCCAAGGAGCCGTCCACCGGGCCATCCTCTGTATGGGACGGGGACGAGGAACACATTTACAACTACGGTTATGACATAGAGATATGGCAGGCCTTTGTGGAGTATCAGGACACGGACGGCTTCTACTTCCTGCAGGAGGTCTGGCAGGTCAACGAGACTGGGGAGCTGGCGTGGACCTACTATCCGCCAAGTCCCTTCAAGATCCTCTTATACTACCCGGAGACCGGCACCTTTGTTGTCAGCGGTGTGTATGAGCGGTACGCCTTTGACAGCTACTTCACCGTGGACATGGAGGATGTGCAGTTCGGCTCGGTAGAGCAAGATCCGGTTCCCGGAAACAGCGAGCTTCTGACAGCCCAGAGATCCTACAATTATGGGTGGGAGCTGGTATCCCTGCTGGCCCGCATTGTCATCACCATCCTGATCGAGCTGGCGGTGGCTCTGCTCTTTGGCTTCCGGGAGAAGAAGCAACTGCTTCTTCTGGCCGGGGTGAACACTGTGACGCAGGTCCTGCTCAATGTACTGTTGAATATCATCAACTACCATTCTGGGTGGTTGCTTTTCGTTATGTATTACATTCTGTTTGAGCTGATCGTCTTTGCCGCAGAGGCGGTGCTGTACTGCCTGTTGATGAACAGGGTCAGCCAGCGGAAACGCAAGCCCTGGCTGTATGTGGTGTATGCCCTGGTTGCCAACGGGGTCTCCTTCGGAGCCGGGCTTGTGCTCGCCCAGGTGATACCCGGCATTTTCTGAACCGACGGATCAGGCCGCTTTGACCCCCGTAAAACCATTCTGTCATAAAACCGTGAAAGGATATAGTATGAACATCGCCTCCATTGCTTCCGGAAATATGAATGACTCTGATATCAATGCCGCCCTTTTCTCCTATATTGCCGCCTGTCCCACGGCTTTTCACACCGTCGCTCACATGGCTGATATTCTGAAGGAGGCCGGGTATACCGCCCTGCCCGAGGGGGAGGACTGGCACCTGACACCGGGCGGGCGGTACTATGTCACCCGCAACGGCTCCTCCCTCATTGCCTTCCGGGTACCCCGGGGTGACTTTGACGGCTTCATGATGGCCGCCGCCCACGGGGATGCGCCCACCTTCAAGGTCAAAGAAAATGCCGAGATGGCAGATCAGCGGTATGTCCGGCTGTCGGTGGAAAAATACGGCGGGATGCTGTGCGCCACCTGGATGGACAGACCGTTGGGCATTGCCGGGCGGGTGGCTGTCCGCCAGGCGGGAGGACTGGAGACCCGGCTGGTGGATCTGAGCCGGGCGGCGGAGGGATCCCCCTGCGTCAGGGCTCTGATTCCCAGCGTGGCCATCCACATGAACCGATCGGCCAACGACAACGCCTCTTACAACCCGGCGGTGGACATGATCCCGCTGGCAGGCACCGCCGCCCAGGCCGGTGCATTTCAGGAAGCACTGGCACAGGCCGCCGCCGTCCCTACCGAGGACATTCTGACCTCTGATCTGTACCTGTACAATCCCCAGCCTGGCTTAGCGTGGGGCGACCTCATTTCTGCCCCCCGGTTGGACGACCTGATGTGCGCTTTCTGCGGCCTGTCCGGCTTCCTGGCCTCTGACAGTGCAGACCGCCAGGAAGTTGCCACCGCTCCCATCCCGGCTCAGCCGCAGGCTGTTCCCGTCCTCTGTATCTTTGACAATGAGGAGGTCGGCTCCCAGACCCGGCAGGGGGCTGCATCCACCTTCCTGTGGGATGTGCTGTGCCGCCTGTCCGACAGCCTTGGCATCCCACCTTCCGGTCTGCGCCGTCGGCTGGCCTCCAGCTTCATGCTCTCCTGCGACAACGGCCACGCTGTTCACCCCAATCACCCGGAGTTCGCCGACAAAAATCACACCGTCACGCTGGGCGGGGGTGTGGTCATCAAGTATAACGCCAGTCAGCGCTACACCTCGGATGCCTTGTCTGCCGCCCTGTTCCAGACCATCTGTGAGAAAGCCGGTGTGCCTTATCAGCGGTATGCCAACCGGGCAGATATGCCCGGCGGTTCTACCCTGGGTAACATATCCGGTACCCAGGTGTCCGTCCCCACGGTGGACATCGGACTGGCTCAGTTGGCCATGCACTCCGCCTTTGAGACTGCCGGAGCAGCCGACACCGGGTATATGATCCGGGCACTGACCGCTTTCTTTTGCCATGCGGTGCGCATGACCGGGGATGGGCAATATTCAGTGAGTTCGCATGATTGTAGGTAAAGGGTCAATTTCTGTCGATAAAACCATTATTTGTTAATAAAATGTAAATACCATAAAATGTCTCTTGATTTTTGGAATGAAATGGTGTATAATGTCATCGTTGGCATTTAATACCACATATTCAAAAAAACGAGAGGAGAGTTGCTATGAAACTCAAAAAATGCGTACTATCATTCACTCTTGTCCTTGCCCTCCTGTTTTCCTCCATTGTTCCGGGTTTCGCACTGGAAATGGACGAAAACGCCGTTGTGACCCCAGCCAGTGTGCTGGAAATCATCAACAACTACAGTACCAATCCGGATACCGTGTACACCGTTGTTGCGCAAAAACAGCTTCAGGGATTTGGCAATGAGACATATACCTACTACAAGTTGTCACCTGACGGGTATGCCATTCTTTTGGATTCAACCAACAGTCTGATGGAGGCCTGCTACGATGCGGATCTATATCCTGCCTGCGGAGAGTATACCAATTCCGCCCTATACTACGGAGGCCCTGATGTTCTGTGCACCCTGACAAATGGTCAGTTCACGGATGTGGTCAGCAACCACATATATACCGCCGATGAGATCTCTGGTATTCAGGAAAAGCAATTGGAGGTAGAGACCGCCGCTGTGGAGAATGCGGAATTGAGCAGTTCTTCCGGTTCCGTTGCATCACCCACGGTCG
Organism: uncultured Clostridia bacterium; assembly: GCA_945929845.1. Taxonomy (GTDB): domain Bacteria; phylum Bacillota; class Clostridia; order Oscillospirales; family CAG-272; genus CAMEON01. Next base: position 129,599 of record CAMEON010000001.1, on the reverse strand, counting down.
TCACACCGCCAATTGAATTTGAAGAAGACAGGTTTGCCTCTGTCGAATATAGTTATTTCCGGAATATGTATAATTACGGCTACAATACAAGTGCAACCTGCGTCGTGATCGCAGCCTCTATCCTGCTTGGTTACTATGATAATTATGTCAGTGAATCTTATGTCGCCACCTCATACGAACAGGGAAATGGCACCTCCGAGGCCTTTCACCAGTACCTGTGTGGGTATGTGTACGGGGTAAGTACACCAGGGGGAATAGCCTTGGGAAATGCCGCTGTAGGATTGAATCATTACCTGGCAGACCGTCAGTTAGCCAAAAAGTTTGTTACATACAGCGGAAGTGGTATATATGCGGATATGATTGACCTGATAGAATATGGTGTTCCCTTTGTTGGCTGTATAAGTATGTCAAATGGAGCCGACACCAATCACGCCGTGGTGGTATACGCAGTGTCGTACAACACGGGTGAGGCCGCCTCCAACGCTGTCTTTACCTGTCATATGGGATGGGATCATGAGGCACCCGCTGATCCAACAGAAGTCCCCACCTCTGCCCGCCTGATCTCTGCAACCTGGTTTTACAATTATGCAATCATTGAAGATTCCACCGATACACATGCCTACACTTCTTGGTCGTATTATAATGGCACATACCATAGACGCCAGTGCACAAGCTGCGGCTACTATCGTTATGTGGAGCATATTGTCACTCAATGGGAAGACTTGAACGATGCGTACCACTCGGGGTCGTGCCGTACATGCAACCATACATTTACACAGACCCATGAGTCCTGTTGGGATGACGATCTTGATGTTTGTACTGCCTGCGGACATTCCGGATCATACACTTCCACCATCACAAACAGTACCTCGCCTGTGATCTATATGGTCTGTCTGTACTGATTCATTTCCCCGCACCACGGGTATCTCCGCTCACGGGGCGGGGATACCCCTCCTTTTATACAGTTACCCCCTGACGCACGCCTGTTTCATACGGGCGCAGGTCAGGGGGCTTGCCGTTCTTTTCTCTTATTTGGGGAAGGTTTATGTAGCCGAAGTATCTGTTGCATTGCCCGATACAAGAAGGCTTTGCTTGCGTTTGATCTGTCGGTAGAAGAGCATGGAGATGACCGTAGCCACCATCCAGCCGATGGGCCAGGCTGCCCAGATTCCGGCAGAGCCCAACGCTGTCCGGGACAGGATCATGGCAAACACCACCCGCAGAACCAGGTCGGTGAAGGTGGCGATCATGAACCGCTTCATGTCCCCGGAGCCACGCATCACGCTGTCCGCCACCAGCTTGGAGGCCACCACAAAGTAGAAGGGGGCCACAATGCGCAGGAACAGCACACCGGTCTCCATGGCTTCACCGGAGGGGCTGTCCAGGAAGATGTACACAAGGTACCGTCCGGCCAACAGGTACAGGAGCACCAGCGGCAGGCAGATGGTCCAGACCAGACGCAAGCCTGCCAGAAAACCGCTGTGGATACGCTCATACTTCTCTGCCCCCAGGTTCTGGGCGGTATAGTTGGAAATACCGTTGCCCAGCGTAGTCAGGGATGTGATGACCATATTATTCAGCTTGATGGCTCCCGAGTACCCGGCCATCACAGCCACATCGAAGCCGTTGATGATGCCCTGAATGATGATATTCCCCACGGAGATAAAGCTCTGTTGGAGGATACTAGGGATGGCGATGGCGGCGATCTTCCCAAGTATGTGCCAGGAGAAGAGCTTGCTTTTCCCCTCGGCCTTGATTTTTTTCAACCGGAAAAGGACGAACAGCACCGCCAAAAGGCAACTGACCCCCTGGCAGAGGAAGGTAGCCCAGGCCACACCGGCCACGCCCATATCAAACAGGGTGACGAACAGGATGTCCACCGCAATATTGGCCGTGGAGGAGCAGGCCAGGAAAATGAAGGGCGTTCTGGAATCACCCAGTGCCGAGAAAATGCCTGTCGCCACATTGTAGTAAAACACGAAGGGCAGACCCAGGAGGTATATATCCAGGTACAGCTTGGAATCGGAAAATACATCATCCGGGGTATGGATCAGATGCAACAGGCTGTTGCAGAACAGGAAGCCGCACAGCATCAGTACAGCGCACAGCACCCCACTGGCGATGAGGGTGGTATACACAGCCGTTTTCAGGTCCTGATAGCGTTTGGCTCCGTACAGCTGGGACACGATCACGGAACAGCCGATATTGCACCCGAAGGCAAAGGCGATGAAGATCAGCGTGACCTCGTAGCTGTTCCCTACAGCGGCCAGGGCGTTGTTCCCTATGAATTTCCCGGCGACAAAACTGTCCGCTATGTTGTATAGCTGTTGAAAGATCACGCTTGCAAACAGAGGCAGACAGAATCTCCATATTACCCGGCTTGGTTTCCCGACGGTCAGATCCTGATTCATCCATTTTCACACTTTCTTCCGGAGTGAGGCAGACGAGCATGTCGCAACCTGCCGTTATTTTCTCCTTGCCGGTATATTATAGCACACAGACACGGTTCCTGTCAAATGTCAATGTAGCAGAGATTTTTGATGAGGTGCCCGGATTTTCGTGGAAAATACCCTTTGAAGGCATGGTATAAAAAGGCCACCTACCTGTGGGATGTACAGGCGAGGGGCCTCTTGTCATTTGTGCTCTTGTTTTCTGTTTTCTGTTTTCTGTTTTCTGTTTTCTGTTGACAGTCTCACGCCTCCACCGCCGACAGAGCGGCCAGATGGGCGGTGGAAAAGGCGATCTGGAGGTTGAAACCGCCGGTGTAGGCATCCACATCCAGCACCTCCCCGGCAAAATACAGCCCGGCGCACAGGCGGGATTCCATGGTCTTGGGGTTGACTTCAGAAACGGTCACACCCCCCTTGGTCACGATGGCCTCGTCGATGGGGCGGAACCGGATGGGAGACAGCCGCAGATCCTGAAGGAGCGCGACCAGCCGGTGCCGCTCCTCCCGGGTGACGGTATTGACCTTTTTGCGCAGGTCAATGCCGGAGAGCACCGCCAGGGGCTGAATGGCCTTCATGGGCAGCAGATCTCCCAGGGCATTGATGAAGTCACGGTTGGCATACTTGGCAAAGTCCGACTGGATCCGTGCATCCAGCTCCTTTTCCGAGAGGGCGGGTTTGAGGTTCACCGACAGCTGGTATCGCCCTGGCATCAGGTCGTGCATGTGAGCCGAGGCGGACAGGATCAGCGGGCCTGTCACCCCGTAATGGGTGAAAAGCATCTCGCCGAAATCCTCAAAGACCACTTTTTCCCCCTGCCCCTGCGCTCTTCCCTGCACATCCAGCACCTTCAGTCGTACATTCCGCAGGGACAGACCCATCATACGGCGGCACAGATCCCCCTCGCACACCAGAGGAACCAGGGACGGGATGGGTGGCTGGATGGTGTGGCCTACCGCCTGGGCCAGGCGATACCCATTCCCATCCGAGCCGGTGGCGGGGTAGGAACACCCACCGGTACACAGGATGACCGCATCTGCCGCCAGCGTCCGACTGCCGATCCGGACACCGGTCACGGCTTCGTCCGCCACCGCAAGGCCGCTGACCCGGCCGGTCTCAAAACGGACACCGGCCTCCCGGCAGGCACGCACCAGGGCTTCCGCCACATCCGCCGCCCGGTCAGATACCGGGAACACCCGCCGCCCCCGCTCCACCTTCAGGGGAACCCCCAGTGATTCAAAGAAAGCCATGGTGTCCCCGGTACTGAAGCCATGCAGTGCCCCGTACAGAAAGCGGGGATTGGTGGGCACATTGGACAGGAACTCGTCCCGTCCGCAGTCGTTGGTCAGGTTACACCGCCCCTTGCCGGTGATGCGCAGTTTCCTGCCCATGCGGTCGTTCTGCTCCACCAGCACAACACCGCTGTCTTTGGGTGAATACCCGGACTCCTGTAAGGCCTGGGCAGCTGTGACCGCCGCCATCAGGCCAGCCGCACCGCCGCCGACAATGAGGATCCTCTTGCCTATGTCCGCCATGTCATGCCTCCACTCCGGCTCTCTCCGCACCCAGCCATGGCCGGTGCAGGATTCCGTTTATCCCTGATTCTTATCGTACACATCGTACTCATCCCATATGGTCTCCAGGCGGCGCAGGCGTTCGTTGACCTCCTCCTGTCTGGCTCGGGACACCGCTACCAGCACGGCGTTGATGATGCTGAGGGGTGCCACCAGCGAGTCCACGAAGGAGGCCATATCGCTCTGGGCGGTCAAAAGCTCGTCTGCCCCTTCTGCAATGGGAGAATCCGGACTGTCAGTCAGGGCTACCACCTCGGCACCTGCCCGCTTGGCGAACTGCACGGCATGGATCGCCCGCTTGGAGTACCGGGGGAAACTGATGGCCACCATCACATCCCCCTTGCCGATGCTCATGATCTGCTCAAACAGCTCACTGCCTGAATTGGTACCGATCAGCTGGACATTGTCCAGGATCATGCGCAGATTGTAGGTGAGGAAGCTGGACAGGGTAGCCGAGGAGCGCACGCCGATGATATAGATATTCCTGGCCTCCACCAGGGCTTTCACCGTGCGATTAAAGGCATTCCGGTCGATGCCGTCCAGCGTGTGCTTGATCTTTTCCGTATCTGCCATCAGTACCTTTTCCAGCACATCGCCGTCTCCGATCAGTTGATTGGTCACCTCTACCCGCTGAAAGGAGGTCAGTTTGGTGCGGATCAGCTCCTGCAAAGCCTTCTGGAATTCCGGGTAGCCCACAAAGCCCAACTCAATGACAAACCGCACCACCGTGGATTCCGACACGCTGACCTCATGCCCCAGTCTGGCGGCGGTCATGTAGGCGGCTTTGTCATAGTGTTCCAGCAGGTAGCGGGCGATCTGCCGCTGCCCCTTGGAAAAGCCCTCCATATTTTCCTCTATGATACGAAGAATATCCTTTTTCACTTCTCTGTCCGTTCCTTTCCTTTGTCGTGACCCGTTATCCGGGTCTGTGCGTAACCGGGAAATACAGCCGCACCACGCACTTTTCATTCTGCCCGCAACGCTGTGTATTATATCACAGCTCGCCGGAATTGTCAACGGACAGAATGCAGATTCTTTTTCGACAGGATAGGCAGACCGGGGCTGTCCGGCATATGATAGAAAGGAAAGAAACCGACAAGGAGGTTCTGATATGGAGCATTCCCAATTACCCGACCGCCGGGGTATGTCCCCCACCGGGGACGCCGGAGAGAGGCCGGACAACGCACCCGAACGAAGCGACAGCAGGAACATGGGTCACAGCGAAAACGGTGCCGTCTACCCGCTGACTGATGGCAATCAGTCAGTCACCCCCGGAGAAAATCCTGTGCCCGATGCGCAAAAGCACCCCATGGCAGATATGACCGGCACCGGCCGACTGGTCTTCCGGGTGACAACCGCCCAGGGAGCCATCCCCCTGGAGGGAGCGCAGGTCATTGTGCGGGACTTCAATGAGGAAGGAACCACTGGCGGAGGAGCCGGAGGCGGCGACACCCGCTGCATCCTGTACAGCGGCGCTGACGGAAGGACGGAATCCGTGGAACTTCCTGCCCCGTCCCGTTCCCTGTCGCTGGAGGCCGCACCGCCCAATCAGCCGCTCCCCTACGCCCTGTACAATGCCCAGGTGGCATTGAGCGGGTATTACATCCAGAATTACAGCCGGATCCCCCTGTTTGACGGGATCACCTCGGTTCAGCAGGCAGACCTGATCCCCCTGCCGGAGAACGGGATCCCGGACGGCTCCACCGCCGACGAAAACCGTTTCACCGAGGGGCAGAGTCCCAACCTGTGAAACACCGCTGCCCCGCAGGATCCCGTCCGGCCAAGGTTCGCCAGCATTCGCCGCCGGGGGATCCAAACGACATATGAAAGGAGTGAATCAGTATGCCCACAGGATTGCCTGTCATTCCGGATACCATCACGGTGCACCTGGGAGAGCCTGACCAGAACGCCCTCAATGTGACATTGCCCTTTGCCGACTATGTGATGAATGTGGCATCCAGCGAGGTCTATCCCACCTGGCCGGATTCCGCTCTGCGTGCCAACATCTATGCCCAGGTCTCCTTTGCGCTCAACCGCATCTACACCGAATTCTACCGCTCCCGGGGGTATGATTTCGACATCACCAATTCCACCCGGTACGACCAGTATTTTGTCAACGGCCGGGATATTTTCAGCAACATAAGGAATCTTGCCTCCGAACTGTTCAACGACTACCTTCGCCGCCCCGGCACGGTGGAGCCTCTGTTCGCCCAGTACTGCAACGGCACCACCGTCACCTGTGACGGTCTGTCCCAGTGGGGCTCGGTGGATCTGGCTCAGGCCGGGTACACGCCCTACCGTATCCTGACAAACTACTACGGCCCCAATCTGGAGATCGTACAGAACGCACCGGTGGGTTCCATAGAGGACAGCTCCCCGGAGGTACCCCTCCGTCTTGGCTCCTTTGGCGCACAGGTGCGCACCCTTCAGATTCGCCTCAACCGCATATCGGATAACTACCCGAACATCCCCAAGATTCCCAGTATCAACGGCATTTACGGCATAGAGACAGAAAACGCCGTCCGAAGCTTTCAGGAGACCTTCGGCCTGACGGTGGACGGCGTGGTGGGAAAGGCAACCTGGTATGCTGTCCAGCGGATATACATCGCCGTCAAGCGGCTGAACAGCCTGAATTCCGAGGGTCTGCAATTTGCCGATGTCAGCCAGGAGTACGCCGGAGTCCTCCGGCTGGGCGATGCCAACACCGGCGTGTCCCTCCTGCAATACTACATCAACTACCTGTCCGCCTACTATGAGACCATCCCGCCGCTGGCGATTGACGGCGTATTCGGGGAGGCCACACGCAATGCGGTCTACGCTGTACAGAATACCTTTGGCCTGCCGGTGGACGGTGTGGTGGGAGAGCAGACCTGGGAAACCATCACCAACGCCTACTACGGTATCATCCGCCGCATCCCTGTGTCCTTTGTGGAGGGCAACATCATTCCTTACCAGGGCACCATCCTGCGGCAGGGCGACCAATCCGAGGAGGTGCGTGTCCTCCAGGAGTACCTGAACTACATCTCCCGTTTCATCGCTGAGATCCCATCGGTATCACCCACCGGGTATTTCGGCCCCCAGACGCAGGCCTCGGTGGTGGCCTTCCAGCGTCTGTACGGTCTGCCTGCCAACGGTGCGGTGGATGCCGCCACCTGGGCGGCCATCGCCGACCTGTACAGCGACCTGTACATCGGAGGACGCCTGAACGAGGGACAGTATCCGGGCTTTGAAGTCGGGTCATGACCGCATCAAGTCCCACACGCAAGGAGGTATTCAGATGGATAATCACAACCAGACCCAGGCGATCATGAATCTCCAGCGCTACCTGCGCCAGCTCTCCTACGACGACACCCGGATCCCCCCGGTGCCAGTGGACGGGGTATTCGGAACCACCACCGGCCGTGCGCTGGCCATATTTCAGAACATCTACCGGTTGCCCGTGACGGGAACGGCTGACCAGACGACCTGGAATGCCCTGTTCCGTGCCTACCAGGAGAATGTGGAGAAGCGCAGTCTTCCGGATCCGGTGCATTTCTTCCCCCGACACCCCATCGGATATTCGGCAGGGCTGGGTGATGAGGGGATGCTGATCACGGTCATTCAGCTTCTGCTCCGGGAACTGCTCCTGACCTACGGACTGGATGCGGCCAGTCTGACGGTCAACGGTGCCTTTGGCCCCGAGACCGAGACGGCGGTGAAGCGATTCCAGAGCCTGCAACGCCTGCCGGAAAGCGGTCGGGTGGATAAGACGACCTGGAACCGGATGGCCGAGGGGCACAAGAACGAGATGACACGATTCCCCCAGGAATAATGGAAGCAAGCGTTTCCATGACAAAGCCCGTGAAGACTGTGGTGTCTTTCACGGGCATTCGTTTTTACTTCAACTGTTTTGGTTCTCTCCCTCATGGAGAAGCTCCTCGGACAGCTTCAGGATCTGATCCCTGTATTTGGCCTTGTTCCGCCGGAGGATCGCCTCATGCACCGGGTAGGCCAGCACCATGAGGACAACGCCTGCCAAAGAGATGATAATGCCCCCAAGGAGCATACGCCATTCCATCACCATGGAAAAGCCCAATCCGAAGGACAGCAGTCCGAGGATGCCCAGGTTGAGAGCGACCCACAGTGCCGGCTTTTTCACCCGGCTGTCCAGGGCACGAAGCTGATCCAGCTTGCTACCCCTGTCTTCCCCGGTGATATATGACCGCCGGATGCTCTCTATCTCCCGGCGCTCCTCCTCTGTGGGTGCGATGTAGGAGTATCTGAATGTATGATGGTTTCCGTTCCTGTTTTGATCCCTGTGTTCCACGCTATGTTTCTGCCTCCCTGCTCTGCCTGAGCTTTTTCAATTGTATGTTCCCATACACGATCATGAACGCCCCCAAAAGAACTGTCATCAGGCAGACGACCACACCTGCGGACACCTTCATGGCGAACATATCCGTATCCTCCTTGCCAAAGGTGGCGATCAGCACGGTGCACAGGGACAGCATGGACACCGTCGCCTCTGCCAGTCCTATGTTGCGTATGGACTGTACGACCGGATCCTTGATCCGTTTTGCCTTGACAAGGTTGACAATAGAAGCGGTCATCTTGACGAAGGTGTAAGCGGCAGAGGCGATGGCCATGATCTCGGTGCTCTGTGTCGGTCGTCTGGACAGAACCATCAGAGAAACCGCCACCGCCATGGCCACCTCCAGGATGAACAGCGACACCCCGCAGTTTCTGTATACCTTCAGCTTGTTGACAAGCAGAGCCGTCTCATCCCCACCGGCACGGCGGGTAGCCTTCCTCCCGCCCACAACCACACTGCCTCGGATGGCAGAGAGCAGAAGGTAGTACCCGGCCATGGCGCCATGCCACACGGAATGCAGCATGATGGCAAAGACCGAGTTGAATATGACAAAGCCGATATTGATGACGAAGGATATACAGGAGAAAGCAACGGTACGGAAGCTGTAGTCCTCCGTCAGGTTCCGGGTGAAATCCCGCTTGCCCATGACGGTCAGGAACCGACTCTTCATGGTGGGTACCACACGCACAAGACTGTACACCGTGTAGGTAAGGGTCAGGGCGGCTACCACATATAACGGGTAGGAAAGGAAGCCTGTATAATCCATGAAGACTGCCGCAAGGGAGCCGGCTATGGCGAGCAGGGTGATAAACCAAATCAGACAAAGAAGTGGAAGTCCCGGCTCCTTCAGACGAGACAGGAAGGGATGCGGCTTTTGTTCATGATGTTTCTGTTTCATTGTTGATTCAGCATCAGGATCACCGTGAAGGTACTGCCTTTTCCCAGCTCGCTCTCCACAGAGATCTCTCCTCCTATCGTGTCTATGACCTTCCGGACCAGGGCCAGACCCAGCCCATTCCCCTCTCCGGCGTGGGATGTGTCCCCCTGATAGAATTTTTCAAAGATACGCTGACCTGTTTCCCTGGAAATGCCGCACCCCGTGTCCCATACCCTGACCACGGCCCTGCCGTCCTCCGCCTTCAGGGAGACGCCGATCCGCCCGCCGTTGTCGGTGAACTTGATGGCGTTGGAGATCAGATTGTTCCACACGATCTCCAGGTAATCCGGGGAGGAGACGATCTCCACCTCGTCCAGGTCGCAGATCAGGTCAAGGCCCTTCCGGTCGATCAGCTCCTCATACTGCAGGACGGTTCCAGCCAGCATATCATCCAGCCTGATTCTTTCCCGATCCGGCTTGATCTCCTGATTCTCCAGCTTATTCAGCTTCAGAATGTTGGAAATCAACGCCGTCAGCCGTCGGGAGGTGGCTACAAGTGTCTCTGCGTACTGCCGCCGCAGGTCTTGGCTTAACCGCTCATCCTGCATCAGCGTGGCGTAATTCTGAATGATGGCCAGGGGGGTCTTCAGTTCGTGGGACACATTGGAGATAAAATCAGTATGCAACATCTCCGTATGAGACAACTCCGCCGCCATCCGGTTCAGGTTCTCCATGATGTAGTCATACTCATCATAGTGGTGGTATGCATGGGTGATCTCCAGGCGGACGGAGAAATCGCCGGAGGCAATTCTGTCTGTCGCATCCAGGATCCTTTTCGTCGGGGTCTCCACCATGATCTTGCGGCGGAAATAGTCGATGACCGTACATATGCCCGCCAACAGGAGGATAGCCGCCAACATGATCAGCGTGATAACCGCCTGGTTTTCAATGTGCTTCACAAGGTTCTCATGCAGGCTGACCGCTACCGTCACCACCACAGACACGGTGGCAAACAGGATCGCTCCCCCCATCAGTGAATTGCCAGATAGCTTCCGCCTTCTCATCGGAGGACCGCCTTATACCCCAGCCCATGCACCGTCATGATGTCAAATCCGTCGCACCGGCTTGTTTTCTCCCTCAATTTCGCAATGTATACATCCACCGTCCGGGAGGAGGCCGAGGAATCAAATCCCCAGAATTCGTCCATAAGTTGCGTTCTTGTGAAGGTTCTCCGGGGGAAAGAGAGCAACTTGAAGAGAATATCAAATTCCCGCACAGTCAGGGGAAGCTCCTCCCCGTCAACATAGGCGGTGTGCTCGTCCCGGCTCATCCGCAGGTTCCCTGCCACCAGTTCCCGGCACCGCTCGATATTCGCCCGGCGGAGCAATGCGGCCACCCGCAGCATCAGCAGATCTGCGTCAAAGGGCTTGACCACATAGTCATCAATGCCCAGTCTGTAGCCCAACTGCTTGGAGGGCTTGTCGTCCAGGGCGGTCATGTACAGGATGGGGATCTTCTTATCCGTCTCCCTGACCCGTCTGGCTAGCTCAAAGCCGTCCATTTCCGGCATCATCACATCGGTGATGATCATGTCAAAGGGCTTTTCATCCAAAAGGCGCATGGCCTCCCTGCCGTTATCACAGGGCGTGGCTTCATATCCGTTATCCGTCAGATAGGAACGAACTAACGCATTCATGGCCTTGTCGTCCTCTGCGACCAAAATCTGGATCACGGGTACCTCCTTCCTGCATCAACCTCATCCGGGTGTGTGTTTCTGCGTGAATCTTATGCTTATTATAATCACCGTAGGTTTAAGAAGCATTGCTGAAATGTTAGCGTTTTGTTAAGGAACCGCTGATTTTTTCGTTGGTACATCTTTTTCCACCTGCTTATTTCCGAAAAACTGGATATGCCCTCGTTCATCGAATTTTTCGCAATCCCAGGCGTGAAAATCAGCCAAAGATCATAAGCAGTGTGCCAACCACCAGCAAAGCAAGTCCGAGTGCGGCCTTGCGAGACAGCTTCTCCTTGAAAACCAACCGGGAAAAGACCACTGTCACCAGTATGCTCAGCTTGTCAATGGGCACCACCACGCTGGCCTGGCCATCCTGCAACGCCTTGTAGTAGCACAGCCAGGAGGCACCGGTGGCCAGGCCGGACAGGCAGATAAAGACAAGCTCCCGGCCGGAAATGTGTCGGATGGTCTTCTGCTTGCCGGCGGCAAACACCACCACCCAGGCCATGACCAGCACCACCCCGGTGCGTATGGCTGTGCCCAGGTTGGACTCCACACCTGTAATGCCAACCTTCGCCAGAAGCGAGGTCAGGCTGGCAAACACAGCCGAAAGGATGGCATATACCAGCCACCCACGGCCCTTCCTTTCATCCGCTGGCTGCACCTGCGGTTCTTTCTTCCTTTCCACCATCAGGAAGGTGCCCACCGCGATGAGCAGTACCGCCACCGCTTTGAGCCAGGTCACTTTTTCGTGCAGGAAAAGGAACGCCAAAAGCACCGTCAGAACGGTGCTTGATTTGTCTATAGGAACCACCTGATTGATGGTACCTACCTGGAGCGCCCGGAAGTAGCACAGCCAGGAGGCACCGGTGGCCAGACCGGACAGGATCAGGAAAAGCAGGGATTTCCTATCTATCTCCGTAATGGTGTTCTGGGAACCGACCAGGAATACCATGATCCAGGAAAAAGCCAGCACCACAACGGTTCGTATGGCTGTTGCCACATGGGAATCCGTCTTTCTGATCCCGCATTTCGCCAGGATGGAAGTCAATCCGGCGAACAGGGCGGATGCAAACGCAAGAACAATCCACATATCAACAAGTCTCCTTCGATTCAGTACCTGGACAGATCCACCGGCACCTCTGTGGTCAGGCACAAGGAATCCGGTGTTACGGCGCATTGCCGAGCCATGATCGCCACCCCTTGGGAAGCGGCATACCGCAAAGCCTCCCCAAAAGCCATATGACGGGCATCGTTGGGGCGGAACACGGTCATTCCCTCCATCTGGATCACGAACAGAATGCAGGCCACATACCCCTGCTCTCTGGCCGATACCAGCTCCCGGATATGCTTGACCCCCCGCTCGGTGGGCGCATCCGGAAAGGAGGCAACGCCATGCTCCTCCAGCGTCACCCCCTTGACCTCCAGATAGCCCTCCCGTCCGCTTCCGTCCCTGACAAAGAAATCAAAGCGGGAGTCCCCGAAGACAGTCTCCGGCCGAACAGTCAAAGGGCCTGTCAACCCGGGCAGACAGAGCGTCCCCTCCCGCAAGGCTTCCTCCACCACCCGGTTGGGTGCCTGGGCATCCATATTGATCAGCAGACCCTGCGCTCCCTTCTCCACGGCAACAAGGTCGCAGGGTAGCTTCCGCTTTCCCATTCGCCCGCTGAAATCCTCCAGATACACCACCGCTCCCGGCAGGAGCAATTCCTGGCACCGTCCGGTGTTCTTCACATGGACAGCCAATTCCCGGCCGTCCAACTCCACCAGGGCAACGAAACGGTTGGGACGGGACAGGAACCGGGCCTTGAGGATATGCGCATACTTCATACAGGCGGGGTTCCTCAGGCTTCAAACCGCAGGGCTACGGTCTTGAGCAGTTCCCGGATGGGCAGGTGCTGGGGGCAGATCTCCTCGCACTGGCCGCACTGCACGCAGTCGGAGGGTTTACCCGGCATTTTTTCGTCCTGCGTCTCAGTCGCCAGTTGGTAGAGCCACATGCCCTGCTCCTTTCCGAACTGGCGTGCCTGATTCTCGGCGGTGAACAGCGTGGGGATATGGATGCTCATGGGACAGCCGTCCGTGCAGTACCGACAGCCTGTACAGGGGATCAACGGTGTCTCCCGGAAGCGGCGGATGACCTCCGCCACCACGGCCTGCTCCGCCTCTGTCAGCGGGTGAAAGTCCTTCATGTAAGAAAGGTTATCCTGCATCTGGGCCATGTTGCTCATTCCGGACAGCACCATGAAAATGCCCTCGAACCCGGCGGCATACCGGATGGCGTAGCTGGCGGGAGAACCGCCACCTGCCTGCTCCATTACCTCCATAGCCTGGGGGGGCAGGTTGACAAGGCTCCCTCCCCTGACCGGTTCCATGACGATGACAGGCTTCCCATGCTTGCGGCACACCTCATAGCAGGCACGGCTCTGCACATTCGGATCCTCGTAGTCCAGGTAGTTGAACTGGAGCTGTACGAACTCCATCTGGGGCTGTTCTGTCAGGATCCTGTCCAGCACCTCGGCACTGTCGTGGAAGGAGAAGCCCACATGGCGCACCCGACCCTCTGCCTTCAGTTCCCCGGCGATCTCATAAGCCCGGCAGGCCTTGTACTTCTCGTAGTTCCGGGCATTCTGGGCGTGGAGCAGGAAGAAGTCAAAATAATCTACCCCTGTAGCCTGACACATGGTCTCAAAGTAAGGGCGGATGTCCTCCTCCTTTTCAAAGTAGTTCTCGGACAGCTTGTCGGTCAGTATGTACGCCTCCCTGGGGTAGCGGGAGGTCAGACAGGTCTTAATGGCGGTCTCACTCTTGCCTCCGATGTAACCGTGGGCGGTGTCAAAGTAATTGAAGCCCTGCTGAATGAACGCATCCACCATCCCGGAGAAAGCCTCCGTATCCACCTCTCCGTCCTTCATCGGCAGACGCATACAGCCAAAGCCGAAGTTTCCCTTCACCTCCGGGAATGCCGGGTTTCTCTCCATCATGCTCATGTTCTGTTCCTTCCTTTCCGTTTCTGAAACTGTGTGGTTCTGCAAGCCGAGCCATTTTACGAGGCGGGCTTTACATATTTATTGTACAGGGTTATGTAATCCTGTATGCTGTTCAGGTAGCTCTCCGACTGAGAGGTGACGCACAGGTAAGCCCGGCCGTCCGGTGTCACGGCATAGGTGGCTAAGCAGTAGCCGGATTCACCGCCGGCATAGCCGGTCTTTCCGGCGATGACCTGCACGCTCTGCGGACGCTCCCCCGGGTATTTTTCAGTCAGCATGGAGACAAGCAGATTGTTGTACAGGAAGTAGGTAAAGGCTTTCCCCTGGCTGGTGCAGGGTGCATCGTACTTTTCCGCCGTCAGGATCTCCCGGCATAAGGCGATATCCATGGCATACGCCAGGATGGCCGCCATGTCCCGGCAGGTGGAGTAATTCCCCTCGTCCTGAAGGCCGGTCGGGTTGGCAAAGTGGGTATTCGTCAGTCCCATGGAGGCCACTTTGTGATTCATCAGGGTCACGAAGGCCTCCTCCGTCCCGGCGGTGTACCGGGCCAGCTCGCAGGCGGCAATGCCATCCGACCGCAGGATCAGCAGGTAGAGCATGGATTTCACCGTCAGCGTTTCCCCCACCTCAAGCCCGGCACCCGAAGCACCCTCGGCCCGCATAGCCCGATACACTTCCTCGCTGACGGTCACTTCATCCGACAGACTGGAGGTCTCCGCCAGGTTTTCCACCACCACGATGAGCGTCATGAGCTTGGTCAGGGAGGCCGGATACATCCGTTCGTCTCCCTTTCGGGAGGCAATGACTTCACCCCGCGAAAGATCCACCAGCACAGCTCTTGCGGAGTTCATCAGCTTCTTATCCAGGACGATACAGGCATCCGAAAAGGGCAGGCTGACATCTCCCTCCCGCCCGGTAGCGAAGGGGTGAGAACCGGAGGTGGCTATGTATTCCCCGGTCTCCACCGGCAGTTCCGGTATGGAGGTATCCTGAGGTGTTTTATCTGTCGTGGTGAATATGACATCTCGTCCGGCCACCAACAGGATCAGGAGTGCTACGAGGAGAACGGCAATGGTAGTTAGCAGAGCCACAAGGATCCGCTTCATCTCTGAGGGAACGGAAAAGCAAAGACCCCGTATGCGCCAGCGGGACATGATCTCCCCGGCGATGCGCCCTCCCTTTTTTCCGCCGGGAGATTTCTTCTCCGGCGGAGATGTTTGCATCGGATACTGCTTCATATTCTCTTTTTCTCCCTGCGTTCTGCAATGCGTTCCGTAATGCGTTCCACAATCCAATCGCTTGTAAATATTGGTAACAGAAAGGGGGTCGCCGCACTTGCGTGCTGACCAGCACGCCCGCAACAACCCCTTTTTCGGGTTATGTGACTGCTATGTCCTCTGCCCTTATGCGATGCAATACAGCACAACAATCAGTACACAGTAGACAGCCGACATAGCCACTGTAGCCGTATTCAGCATCTTGTCCATACGGCCGGTCTTGCCCTTACTGAAATAAGTCTCCGCCACGCCTGAAATCACGCCGGAACGCTTATCCTTACTGGACTGTGTCATGACAGCCACAAGCAGCAAAGCCGACAGCACAAGCAGGGCAATCCCCAACACCAGCTGTGCAGGGTTTGCAGTCCAAGTCCACGCTTTTGTATTCATTTGATCACTTCCTCCACACAGCCACACGCACCCTGACGCAGGCTTCATAATATGCAAGTGAGGTTATTATACCATATCTTCTCCAAAATTGCAATAGCTTTTTTGAAATTGTGTTCAATTTTTTTCAGTTTGCTGCACAGTTGTCGGGTATGGGAATGAGGTGACAGGAACGGAAGTCTGCCTCCCCTAATATATCACCGTCATGTGGGGATCCAGGACATCCAGCACCCGGCGGCGCAGGATGAAATAGTAATGACAGCGCACGATGTAGAGATCGTTTCCCTCCTGCCGGGCGGTAAAGTATGGCCCATGTCCCCCCAACCCGCGCATGGACAAAATGTGCGGGGAGACAAGGATGATCGCCGTGTTTGACTGTCCCGCCATAGAGCAGGCAGAACGGATCAGGAAACTATCGTCCTTGAGGGAGAGATCGTCCGGAGGGATGATCACCCGAATATGCTTCCCGCTCAGGGCAGTTTTCATCTTCCCATTCATTCGCCGTGCGGCAAGAAGACCCAGGATCACAAACAGGCCGGAAACAAGGAAAGCCACGGGCAATGCCATGAGGTAGACCGCAGACACCGCCGCTGTCATGACCACCAGCACAACGGTGGTGATGGTATTGACCAGTCGGAAGCGTCGGAAGTAAAAGAACAGCCGATTGACGATGCGATACAGGGAGGATGTGGTGATCAGCCGGGCCAGGTACATCAGGTAATTGGGACGGGAGAAGGCTCCCGCCCGCTTGGAGGATTCTGAAAGCATCTGTTCCTGCGCCTGCCTGGGTGTCATCTGCCTGTGCTTGAAGATGGGCTCCAGGCGTTCAGAGGACGGGTGCTCCGCCAGCTTCTTTCTGGACTCGGCCAGTTGTCTGCGGAGCTTGGCATTCTCCCGTCTCTCCCGGGTCAGCTCCCGGGTCAGCCGTTCAATGTCACTTTTGTCAGCCTTGGCTGCTTTCCCCGGTCGTCTGTGCCGGGAAGCATTTTTCTTTTGCTTCTGCGGATGCCCGGATTTACTGTGATGGTTACCAATCATACCCTACAGTCCTTTATCTCTTTTTCTGACCTACTATCCGCCCGTTCGGAATCAGGACGCTCAATCCTCACCCCAGACCGCCTTGTCCAGTGCTACCGTGAAGTTGTCCCGCTCCTCCTTGGTTTCACTGACCGGCACACCGGTGACGGGGTGGTAGAAGTACTGATAGCAGAAAATACTGATGCCTTGGCATTTCTCCAGCCCCTGGGTGTATTCCACGCACCGGGCCAGAATGTCGGTGTGCTGTGCCCATTCATATGCACCACTTCCGGCATATTTATCATACTTGGCCAGAGCTTTTCCAAAGGTCATGCCGATCAGTAGGGTGACATAGTCGCTCTCGGCCACATCATTCCACTTATCACTGAGCATATCAAAGGCGGCAGTGGCGTGCTCAAAGCCGAAGTATATCTGTGGCAGTATGTAGTCTACAAACCCCGGCTCCCGGCACCAGCGGTACACATCCGCATACTGGTTATAGTATACCGTATTCAGCACGCCGGAAGGACTGATGCCAAAGAGAGCCTCCGGATCCTGCTTTTTCACGATTTTGTACAGTGCAGAGACCAGTGCGCTGAGATTCTCCCGCCGCCAGTCTCCCAGCAACATCCTTCCACCCTCCTCCTGGTATACAGCGTAAGCGGCACTGTCAAAGGAAGCGTCCGTTGTGGGGTAGAAGTAGTCGTCCATATGTACGCCGTCCACATCATACCGCTCCAGTATCTCTCTGGCTCCGTGCACGATCAGATCCCTGACCTCGGCATAGGCGGGATTGAGGTACAGACGGCCACCGACCTCTACCAGATACTTTCCCCGTAGACTGTCGTCGTCATACCACTGCCGGATCAGGTAACTGCTGTCAATGAGTTTTATCTCTTTTGTAGTCATACCCCGCAGGGGATTGATCCAGGCATGAACGGAAAGCCCCAGGTACCTGGCCTCCTGGATCAGGATCTCAAAGGGATCGTAGATGAACGCCCCGGCATAGCTACCGACCACATAGGTGCTGGGCGGATAGTAGTCAGAGGGGTACATACTGTCGGCGTTGGGGCGTACCTGCACAATGACTGTGTTGAAGCCGTTGTCCGCCACATTCTGCAAGACCTGTTGGATCAGCGTGCGGTATTGCTCCTCATTCCGCTGGCCTGTTTTGTCATCGCTCTGATAAACGGCAGTCAGATCAAACTGGGAGAGCCACATGGCTTTGACATTCTCCACCACTGCCGGCTGTTCCGGCACATAGGGATCCACCGTCACCGATAACGCAAGGGGTTCCCTGACAGGGTCGGTCTCCGGTTCTGTCGGTGGTTCAGTGTCAGTTTCCGTTTCCGTTTCCGTCTCTGTCTCTGTCTCTATCGCTGTCTCTGTCGCTGTCTCGGTATCTGTCACATCAGGCAGGGGGGTGGTCTGCCTTACGGTTTCCGTACACATGGTGGGTTGCTCCTCTTCGGTTGGATTTTCATCGGTGACATCCATGTCGGCGTCACCCGTCTGTCTTGCTGATTCCACATCTGTTTCCGTCGCACCTGTCGATGCTTCGTAGCAACCGGACAGCATACACAGGCTACACAGGCAGGGGACCAGGAACAAAAGGCATATTCGCAACAGGCGGCGGATAGTCCGGGGCACGGTGATGGCAGATTCGTGTGTCATCTGATTGACTCCTTTCATACTGGCTCCAGGCTCCCGTTACAGTATACCATATTTATCGTTATTTTGCAAGAGGTTCAGGCAGAGTCATTTTTGTCAGGCCAAGGCTTTCCAGCCGGCTTTCTGATGTATGCAGGTCGAGAGCCTTACGAGCGGCGTTTCCGTACTACGAGGGAAATGCCGATGAGCAGGAGCACCGGGAAGACGATAGCCGACAGGATGCCGATGCGCAGGTTGTTTCCAAACAGGCTGGAGACAAACCCGACCATCGTCGGGCCGCCGGAACACCCCAGATCCCCCGCCAGGGCAAGCATGGCAAACATCAGCGTACCGCCGCCCCGCAGGGAAGCCGAAGCCTTACTGAAGGTCCCAGGCCAAAGGATGCCTACAGAAAAGCCACAGACCGCACAGCCGACCAGTCCCAGTGCCGGTATGGGCACAAGGCTTATACACAGGTAGGATGCAATGCACAGGATGCAACTGTACTGCATGAACCGGTTCAGGTTCATCCTGTCCCCGCACCGACCGTAGATCAACCGGGCAGTCCCCATCAGAATGGCAAATGTCATAGGCCCGGCCAGGTCGCCGACGGTCTTGCTTATCCCCAGACCCTGTTCGGCCAGGGTGGAGGCCCACTGGCTGACAGATTGCTCGCTGGCTCCCGCACACAACATCATCAGCATGAACATCCAGAAGGTCTTCTTTGAGAACAGTTCCTTCACCGTCATTCCATTCTCGCCGTTCTCGGTCAGAGAATAAATCGGAGTCTTTGTAAAGACCAACATGTTCACAGTCGGAACCAATGCCCAGATAATAGCCAGCACCTTCCAGTTCTCTACGCCAAACAGAGCAAAGAAGGCCGTAGAGAGCAAAACCACACCCACATGCCCCCAGCAGTAGAAGGAGTGGAGCAGGCTCATGGTCTTTTCCTTGTTGTCGGTAGGACAAGCCTCGATGATGGGGCTGACCAGCACCTCCAGGAGACCGCCACCAATGGCATACACAAAAACCGCAAGCAGGATGCCAAGGAAGGGATCCGGCAGTATTTCAGGCAGGACGGTCAGCAGTACCAATCCGGCCGTGCAGAAGATATGAGCGGCGACCACGGAGACCCGGTACCCGATCCTGTCCACGAACCAGGCAGAAACTACATCCACCACCAGTTGGATCATGAAATTGACCGTGATCAAAACGGTAATCTCTGTGAGCGGGATCCCGTAGCTCTTCTGAAAAGTGACAAACAAGAGAGGAACAAAGTTGTTGATGATGGCTTGCACAATGTAGCCAACGAAGCAGGCATACATAGTTCGTTTGTAATTGGGCTTCATTTTTTCCAACCGTACCTTTCCAAGCAGGCATTATGAGCGATATGTGGGGGAATCAGGCCATATATCGGGACGGCTTCGACGCACGCATCCTCTGCTTTTACCCTTTTCCCTGTTTCCACAATATATGACGGAATTCTCCTGCCGGTGAACCGGTCTGGCAACCGGGCAGTTTTCCGTTTCAACCTGTGAATCATAGCACAGACTGTGATGTTTGTCAAGACTTTACCGGGTCAAACTTGGCCGGGCCTGCTATGTTTTTGCAATTCTTCATACTTTGGTCACAAACTTGTGCTATACTTTGTGTTGTGTAGTTTTCTTATTCACTGTATTGCCTCCACCTGAATTCTGAAAGGAGTCACCCGCCATGAACCATTCCGGAAATATCGCCACTTCCGGTCGGATTTTGCGTTGCTTTTGCCTGTTTCTTTCTATTCTCTGCGTTCTTCTTGCCGTCACTTCCCTGTACGGTTGCACCAGCAAGGAGGACAAGCTGAATCAAACGGTTGTTGCCACCTGCAATGGCTACGACATCAGGTATGAGGAGCTTCGCTTCCTGACCCTGTTCTACAAGGATTCCCTCGCCGCCACTTACGGCAAGGACATCTGGGACGATCCTGCCACTGCCGAAACCTATCGGGCAGAGCTGGAGGGTCTTGTCAAGGAGCATTTGAAGGAAAACTATGTGATCCTGACCACATGTGCGGCGTATCAGATCGGCATTGATTCCGATAAGGCGGACACCTATGCCGATCAGCAGATTGAAACCTTGATTGACGAAGAGTTCGATGGCAAGAAGTCTGCTTACCGGGCTTGGCTGGAGAAAAACTGGATGACAGACAGCTTTTTTCGCTTCTCCCTGCGGGTCAGCTACCTGGAATCCGCCCTGTACTATACACTGCTGGATAACCATGTTTTTCTTTATGACACTTCCAATATTGATGAGTACATTGACTATGTGTTGACCAGCGATCAGTATTTCCGTACCGTACATGTGTATATCCGGAACGACGAGGGGGAGAGTCCGGAGGCCAATCTGGCGGAGGCTCAGCGTGTCAGCCAGGCCCTCCACGCCGTAGCCAATGTGGATGATCGGCTGAAGCTGATGAATTCCTACATCGGTTCCACTGTCAATGACGATTTGACCTCGGTGTCCGGAGATGGGTACTACTTCACCATCGGCGAGATGGACGAGAAGTATGAGGAAGAAGTTTTGAAGCTGGCCGTCGGGGAGGTCAGTGAGGCCTTCTCCTGCAGCAACGGGTATTTCGTCGTCATGCGGTTGGCTCCGGAGGAAGCCTATGTCATGAACAACTGCGCCACCCTGCTCAAGAACTACCAGGCCTCCATGCTGGGTCTCCTGGAGGATTCCTACCGGGATGTGTGCGTGGTGGAGTACAATGAGTACGGTCAGTCCCTTGACCTGTTGACCATCCAATGAAGACCAATCAAAGCCCGGCCAAGAAGTACCGGCACAAGAGTACCCGGCGTTTCGTCTCCGCTTCTCCCAGGATGCGCCGCCCCCGCCGCCCGGGCGCTTTCAGACCCCTGATCATTCTGTGTGTCGTAGCCGTTCTCACAGTAACGGTGGCGTTGATATGGGGCTCCGCCCTGAAGAGGCGGTCTGATGCGTACCGGGAAAATGCGGAACTGGAAGCCTGGACACTGGGTGAAGAGGTACCTGTCCTCCCTTCTCTGACGGTGTCGGACTTCCGGGGCATGTCCCTGTCGCCGGGACAGAGCGTGGATGGGGTCACGGCGGCGGGAAAGTATTCCGGCGTCGTATTGACCCTGTCCCCGGATGCGTCCGGCTGTCTTCCCTACCGTATCCCTTTGGCTGAAGGCTCTGCCCTGACAACAGCCGAGGGAGCACCTGCACTGGAATCCGAGGTCAGTCGTCTGCACCGGGCTGGGTTGACCGTGTCCGGCGTGTTCACGGTACGCTGTCTGGGAAGCGACTACACCGCTGACCCTGCGCTGGCTGCCTATCAGCGTGGACTAGAGCTGGGACTTTTGGTCAACATCGCCAACGCCGGGGTAGATGATATTCTGCTCGTGGGATTGCCCTATGGGGATGACAGTGCCGATGCCCGCACCCTACATTTTCTCACCGACCTGAAGCAAAGCCTGGGATATGCCGACCACCAGCCCGCCATTGGCGTGGCCATGGCTCCTGACGGCTTTGCCGCCCGGCCAGAGGAAGTTACCGAAGATACGGATGCGTCCCCGGAGTCGGAATCCAATGGTCAGCTATATGCCGGGAGGTTGACGCCCGGGCGGATGCTGACTGTCTGTGACTATCTGGCACTTGACCTGCGGGAGTACGATGCTGTGTCAGCCGAGGCTGTGCTGAAGAATATCAGGTACGCATATGCCCGCTATGCGTTGCGGCTCCTTTGTGGCGATCCCTCCGTCACGGATGAGGCCGAACAGCACGGCTTTACCCGTATCATGGAGTGGAGCGGAAATAACCCACAGGTCGGCTGATGCCGCCCGGAACCACCAATCAATGGAAAGGAACGGATATATCATGAAAATCATTGCCAGCTTTACTGTGAACCATGACAAGCTCACACCGGGGATGTATGTCTCCCGTATAGATGGGGATGTTGTCACCTACGACATCCGTATGAAAACGCCCAACGGCGGGGACTACCTGCCCATGCCCGCCGCCCATACCATCGAGCATCTGTTCGCCACCTATGCCCGGAACAGTGCGCTGTCCGATCAGGTGATATATGTTGGCCCCATGGGGTGCCGGACAGGCTTCTACCTGCTCCTGCGGGACAGCGTAAGCCGGGGGCAAGCCATCCGACTGGTGCAGGATTCCTTCGCCTTCATCGCCGCCTACGAGGGGGAGATCCCCGGAGCCACCCGGCAGGCCTGCGGGAATTATCTGGAACACGACCTTCCCGGTGCCAGAGCCGCCGCTGCTGACCTTTGCCGTGTGTTGACCGGCTGGCGGGAAGATATGATGGTATACAAAGTGTAAGCGGGGATCTGTTACAGTTCAGCCGGGGGACGGGAGTACGCAAAGAAGGGCTTGTCCTCTGGCTGGACTTTTACGGTTATCTCCCTTAATCATTAAGTAATATTAAATTTAGTTCATAATTTTCCTGCTTTACCTTGACAGGCGATGTATCTTGTGCTATAATAGTCCCGTCTTGTTGGAAAATGGCAGGTCTGCCACAGACCACCATCCGGGAGCAACCAGCCGGACATGAAATCTTTGAACTGGAAGGAATACAGCGTTGGCAAGCTGTGCAAAGTACATGGTATGAAGAAGCTACCGGATATCATATATTACGACGACCCTTTGCGTGACGAGTTCTCCACTGCGGAGATCACGCCAAGGAGAATTGACGATGCGTATCGTTATGTATATACCGGCCGGTGGAAACAGTTCACCCATTTCTTCTGGTACCGTGTGGTCGCTACACCGCTGGCCTGGATATACCTGAAGTTCAAATTCTCCCATCGCATTGTCAACCGGGCTGTGCTGGATCAGCACAGGGCGGAGGGCTACTTCCTCTACGGAAACCACACCCAGGCTATCGCCGATGCCCTGATCCCCACGATGGTATCAGCCCCCAAGAATGTGTATGTCATTGTTCACCCCAACAATGTGTCCATGCCGGTGCTGGGAAGGATCACCCCCTCCCTGGGTGCCTTGCCTCTGCCGGACACCCTGGGAGCCTCCCGGCATTTTCTGGCGGCTGTGGCTCAGCGGGTAGAGGAGCACCATGTGCTCTGCATATACCCGGAGGCACACATCTGGCCCTACTACACCGGCATACGCCCCTTTACCGATCAGTCCTTCCACTACCCTGTCCGGTACAACAAGCCTGTGTACTGCTTCACCAACACCTACCAGCAAAAGAGACACGGTGGCAAGGTGCGCATGGTCACTTATGTAGACGGCCCATTCTACCCGGACAGAACGCTGAAGCCACGGGAGCAACAGGCCAAGCTGAGAGATGCCGTGTTCAACGCCATGACGGCACGGGCTACAAACAGCAATGCTGTGGTCGTCCGCTACCTGCCCCGTGCAGAGGAAAAGAAAGAGACTCCCCCACCAACCGGAAAGGATCCCTGTGAATCATGATTCATGTACTGTTTGCGGGCAATGATAAGGTTTTTGATGGCATTCTTACCTGCGTCCTCTCCATCCTCCGGCGGACGGGTACGGAGGAGCCCTTCCATTTCATTCTCTTCACCATGGATGTGTCCCACATCAAGCCGGCCTATGTGCCCATCAGTGAGAAGCAGGCTTCTTTTTTGGAGGCAGTGATTCAGGCGTACAACCCGGACAACCGGGTGCAGTTGGTGGATGTCACAGCACTCTACATGAAGGAGTTTGCCGGATGCCCCAACGAGTCGGCTTACTGCTCCCCCTACACGCTGATCCGTCTGTTTGCTGACCTTGTGGAGGGTATGCCTGACAAGCTGCTCTACCTGGATGCCGACATTCTGTTCAACCGGGACATCCGGTTGCTTTACGATGTGGACATCGAGGGGTATGAGTATGCCGCCGCCAGGGATCATTATGGCAAGTACCTGCTGAACCCCAACTATATCAACGCCGGGGTTCTGCTTTTGAATCTTGCCGAAATGCGCAGGACCGGCATTCTTGAGAAAGCCAGAAAGCTGATCCGCACGAAGAAGCTGACATTCGCCGATCAGAGTGCGCTGATCCGCAGCACCACACGGAAAAAGATGCTCCCCCAGCGGTTCAACGATCAGAAGTTCCTTCACAAGCACACCGTGGTGCGCCACTTCAGCAAACGCCTTTTCTGGCTCCCGTATCCACACACGGATAATGTCAAGCAATGGCAGGTCAGCCGTGTTCATAAGGTTTTCGGCTACTACTGCTTCGATGATATCCTGTATGAATATATCTACCTCAGCGAAAAGTTCAAAAGAAACGGAGATTCCTCATGAATCAGATCATTCCGATATTCTACGCCTGCGATGATAATTTTATCAAATACACAGCCGTGTCTATCCGCTCTCTCATTGACAATGCCGACAGCAGTCGAAGCTACCACATTCATATACTGAATACCACGGTATCTCAGGCTCATATGGATGAGATCCTGCTTATGCAGACTTCAAATGTTCGTATTTCCTTTGACGATGTGACGCAGTATGCGGATAAGCTGCAGGGTAAGCTACCCATCCGTGACTACTATACCAAAACCACCTACTTCCGCCTTTTCATTCCGGATATGTTTCCGGAATATGAAAAAGCCATCTATATAGACAGCGATACGGTGGTACCGGGCAATGTAGCCGAGTTGTTTGATCATGACTTGAAGGACAACTACGTGGGTGCCGCCCATGAGCAGGTCATGATACAGGTGGACACCTACGGCACCTATGTGGAACGGGTGTGTGGGCTGGATAGGAATGCCTACTTCAATGCAGGCGTCCTTCTGCTCAATTGCAGGCTTTTCAGGGAAAAGAATCTGTTGGAGAGATTCGTCTCGTTGCTTGGCGCATATAACTTTGTCGTTACGCAGGATGAAGATTATCTGAATGTCCTCTGTAAAGATCGGGTTCTATGGTTGGAGCAAGGCTGGAACTGTGAGGTGTTCGGCGACATCCCGTGCAGGGAGGACGAAATGAAGGTCGTCCACTATATCATGGTATCCAAGCCCTGGCACTATGCGGATTGTAGGCTGAGTCATATCTTCTGGAGCTATGCAGAAAGGACTCCTCTGGTGGATTCCATCCGGGATGAAGCTTCTTCATATACGGACGAGGAACGGGTGCGAGATAATCTTGTATGCGAAAATCTGCTGAAAACAGCGCAGAAAGAGATCGACCGTGAGGACAACTATCTGAACCGACTGAATCAGAAACGGGCGCAGGATCGCATCAAAGTGTTAAGTAAGATCGAGAAGTTTGAAGCGGCCGGCATCTTTGACCGGGATGTAGAGGACGATCCCCCCTCCAAGGAACTAAAGCCGGAGGATATCGAGTATACGCCCACCGGCCTCATCCCCCGGGTGAAGACGGCAGTCGCTTTCACGGCGGCAAAGATCTTCGTGCGTCGGATGATGAAGGAAAAGCAGTTGATCATCAAGGATATTGTCGGCCTGGAGAACCTGAAGAATCTGGATTCCGGTGCTGTCATCACCTGCAACCACTTCAACGCCTTTGACAGCTTTGCCATCCACCTGGCATACATGGCATCCGGTCAGAAAAAGCGGAAATTCTACCGTGTCATCCGGGAGGGCAATTACACATCCTTCCCCGGGTTCTACGGCTTCCTGATGCGGAACTGCAACACCTTGCCCCTGTCCTCCAACATGAGAACCATGTGCAAGTTCATCAAGGGCGTTAACCAGCGCTTGCAGGAGGGTCACTTCGTCCTCTTCTACCCGGAACAAAGCATGTGGTGGAATTACCGGAAGCCCAAGCCTCTGAAGAACGGTGCCTTCCAGTTCTCTATGATGAGCAAGGTACCCGTGCTTCCCTGCTTCATCACCATGAAGGACAGTGACATTCTGGGATCGGACGGCTTCTATGTGCAGGAGTACACCATTCATATCGGGAAAGCCATCTACCCGGATGACAGCATGGGTCCCCGGGAGAGTGTAGAATCTATGAAGAAGGAGAACTTCCGGCAATGGCAGGAGATCTATGAGAAGGAGTACGGCATCCCGCTCAGATACAAAACCAACGACAGAGGTCAGTCGCAGAGCAGAGAAGCATAAGAACTCCCGCAAATCAGAAAATCAAAAGGGGATCCCATCACCGGTCATTGGCCGGGATGGGATCCCTTTCTGATTTTTTACAGGTCGGTCATATTACAACGGGTCAGTCCAGATTCTCGTACCCGATGAAGGTCTGGAACAGGGTCTGCACATAGACACGGCTAAAGAAATCGTTGGGGTGGTTGATGTTGTTGCCGGTGTAGTCCATGAACTCCTTGTGCTCCAGGACAGCCTTGCTGACGGAGGTCACGCAGGCTACAGCGCATTTACCATCCATCAGGGTCTTTTTCAGAAGCACAGTTTCCTGCTTTTCCTGGTATCCATACCATCCATTGGTGGCATTGGGATTGGGCACCATGGTGGAGACCACCATGTACAGCGACTCCGGAGCCAGTGCTTCCACATTCTTCATGATCTTCAGCATATTCTGCATCGTGGTGGCAGGAGCCACGGCGGCATCGTTCATACCAAAGGCCACAATGAACAGGTCGCAGCCGTACTTTTCAACCTGGGGCTTGACATAGGTGTTGAAATTATCCACGCCATTCTGGGAAGTCCAACCGCCCACCGAAGGATTGATATAGGTTATGGTACCCTTATAATCCTCTACCGGCACATAGTCAGCAGAGGGCACCCGGCTGGTGCCTGACAGGCCGGTATTGACATACTGCACCCGGTAATCGAACAGGTCTGCCAGAGCCTTGACAAACAAAAGCGGGTAGCTCTGCTGGCCGGGCTCACAGCCGACGATGAAGCTGGCGTTGGCACCGAATGTGATGCTGTCGCCGTAGAATATGACGGTGACATCCTCGCCGTCCTTCAGCTTCTGGATCAGGCTCTGGTACACGGCGGTCTGGGTTTCCTGGGTATAACCCTCCCATGTGTCGGAATGCGTATAGGTGACGCACACCTGCCACCTGGTCATGGCCGTAGCTTCGCCCCAGTAGGTGTACACATTCTTTCCGTTGTACTTTGTCATGAGGAGGGAGGAGGAATCCGCCCCATAGTACACCTCGCTGGTGATGCAGGGGATGGAAGTACCCTCCAAGGCAACGATCTGGCCGTCTCTCAGCTCGTAGTCCTTCCCTTCCACATAGGTGATTTTCCCGTCGTAGGAAGTCACAGACAGGATCTCATCCGCCTTGTAAAGAAGGCTCTTGGCCTGCCCGGGGTCAAGGAACATGACCGTCTCGTTCTTCACGCTGTTGCCGGAGAACAGGGGAGTCATGGTATCGTCCAGCTTGGAGGCGGGAATGTGCAGGCTGTAGTCTTCCGTCTCCGGTTCGGTCACGGCCTCTGTGGTGACTTCTTCCGTGGGTGTCTCCGCCTCGGTCAAAGCGACAGTTTCTGTTGGTGCCTCGGTGGCCGGTTCGGTGGGGGCTTCTGTGGGAGCGTCGGTAGGTGCATCGGTGGGTGCATCGGTGGGTGTATCCGTGCCTGTAGCATCCGTATCCGTTGTGTCAGCAGGATCCCCATTGCCTCCGCAGGCTGTCAGACCAGCCACAAGGCAAAGGAGGATTGTCAGGGCAAGGCTCCATACTTTCAGGTTCTTCATGATTCTTTATCCTTTCGTAAATAGAATTCCACTACTGCTTCTCAAAGAGTCACCAGCTCTTGGGGCTGACAGACAGATCCACCTCATCCGGCACAGTAGTACCTTCCCGCCAGTGGGTGATGCCATAGGCTCGGATGCCGTCAACCAGAGCACGGTTCCCCTCTGTGATGTCACTTTCGCCTCTTTCAAAGGTAACGCATTGGTACTGATACCGTGCCGCCAGACGAGACTTTTCTACATGGACTCGCTGTTCTGCGGTGACTGCCGCATCCAACGCCTGATCCCAAAGGGACAGCAGTTCCTCATGTACCCGGTCACAGGGTGCGCCTGCCTCGTCAAGCGGCGGAATGATGCTGTTCACATCGTCATAAATGGTCAGGTGCCTCCGGGCGGCATTGGCTGTCGTCCAGTCTATGTACCGACGGATATGCTTCCATCCCGGCCCGTAGTAATCGGCCAGGAATTCATCCATCATCCCCTCGTACTGCTCCTTTGTCATGTCAGGGTTCCAGAGCAGGTGGGCCAGCAGGTAGGCCCGCAGTTCACCAAACTCTCCGGACACCGACTGGTAGTTGCCCTGCTCGAACATCCCTTTGACATGGTGTTCCTTGAAGAATTGCACATTCTCCCGCAGAACGCCCAAGTTGGGAAAGGGTGTCAGGTAGTAGAGAAAATTGGTGGTATAATCCCAGATATACAGTCGGTTACAGATGGCTGACCATGCCTGAATGTCCCGGCAGAAGGCTACATTCCGCTCACAGCTCCCATCTGCTATGGGGTGGCTGAAACAGCACTCAATGGAGCAGAGCCGAATGATCACATTGTCGGCGGGCTTGATGGTCTTCGGTGCCTTCCGGGTATACCGGTAGGCCAATGTATCAATGAGAACATCCGGGTAGTCCTCCCTGATGTCATCGGCGATCCGATTGACAAAGGTCAGCAGGGAGCCCATGGGTGTGCCCTCCCGCTCATCGATGGCACGGCATCTTGCACACTGACAGCCCAGTTGCTCCGCATAGGAGTCATTCTGGGAAACGGACACGATGTTCACATCCGGATTCTCTTTCAGTATCTTGCGGACATTCCTGCGCACCGTCTCAAACACCTTCTCGTCCGTCAGACAGGGCTGATCGCCCACGGCGGGGTTCTCCATCTCGGCCAGGGTCGCCAGGGTGTGTACGAAGCCGCCGCCGTACACCATCCCGCCGCCATGGGTCTTCATATCCCTCTTGAAGGTGCCATTGAGCCGCAGGGCGTTGGTCTGATCCGGATCCTTCATACTGTCGTACCAGAGCAGATCCCGGGATTCAAAGTAGGGCGTGTCTGTGATGGCGATGTCGTCTGGGATTCTTACTTCGTCTGCCGGGTGGATCACCTGACAGCCGGAGGCCAGAAACCGCCAACCCACCTGTTCCTCCAGAAAGGCGTACAGACCGTAGATGGTACCCCGTTCGGTGGCCCCGGTTATGTACAGCCGACCGCTGTCCGCCAGGAGGACATACCCTTCCTTCCCCGCCCGTCCCCGGGCCTCCAGCACGGCGGGCGTTTCCATACCGGTCTGACCGACAAGGATCAGAGTCCTGTCCGGTGCCGTATCCGGTGTATACATCGGCAGGGCTGTGCCGGTGGCTTTCTCTATGTAGCCGATGAACTTCTCCAGGGCATGCTTCAGCCCGGGTGCGGGATGTGCTGGTGCCACCAGGGCGCAATCCTCTATCCGGGTGCCCAGGACAGTCATACAGCGGATCGGATAGCCGGAATCCGGGCATCCTTGCATCTCATTCATGAAAGTTCTCCCCTTTCCATATGTACAGATTTTCACCGTCCCGTGGAGCCGAAGCCGCCCTCTCCCCGGGCGGTCTCGTCCAGGGAATCCACCTCCGTCATGAGGGGGGTCAGCACGGGCACAAGGACAAACTGGGCGATGCGGTCGCCGGGGTTTACGATCTGGGGGGTATCCCCGTGATTGTGAAGGGCGATCATCCACTCCCCACGGTAGTCAGAGTCAATAACGCCCACCTTATTGGCTGGGGCAAGCCCCCGCTTGCAGGCAAGACCGCTCCTTGCGAATATCAGCCCCACATACCCCGCCGGGATGGCCGCCGCCAGTCCGGTACGGAGGAAGGCCGTCTCCCCGGGGCCTACGACCACCGGATCACCCACAGGCAGGGCATACAGGTCAGCCCCCGCCGACCCGGCGGTAGCATAGGTCGGGAGGATAGCGGCTGGATCCAGCTTGCAGATCTTCATTTCAGGAACCATAGCCGTCTCCTCATAGTGTCAGGCTGTACACACCGGAGCCGTACACCTCATCCCGCCCCCCTGCACGGAAGTGGCAGGTGGTGTTGACAGGCACCTCAAAGGTGTAGGTGGTCTTGTCTCCCTCCCGGGTGAAGGACAGGCTGATCTTCCCGTAGGGGCAGATGTGTGTGACCGTGGCCGACGGGATGCTGTCATAGTGACAGGGATTGATCTCAAAGGTGGAGAAGCCCGGGGTCAGGGGTCGGATCCCGGCCACATCCGCATACAGGAAGTAAGCGAAACCGGCGTGCATAGGATGGTTGAAGGAGGCGGTTCCGGATTCTCTGGGCTGTCCGATGCCCTTAAGCTCCAGGCATTCCCAAAGGGAGGTGGCTCCGTCATCCATCATGGTGCCAAAGCTGGTATGATCCCGGGTGAACATATACCGGAGTGCCATGTCGCCGTACCCATTCTCGGACAGAGCCGGAATCAGGTACTTGTTGCCGTAGATACCGGTGGACATGGCGAAGTCGTCATCCCGGATCATACCGACCAGGGCATGGAGCAGGTTCTGCTTCTCCCCTTCCGGGTACAGCCCGGTCATCAGAGCCACACCGCAGGAGCCCCAGGTGCTGTAGGCGTGGGTCTCTGCATTCCAGAAATGGCCGATGTAGGCGTCCTTGATCTTTGCGGCCAGGTCGTCATAGTATGCCTTCCCGTCAAGGCCCAGCGCGTCGGCAAGCTCGCTCATCCGCAAACAAATTTCATAGAACATCTGGGTGGAGGACTCAGGCACCGGGATCCGGCGGGAACTGCTATGTCCGCAGGGAGGGCACCAGTCGCCCAGGCCCCGGGTAATGATGTAGCCGCCGTACTCCGTATTCCTTGCGGCATCATCCACCTCATGCTGGACCCACTTCTTCATCTTGTCCCAGTTTTCCCGCACCACCGCTTCATTGCCGTAATACCTGTACATCCAGTACGGGATGATGATTTGTGCACAGCCCCACAGAGGCGTTGCCTCCCCGCACCCCCGCTTGCCCGGGGCGATCATCTGCCAGACGCCGTACACATCGTCCTCGCTTCGGATGTCACGCAGGTACTTTTCATAGGAGGCTTCCAGATCGTAGTTCATCATGCCGGTATTGCACACCACCTGGGCATCTCCCAGCCAGCCGCACTTCTCCCGGCCGGGGCAGTCCTCCGGGTAGCCATGGTAATTGGAGCGGAAGGTGGACATCATGATGCGTTGCAGGTGATTCAGATCCTCATGGGCACTCTCAAAGGTGCCGGTCTGCTCCAGATCGGTGGAGAGGGCATAACCGGTAGCGATGGTCAGCTCCGGGTTGGAGCCGTACTTGCGCAGGTCATGGTACCCGGTGATCTCTATGTACCGGAAGGCATGGTAGGTGAA
Source organism: uncultured Clostridia bacterium (assembly GCA_945929845.1). GTDB lineage: Bacteria > Bacillota > Clostridia > Oscillospirales > CAG-272 > CAMEON01. Next base: position 98,013 of record CAMEON010000001.1, on the reverse strand, counting down.
CCTGGGACGCCAGGTCTCCCCGCCGGCATCGCCCCGGGCGATGTACACATCCTGCTGGATGCACTGGATGGCAAAGGAACCGATGGAGCGGAAATCCAGGGAGCCGTCCGGGTTGACCGTCTCGGCGAAGCGGAATACATACTGCGCTCCCCTGGGAGAATTGGGAATGTGGAACTCGGCAAATCCGGCAAAGTTTTCGCCAAGGTCAATGATCCATGCGCCATCGTCCTTGCCGCTGACCTGCCGCACAGACACCGCCGGAAGCTGACGGATGATGCGCACCGGGGGCATCTCACAGAAGGTCAGCGTACCCTTGGGTATGGGGTCAACCAGTACCGGGCCCCAGCCCTCCTCGTCCCCGTCAGGGTCGGAGAAATCAGGGGTCTCCAGGCGGGAGTCGTAAGTCTCGCCGCCGTACAGGTTGTTCAGCACGATGGGGCTGTACTTATACTTCCAGCCGCTCTCCCCTGTGGCGACGGTCTGCACTTCTCCGTCCGCATAGGTGATCTCCAATTGAGCCATCAGGCACACATCTCCGTACTTGAAGGCGGAGGGAGCCCATACCCGGCTCTGGGAGTACCAGCCCTCGCCTAAGAGGGCGGCGAAGGTATTTTTCTCTCCCAGGTAGGGCTTGACATCGTACACCCGGTAGAAGACTGCCTTCTCATAGTTGGTCATGGGTGGGTCGATCAGATCCTCGGAAATCTTCTGCCCGTTGATGTAGTATTCCCCACACCCCAGGCCGCTGACATACAGCCGGGCATGGGTGATCTCCTTGCCCCGGCAGGAGAATTTGGTGCGCAGGTAGGGTGCCCAGCCCTCAATATGCAACTTGGGCTTGATCCACTGTCCTACCCAGTCCTCCGGCTCCAGGGCCGTGGCAAAGGAATGGCGGGCTGTGGCGGTCTCGCCGTGGTTGTCCGTTACCGTGACGGTCATATCCACATCCGCCCGGGATGGCAGGGTGACATCACAGGGGATCTGTATGGAGCGTGCCGAGACCACCTCTCCGGTGTCCCACAGGGTGTGTCCCCCCTCGGTAAGGGTGATACGGTAGGATGTCTGACAGGTATTCTGGCGGTCGGAGCCCAGCTTCCAGCCGAAGCGCAGGTTCCGGCAGGGGACGGTCGCAGGCGTCCTGACTGCACCTACCGACAGGTCGTAAAGCGTCAGCATGATGGATCCTCCTTCTCTTTTCCGATTATTCAATTTTTGCACTCTGAATCAGTCGGGCGCACCCAAACCGTGCCCGACACGGACATTATACCAAAACCGGGCGTTTCCGTCAAGACTTATGGTACAATTTTATCACACGAAATTGTATGAGTGGTTTTACAGTTTTGCCTGGGTATTTCTATGCTTATCAATTTTCCTTATACTGTGATACTCTTTGCGTAAAATTTTCAGTCCGGCCCTGGCCGGATTTATTGACATAGGGCTTTGAATGTGATATAATGAGCCAAATTCCGTTCCACGGAAATTTATCCTTCAAAAGGAGCACTGCCCGATGAAGAAGAATGTTCTGTCGGCATTCGGCCTCCGATGCCTCTCCCTCTGTCTGTCCCTCCTTCTGTGCATATCCCTGTTCCCCTTTACCGTATGCGGGGACGATGAGGCGGACAGCGCCGATGATGCGTACATTGCCCCGGCTTATGTAGTAGATTTCTCCACCTATGACGGCATTGACCGTTGCTCCGGCCTTTTCCATGTGACCACCAGCCTGCGGGATGGTGCCATGCGGGTCGGCTTTGAGGACAACGGCGGCGGGATGTGTGACGACCCCTACATGACGCTGGCTCTGCCGGACGGGGTAGACTGTACGGTGTACCATTATCTGGCGCTGATCGTCCGCACGGATAAGCAGGATCTGAGAGGCGAGGTGCGCTTCCGCACCGCATCCACCGGAGGGGACTACCCCTGTCAGTTCTTCAACTACCAATCCACCGATGACTGGCAACTGGTGGTGCTGGATCTGACGGATAAATCAACCGTTCAGTATGCCCCGCCCTCGATCACCTTTACCGGTAGCTTTACCAACCTGCGGCTGGATATGTTCAACAACAGTTGCCCCACGGACACGGCGTATGACATCAAAGCCTACGGCCTGTATGACAACAGGGAGGATGCCGCTACCTTCATCAACTATGTGACTGTCGCCGAGCAGGAAAAGCCGGAGGAACCGGAGGTGGATTACGCTTCCTTCTGGCGTGGGGAGGCTTTCCAATCCCCTGCCCCGTCCACCAGGATGCGGTGGGTCACATACGGCTTCTCCGATGCTTCGCCCATTGACACCTTCCTTCGTCAGGGCTTTGGCGGCGTGGTGTCCAATGTGAAATTCAACAGCAACTACCTGCTGGACGACAGTGAGTTCCGCATCCTGGCGACCGTGTACCGCTATGCCGCAGAACACGGGATGAGCGCATGGATCTATGACGAGTACCAGTGGCCCAGCGGAAAGGCCTTCGGTCAGGTGCTGGAAGGTCACGACGAGTATCAGGCCACCGGCGTGGAGCACCGCATTCTCACCGGGCAGGGCGGGGTTGCCTCCTACGAATGCTCCGGCGTGGACATCCGCATTCTGCAAGCAGACCTGACCGACGGGAGCGGTACCCGCTCCTTGCCTGTGACCGATGGCAAGGTCAGCGCCAACGCCAGCGGCGAGTGGACACTGGATGTGTATGTCCTGCGGTACACCTATGAAGGTGTGGAAGATCCCTCCGATTTTACCACCCTGCGCCATGTGGATCTTCTGAACAAGGATGCCGTGGCACGGTTCATCAGCCTGACTCACCAACGTTACTTCGACAAGATGGGGGAGGATTTCGACCTGGTGGAGGCCTTCTTCACAGACGAGCCCCAGCTTGGCAACCGTGGAAAAGTGGGCTATGCGGTCTGGACGGACGGGCTGGATCAGATATTCCTGGACACCTTTGGCTATGAGATCAACCTGCCCTCCCTGTTCTCCGGGGACAGCGAGGCGGATCGGCTCTGCCGCATGAACTACTTCCAATTGGTAGCCAGGCTCTTCAAGGAAGCCTACATCGACCAGATCTCGGCTTGGTGCGAGGCCCACGGTGTCGCATCCTCCGGTCATCTTCTCTTTGAGGAGAACATGAATGACCAGATCGAGACCTACGGTGGTGATTTCCTGCAGATCGTCGGTGGCATGACCATCCCCGGCGTGGATCTGCTATGGGTGGATCCGGCGCACCTCCTGTCTAAGAACCACATTGGCAGTGTGGTCGGTATCCGCTATGTAGCCTCTGCTGCGAAAAACGCCGGGAAGGATCGGGTCATGGTGGAATTCAATCCGGATGCCGCCGGAGCACTGTCGGATACGGATCCGCTGGGCGAGTGTATCGGCGGTGTGTCTGTGTCCCGCTTGCTGGGTACCACGGATTACAATATGATCAACCCTCAGTTCAGCCTGACCAGCAGTGAGTACGACACGCTGAACACCTATGTGGGACGGTTGAATACCCTCCTGTCCGATGCGCAGGAGTGCGGACAGTTGGCTCTCTTTTACCCCATCGCCACGGTGCAGGCTCTCCATGATGCGGACACCGGACACACTTCAGAAACTGGTAAGCAGTCTGCCGCCATCACGCTGGACGAACGCTTCCAGACCATTTGCCGCAACCTGCTCCTGTCCCAGTTTATGTATACTGTCATTGATGATGCCAGCCTGCGGGCGGCCACGGTGGCCTCTGACGGTTGCCTGTGTATCGGCAATGGGGCTTACCGGGCTGTTATCCTGCCGATGACTCAGTATATTTCCGTAGAGGCAATGGAAAAGCTGGTCATCTTCAAGAAGGCCGGGGGAACCGTCATCTTCGTAGGCGATACCCCTGTGCACGGACTGAACAGCGGAGAGGATGAAGTCATCCGCACACTGATGGCCAAACTGGAGGGTTCCCCTGCTTATTCGGTCAGCGGTCGGACGCTGTACAATGACCTGGATCAATATGTCACCCGTGCGCTCACCGTCAGCGCCTCCTCCGGCAGTCAGATGGCAAAGCTACTGATGGGGGACTTTGAGACAGCGGATAAGGACATCTCCTACCTGGTGAACACCGGTACGGATGCTGTTACCTACACCTTCCACTATACCGATGGTTATCAGGGCACTGTCACGGTGTACAGCCCCCTGTCCGGCATGATCCAGACCCTGACGCTGGACGGAACGGACGCCGAAGTGACCATCCCAGGGTACGAAGCTGTCCTCATTGTCCGTGATGATGTCAATGATCATATGTCACAGCATACGCCCTATATTCCGGAACAGGAAAGCGAAAGTGAGAGCGAAAGCGAGAGCATCAGCGTACCGGATGACACGACGGGTACTGTTACCGATACGGATGCCGCCACCCCGCAGACTGACCCTGCTACGAAACCGTCCGTGGAAAGTACACCCACCGAAGAAAAAGGGTGCGCCTCCCTGCTGGCAGGTGGCATGTTGCTTCCGATCCTGTCCCTGTCTGTCCTGTGCCTCTACAAGAAAAAGAAAGTGAATGAATGACCGGACAAGTGCAGAAGAATACCGTAGAAATGGTACAATCATTTACAAGTTATTTGATAATTTGTAAATAATGTGCGAAAGCCCTTGCAATAGGTCGAAACTTCATGTAAAATATAAGTGATTGAGAAAATTACTGCGGGAAGGTAGGTTGACTCCCTGCCCTCCCACGGGACTTCCCGCAAAAGGAGGTTTACATTCATGTCGAACGGTGGAAAAATACTGTTTCTCTCTCATCAGGAGAACCCGGAAGAGTCGCAGCCCCTGGGCGGCGGCTCTGTAGAGGCTCCTTCTCCTGATGCCGAAGCCACGCTGGCTGCACTGGTTCGCACCCTCTATGAACAGGAATCAGATCCTGTCTCAAGGCTGGCTGGGTTCCTTACCTCTGATGACCCAACCTACCTACCGGAGGAGACCGAGGCTCGCGCCCTCGCCCGCAGAGTTGGTCGGGACAAGCTTTTGGAAACGCTCATTGAGCTGTATGTCCGGGATCACCCTGTGTCAGACCAGTCAGATCCGCAATCGGGGTTATAAATGATGGAAGTGCGCTTGGTTTTTCTTGACCTGCGGACAACGCCCCCACGGCCTATGGATACCCCTGTTTCGTTTGCTTCCATCTATTGTCTTGGGAACTTTGACGGTGTCCATCTCGCACATCAGGCAATACTCCGGGAGGGAGTCCGTGCAAGCCGGGAGCGGCTGGCCGGGAGCCTTTGCGGAGTATTCTGTTTCTTTCGCCCCTCGGCGGATTTCCGCCATGCTCCGATGGTTCCTTCTTCGTCTGCCCTGCAACCGGAGGGCACCCATCTGACCACCCTGCGGGAGAAGTTGAGTTTGTGCGCAGGACTGGGCGTTGACTTTGCCTGCCTGTGTGATTTCAGGCAAATACGCTCCCTGTCCCCCGCCGCCTTCTGTGACCTGCTTGTCCGTCGCTGTGGATGCCGGGGCGTGGTTTGCGGTTTCAATTACCGTTTTGGAGCCGGTGGGAAGGGCACGCCGGAGGATCTGCGGGCAGTCTTTGACGCACCTGGCTTTTCCAGAGTCACGGTGTGGCCGGAGATGACGGTGGATGGGCTGACAGTCAGCTCCTCCCACATCCGACAGGCACTGATCGCCGGGGACATGGACACCGTGACACGCCTTTTGGGTCATCCCTATGCCCTGGAGAGCCGGGTGGTGCACGGGAAACACCTGGGGCACACCCTGGGCTTTCCTACGGCCAATCAGTTCTTTCCCGCCGAGCGGTTGATCCCTGCCCATGGTGTGTATGCCGCGCTGGCTCACACCGGGCAGGGCGTTTTCCCGGCGGTTTCCAATATCGGGGTGCGCCCCACCGTGGATGGCAGTGCCCGCCCCCGGGTCAACTGCGAGACCTACCTCATCGGATTTGACGGTGATCTGTACGGGCAGACTGTACGGGTGGAGTTCCTTTCCCATCTGCGGGGGGAGGAGCGGTTTGACAGTCTGGAGGCTCTGCGGGCGGCTATTTCAGCAGATGCCAACACTGCCTGTGAGGTGGTGAACAGAAGGCACCAAAACGGTTCATAGGCGAAGAAAAATAGTATCAAAAAGGCAACTCGGACAGGAGGGAGGGGTGCGTATGCGAAGCCAGCGGCGGCAGGTGATCCTGCCTCTTTGTCTGTTTTTGATGCTAACCCTCATTCTCTCCGTATTGCCTGCTGACGCTGTGGCGGAGGCGGCACCGGAATCCTTTACGGTAGGTGCCGCTTACCTCTGCTGTCTGGACACCAATACCGTTCTGTATGAGAAGAACGCAAAGACCACCCTGTACCCGGCCTCTACGGTGAAGATCATGACCGGTCTTCTGGCCTGTCGCCTGCTGTCGGATCGCATGGATCAGACAGTGACGCTGACATCCGCCATGGTAGACGGTGTGACCGGGCGCAGTCTGCACCTGGCCGTGGGTGAGGTGCTGACCATCCGTGATCTGCTTTTTGCCGCCCTGTGCGGTTGCTACAACGATGCTGCCAACGCCCTGGCGGTGCTGGCTTCCGGGTCTGTGTCCGCCTTTGTGGAGGCTATGAACCGGGAATCCCAGCGACTGGGGTGCCAGACAACGTTTTTTACCAATCCGACCGGTATGCACGATGATGCCATGGTGACGACAGCGGGGGATGTGGCTCTGATCGCCCGGGAGGCGTACGGGAATGAGCTGTTCATGGCCGCTACATCCACTCCCTCCTACACCATTCCGGCCACCAATGTCAGCGAGGAACGCACGGTATACAACCGCAACCTTCTGCTGTCCGACACCAGTCAGAATTACCGGAACGGGTACTGCCGGGGGATGAGTGCCGGGATGACGGAGGAAGGCGGCTGGTGCGTGGTCACTGTTTATGAGCGGGGCGGCGTTTCTCTGCTCTCCGTGGTGATGGGCGGTGCCGATGTGGCCACCGGGGAAATCATTCCTGCATATAGCTATACCAACTCCCTTCTGTCCTGGGCCAACCGCAATTTCGGATATGTGGAGGTGCTTGCCCCGGGTGCTTTGCTGGACACGCTTCCCGTTGGCATGACCGGCATCAGCTCCAGCAAGGCGGATCTGACGGTTCCGGAGGGGCTTTATGCTTACCTTCCGTCGGATGCAGACAGGGAGAAGGATCTGTCTGTTACCTATACCCTGACAGACAGAAAACTGACGGCACCGCTACAAGCCGGAGAGAAGGTGGGCATTGTCACGGTACGGTACGGGGGTGAGGTGGTGGGCGTGTCCTCTGTAATTGTGGAAGAAGACTTTACCACAAGCGGCTTCCTTTTAGCCATGGTTTCCTTCCGCAACTACCTGACCAGCCGTCCCTTCTTTGCCTCGGTGGTTTTCTTCCTCCTTCTGCTGTTTCTCTACCTTCGCCTGTGGCATCAGCCCAAAGGCCGCTACGGCGTGAGGAACATGAAGAATCGGCGGCGCCGGGGACGGTAGGCACTGTTCAGTCGGGGGACGAATGAACAGACTCCCATGAACTTTTTACAATGAATACAGTCACCCAAGACTATTTCAAAGACATATAAACTTTTCCCGAACCCCTTGCTTTTTGTTGTAAAAGAGGGTATAATATAGAAGATTACGAAAAAGATGAATTTGACAATCATCCGAAAGAAAGGATCCTTTATTATGAAAAAACTGAAAAAGCTGACCAATTTTGAAGGTGTGACAGGCCCTGTGCTGACCGTGGTCATGGATGGTGTGGGTCTTGCCCCGGACACAGTCGGTAACGCTGTCTCCCAGGCATACACGCCCACCCTTGACCGCCTGATGGCCACCTATCCCATGGTTCGGCTCAAGGCTCACGGAACCGCTGTCGGTCTCCCCTCTGATGACGACATGGGGAACTCGGAGGTGGGTCACAATGCGCTGGGAGCCGGGCAGGTATTCGCCCAGGGTGCCAAGCTGGTTTCCCAATCCATCGAATCCGGCAAGATGTTTGCCTCTGATACCTGGCGCACCCTCATCGGTCAGGTGAAGGACAAGCAGTCCACCCTGCATTTTCTGGGGCTGTTCTCCGACGGCAATGTGCACTCCCACATCGACCACCTGAAGGCCATGATCAAAGAGGCCAAGGCGGAGGGCGTGCACCGGGTGCGCATCCACATCCTGATCGACGGCCGGGATGTAGGAGAGACTTCTGCACTGGACTATATCAACCCCTTTGAAGAATTTCTGGATCAGCTGCGCAGTGACGATTTCGACATCTGCATTGCTTCCGGCGGCGGACGGATGAAGATCACCATGGATCGGTACGAGGCCAACTGGGCCATGGTGGAAGCCGGTTGGAAGACCCATGTACTGGGCGAGGGGCGTCAGTTCGCCTCTGCCGCTGAAGCGGTAAAGACCTATCGGGAGGAGTACCATGTCATCGACCAGGATCTGCCCCCCTTCGTCATCGCCAGGGACGGCCAGCCTGTGGGCACGGTACAGGACGGGGACAGCGTGATCTTCTTCAACTTCCGGGGCGACCGCTCCATTGAGATCTCCAAGACCTTCGATGCCCCCGTCGGTGCTTTCGATAAGTTTGACCGGGTGCGGGTGCCGGATGTGCTGTACGCCGGTATGCTGGAGTACGATGGCGACCTGCATATTCCCCACCGCTTCCTGGTCAACCCGCCGGAGATCACCAACACCATGAGTGAGTATCTGGCTGGAAGTGGTGTGCGGCAGTTCGCCATTTCCGAGACGCAGAAGTATGGGCATGTGACCTACTTCTGGAACGGCAATAAATCCGGCAAGTTCTCTGAGGAGCTGGAAACCTATGTGGAGATCCCCTCGGATGTGGTTCCCTTCGAGCAGAGACCCTGGATGAAGTGCGCTGAGATCACCGACCGACTGATCGATGAGTTGCGCCGTGGGGAATACAAATACTACCGTGTGAACTTCCCCAATGGGGACATGGTGGGCCACACCGGCTCCCTGCTGGCAACCCGGTGCTCCATGGAGGCACTGGACATTCAACTGGCTCGGATCCTTCAGGTGGTGGATGAGTTGGGCGGCGTGGCTCTGATCACCGCCGACCATGGCAACGCCGATGAGATGTACGAGCTGGACAAGAAGACCGGCCTGCCCAAGGCAGGTAAGGACGGTCACTTCAAGGCCAAGACCAGCCACACCCTCAACCCGGTTCCCTGCATTCTGTACGACAACACCGACGCCAAGAACCACTACACTGTCAAGGAGGACAAGGGTCAGTTCGGTCTGTCTGATGTGGCCGCCACGATGGTCAATCTGATGGGTTACGAGGCTCCGGAGATGTGGGATCCCTCCATCATTGAAGTGAAGTAAGAAGGAATCAAAGGCAGTGCCCGTGCGGCACTGCCTTTTCCATTCATAAATTCCGAGGGCTTGCATATAGTACACCAGAATCGTCCCTGCAAGGAGGCTCCTATGACAAACACGCCGTCCACAGACCGTAAGTCCTTCCCCCGCCGGTCAGCGGTGGGGGTTGTCCTTTTGATCTTCCTGTTCACTGCCCTGCTCTGCCTGGTCTCCCTGTGGCTGACCGGCTTTGCGGCAGGCGGAAAAACTCCGTCGGGAAGCCTGTTTTCTGACCCTGCCACCGCAGGTCTGCTTGCCTCCGCAGAGCAAGCCATTCCCTCCGGAGGAGGAGACACACAACAGGCAGTGCGCCCCATCCTCCGGGTGGTGATGGATCCGGGCCATGGCGGAGAGGATGGCGGTGCCCAAAGCAAGGCCGGACTGTATGAAAAGGATGTGAATCTGTCAGTGTCACTGTACCTGCGGGATCTGTTTGAGGCGGCGGGTGTTCCTGTGGTCATGACCCGCACGGAGGACATCCTTCTCTACGACCGTTCAGTCAACTACCAGGGGCGGAAGAAGGTGCTGGATCTGGCCGCCCGGCTGACTGTTGCCCGTTCGGTACCGGACAGTCTCTTTTTATCCATCCACATGAATGCCTTCCCGCAGACCCAGTACAGCGGGATGCAGGTATGGTATGCGCCGGGCGATCCCCGCTCCCAGGAGTTGGCCGCCGCTGTTCAGACCCGGGGGCTTTGGCTGGACAGCAACAACAAGCGGCGCATCAAGGCGGCCGGCGACAACATCTACCTGCTCCACAATCTGGACACCCCGGCCATCCTTGTGGAGGGCGGCTTCCTCTCCAACCCGGAGGAAGCGGAAAAGCTGGGCACGGAAGCCTACCAGAAGTCTCTTGCTTTTGTGATCTTCACGGGGGTCATGGAAAGCATCGGAGGTGGAACGGCGTGATACAGAAACGGGAGGAGCATCCATACGGATACTTCCTCCCGGAAACGGTGTATGATTCTGATTACTTGTTACCGCCAGCCAGCTTTTCGATCTCAGCGGCAAAGTCCTCTTCCTTCTTCTGGATGCCCTCGCCCTTCTCGAAACGGTAGATGGCGGCGATGGTGATCTTTCCGCCCAGTTCCTTAGCGGTCTTCTCCACATACTTGCCGACCTTCATGTCGTCTTCCTTGACATAGGCCATATCCAGCAGGCAGTTGTTCTCATAGAACTTGCCCAGGCGGCCCTCCACCATCTTCTCCTTGATGGCATCCGGCTTCTTGGCCATGGCGGGATCGTTCTCGATCTGAGCCTTCAGGATGGACTTCTCGGAATCCAGCACGGAAGCGGGCACTTCCTCACGGGTCACATAGGGGGTAGAGTATGCGCCGACCTGCAGGGCAATGTTCTTTGCGAACTCGGCGAAGCCCTCCTTGTCGGCCACATCGGTGTCGAACTTGACGATGACGCCGATAGCGCCCATGCCATGAATATAGGTGCTGGTCTCGCCCTCCACCACGGCGAAGCGGCGGATGGACAACTTCTCGCCGATCTTGAAGATCTGCTCCTTCAGCTTCTCCTCCACGGTGCAACTGCCGTCCACATAGGGAGCGGCCATCAGAGCCTCCACATCGGCGGGCTTGGTCTGAATGATGGTCTTGAGCAGATCCTTGACGAAGGACTTGAACATATCGTTCTTGGCAACGAAGTCGGTCTCGGAGTTGACCTCGATCATGGCGGTCACGCCGTTCTCCTTCATAATGTCCACGATACCGTCAGCGGCAATGCGGTTGGCGATCTTGGACTGCGCCTTCAGCTCGCCCTTCTCCCGGAGGATCTTGACAGCGGCATCCATGTCGCCGTCCGCCTCGACCAGTGCCTTCTTGCACTCCATCATGCCGATACCGGTCTTTGCCCGCAGGGCGGCCACATCTTTTGCAGTAATAACAGCCATTGTATTTACCTTTCCTTTTCTTCTCAATTTTATGCCCGGCGGGCACCGGTGTGATGCCTGGGTGCGGCCGGGCTCAGTATGTCAGGAATTATTCAGCCTCGACAGCCCCTGCGTCTGCGGCGGGTGCTTCTGCGCTCTCCTCGGCGGCGGGAGCCTCGGTGGTCTGCTCGCCCTGTCTTCCCTCGATGACAGCGTCAGCCATGACAGAGGAAATCAGCTTGATGGCACGGATAGCGTCATCGTTGCCGGGGATGACATAGTCGGCATCGTCCGGGTCGCAGTTGGTATCCACGATGGCGATCACGGGAATACCCAGCTTCTTTGCCTCCAGCACAGCGATGTGCTCCTTGTGGGGGTCAACGATGAAGATGGCGTCAGGCAGTCTCTCCATGGTCTTGATACCGCCCAGGTTCTTCTCCAGGTCGAAGATCTCCTTCTGCTTGCTGGCCACTTCCTTCTTGGGAAGCAGATCAAAGGTACCGTCCTCCTGCATCTTGTTCAGGGTGTTCAGACGGTTGATGGAACGCTTGATGGTCTTGAAGTTGGTCATCATACCGCCGGGCCAACGGACATTCACATAGTACATACCGCAACGCTCGGCCTCTTCCTTGATGGCCTCTGCCGCCTGCTTCTTGGTGCCGACGAACAAGAGGGTGCCGCCCTGGGCAGACAGATCACGGACGAAGTTGTAGGCTTCCTCAAACTTCTTGACCGTCTTCTGCAGGTCGATGATGTAGATGCCGTTTCTCTCTGTGAAGATGTACTCCTGCATCTTGGGGTTCCAGCGTCTGGTATGGTGGCCGAAATGCACACCGGCTTCCAGCAACTGCTTGATGGTGATAATAGACATTTCCATGTCCTCCTTCGGTTTTTCCACCACAGGAACACTTGCACGCCGATCCTGCCTCAAGGCAGAACACCGAGCGGGCCGACTGACCTGTGTGTGTATTTTTGCCGCACAAAAGAAAAGCCCCTTGCGCAGACAAGGAGATTATACCATATATTCTCCTTTTTCGCAAGGGGTTCCTTATTTGTTTACAAATTGTTTACATTGTTTAAGCGTACCGATCCGGGACACACACGGGATGTCTCCGCCGAGCATCCCGATGCCTTTATGTTTACTTCCTCATTTTCTGGCAGCAGCCGGCCATCTCGCCGGAGTTCAGGCGTATCAGCAGGGTGTCCTCTCCGACACACTCGATCTTGCACCAGGGGATCCGCCAGACATCCCGCCGTCCGAAGGGCAAAAACCCCGCCAGCCCCCGGTCACAGGGGATCAGCAAGGCTGTGACCGCCGCACATTCTGTATCTATTTCCAACGCCTCCGGGCAACCCAGACGGGCACCGTCGCACAGATTGATGACCTCCATGCGGAACAGTTCGTCGGTGTTTATGATCCTCATTCTCTCACCTCCATCAACCGCAACCCCAACTGTCTCGTCTACAGTATATGAGTCAAAAAGCAGGATGATGCATGGTGTGGCTTTGCGCAAGTGACTGTTTACTGCCCCTGGGACGATGCTTCCGTCCGGAGGCGGTGCTTTTCCCTTCCCTTTTCCACCGCCCGGCCAACGGCCAGGGCTACGGCATACACCGCACTGCCCGCCAGCGGAAAGATCATAGCCCACATCGGTCTCAGACCCCCGCCGAGAGCAACGGCCAGCGAACCCAGCCACAGGCAAAGCAGAGCCACCGGGAATAACAGCCCCAGTCGTGTCCGCCGCAAAAGCACCCGGTCAGCGGCAAAAGCTGTCATCTGGATGCACAGGAGGGACAGGAAGCCGTAGATCCCTATCCTGGGCATTCCGAATTTCACGGACATGGCCGAGCCGCCCCAGGCAATGATCCAGGGGGTCACAGCGGACAGCACAGCGGCTACACACTCGGCTCGGAATGCCCGGGGAAACTTATCAAACACAGTGACTGCCCCGGCCTTCCTGGAGGTCAGCTCCGCCGGAACATCCGGGCAGGCCAGTGAGAGTGCGGCGGCAAGATCCACCGCAAGGCCGGACAGGAGCAGCATGGGTGCCTCTACCAGCGAAAGCCCGGCGCACAGCGGAACCAGCAGGAAGAGCAGGCGCAGGATATGGGAAACCAGCAGGAACCGCGTAAGGCTTCGGCTGCTGTTGCGGTACCGGTCGGCGGCCAGGAGTGCCTGCCTGACTCCCATCACCCCCCCGCCGTCTCCACGCACCCGCCGCACCAAGACATCCGCCCGGCGGCGGCTCAGGTCAGCGGCACAGGCACTGTCCGGCGTTCCGTCCGGGCCGGTGTACCCATCGGGGGGCAAACGAACCGGGGACAGGGGGGTTCCGCTTTCCCTGGAGATCGCATACAGCCCAGGGGCGCAGGTGATGGCAATATCCGCATTGCCCAGCATCCGCAGATCCTCCCGCTCGACGGACAACACGCCCACCACCGCTCCCTGGTTCCGGCGGGTGACGATGTAGTCCAGGATGTAGGCCGTGTCGCAACCCTCAAAAGCCCGGATGCCTCCCTCCCGCAACTCGGCGGCGGGGCGGCGGACACGGCCTTGCTCCGGGCGATCGGACGGTGCAGTCTCGGTCAGCCCGCACTCCGACAGCACCCGGGTGTTCTCATCGGATATTGTCCTCAGAAAGGCGGTGACACGGATGCCTGCGGCCTCCAGTGCCTTGACGGTACCCTGGGTCTTGCGGCAGGTGTGGGGCGCATAGGCGATCATGCCCTCGGCGCAATGCTGCCCATCCCGGCGGGACAGCAGGAAACAAACCCGGTACCCGGTCAGCCGGGCCTTGCGGGCCGCAGTCAGGAGGGCATCCCGATCCGCCGTTTCCATCAGGCGATACCTTTGCCCGTCCGGCATCAGGGTGCATAAGGCCACCGCCTCCCCATCTTCTGTCAGGCGATAGGTAACTGTAGTCCCTCGCTTCCATACCACACGCACGCTCCATCCGGCAAGCCCATCCCCCGACGACTTATCCCCGGCCTCAGAGATCACGGTGATGGAATCCACCCGCAGGCGTACCGCCTCGGTGTCCATCTCCGCCCAGTCGCACACTGCGCCGAGGACGGACTGCAGCTGTTGCAGGGACACGGTCTCCGGCACCGACAGACTCTCTTCCCTGGTGCTGTCCGTCAGGGATGCCAGCCCCGTCATGGTCAGGTATGCCCCCTCCGCAAAGCCACCGGCCATCTCGTCCGCCTCGGGGCGGGCGCAGTCATAGGTGCGGTTCCCGACGGTCAGCGTCTCCGGATGGCAGACCCCGTCATGAAGGGCGGCTGTCCCCACCAAGATCAGCTCATCCATGCGGTTCAACTGCTCCAGGGTGGCGGAGGTCTTGATGTCGGCGGTGCTTTCCGTGTCCCGGTCGGTGGCCGCCGCATCCCGCAGGGAGGCTCCTGCGTGCAGACCCAGCGCCAGGGTGTGACTGGTCAGCCCGGTCACGCACAGGGACAGAGCGGACATCACCAGATCCAAAAGGTCATAGGTACCGCCCAGGGTCAATATCCCAATACCCACCGCCGGAATGACAGCCACCAGCAGGGCCAGGTTGCCAATATCCAAGATCTTCTTGGCCTTCCTGTAGCCGCCGGTGGGCTTTGACGGATGCGTCGGTGCAAGACCGCCACAAAGCCCCCCCAGATGGGTATCCAGACCGACAGCCACCGCCAGTACCCGGGCCTGCCCGGATTCCACCACGCCGCCTGCGAACACCATATTGGGCGGGGAATGGAGGAACCGCCCCTCCGGCTTTACCTTTGCATTCAGATCCTTGGAAAGGCGCACCGGGCGGCTCAGGGCGGCGTTGCCTTCCAGTTCCCGTTCCGTCACGGAAAAATCAGGGGATGCAGACAGGATGCGTCCATCCGCCGGCACTGTATCCCCCGCATACAGCAGAAGGATGTCCCCCCTGACCACACCGTCCGACGACAGGCGTTGGATATGCCCACTCCGTACCACCCGGCAAAGGGGATTATCCCCTGTCTGCATGGCCTGGTCGATGAGAGTGGCCCGGTAAAGGCAGAAAACGCATACCGCCCCGTGCACCAGCACAAGTCCCGCACAGGCCAGCCCCAGTGCCACCCGGTCAAAGAACAGGGCGCTGATGCATACAGCCAGGAACAACCACAGGATCGGCTCCCGGCACAGCTTTTTGATACAGGCGGAGGGTGTCATCCCCGTGGTGGCAAAGAGCGGCTTCTTTCCCTGAAGGCTGGCTCGGCGCAGTCGCTTGGCGGCCTCCTTGGGGGAAAGGCCTGCTTCGGGATCCGTGCCAAGTGCCCCGGTCAGCTCTTCAATTCCGGCAATGGCGGGATTGAGCCGGACTGTCCTGCGCCGGGTTGCCGTTTCATCCCCTGACCGGGACTGTCCCCCGGTACGATGGTGGCGGAACAGATCCCGGAATCTTTCCTGCGGCATGGCGGAATCCTCCTTTCCTAAGGAAACGCTGATTGAATGAGGTGGTGCAGATTCGGTACAGATTTTTTCGTCTGCGATTGCGAAAAACGCAAGATGTACTGGATGTACATCGAGTTTTTCGGCAAGAAGCAGGCGGGAAAAGATGTGCCGAAGATGTGCCGCCGAATCAATCAGCGGTTCCTAAATTCCGGGCACCCGCTCTCCTGTGGGTGCCCGCTTTATTTGATGATACAATCTTTTTTCTGAAAATCAGAGCGTCAGGACTGTCAGTGCGCCATCCTGCACGCACAGGCGCACCTGGGTCAGCGTGTGGGTATAGTCAGCTATGACGGCTTCCGCCAGCGGATCCTCCACATGGCGTTGGATGTACCGCCGCATATTCCTGGCTCCGTAGGTCTCGGAGTAGGATTCCCCGGCGATCTTCTCCGCCGCTTCATCGGTGTAGGTGAAGTGCAGGGATCGCTCAGCCAGTGCTCCGGCCAGCTCATCCAGCATGATGCGGGCAATGGCTGCAAAATCCCCCCCAGCCAGGGAGCGGAAGGTGATCACCTCATCCACCCGGTTGATGAACTCCGGCCGCAGGAAACTCTTGAGTGCCTTCATGGTGGCACTCTCGTCCACTCCCTCTTCCGAGAAGCCGATGGAGGCGGTGCGGTGCTCCGACCCTGCGTTGGTAGTCATGACTATGATGGTATTCTCAAAATTCACGGTCTTGCCGTGGGCATCGGTCAGTCTGCCGTCATCCAGGATCTGCAACAGGATGTTCAGCACATCCGGGTGGGCCTTCTCTATTTCATCGAACAGCACCACCGAGTATGGCTTGCGCCGGATCTTCTCTGTCAACTGCCCAGCGTCGTCGTAGCCCACATATCCGGGAGGCGACCCGATCAGGCGGGACACCGACTCCTTTTCCATGAACTCCGACATATCCAGCCGGATCAGCGTCTCCGGCATATGGAACAGGTCGTCTGCCAGCCGTTTGACCAGCTCTGTCTTACCCACGCCGGTAGGCCCGGCAAAGATGAAGGACACCGGCTTTCTCTTGGCGCTGACCCCGGCCCGGTTCCGTTTGACCGCCCGGCTCACCGCCGACACGGCCTTGTCCTGGCCGATGATGTGGGCTTTCAGCCGTTCCTCCAGCTTGTCCACCCGCTCGAACTCATTTTCTGTGATGGTATCTGCGGGAATGCCCGTCCACACCTCGATCACATGAGCCAAGTCTGAGTCTGTCAGTGTAATGTTCTCACAGTCCGGTTCAATTTCCGACAGGCGGCCGGTGAGCTGGAGCTCCCGTGCCTTGATCCCGGCCAGCTCCTCGTACTTCTTCTGCTCTTCCTTCTCATCGGCGGCCTGCTGGCTGTTTTCCAGTGCCTCCCGCCGTCCCTTGAGGGTGAGCAGTTCGTCCCGGATCTCGTAGGATTCATTCAGGGAAGCCGAGGACAGAGACAGGTAAGAGGCCGCCTCATCCAGAAGGTCGATGGCCTTGTCCGGCAGGTAGCGGTCGGTGATATACCGCTCCGACAGAGTCACTGCCTTGACCAGTGCTCCGTCCGGGATGGTAATGTGGTGGAAGGCTTCATAGTAGTGCTTGATGCCCTTGAGCATTTCCACGGATTCCCCGATGGAAGGCTCCTCCACCATCACCGGCTGGAACCGCCGCTCCAGAGCTGTATCCTTCTCGATATACTTGCGGTACTCTGTCAGCGTGGTGGCACCGATGATCTGCACCTCTCCCCGGGACAGGGCCGGCTTCAGGATATTGGCGGCGTTGACCGCCCCCTCGGCCTGTCCGGTGCCCACGATGTTGTGCACCTCATCAATGACAAGTATCACATTGCCCTCCGCCTTCACCTCTTCCAGGAGGCCCATGATCCGCTGTTCAAACTGCCCCCGGAACTGAGTGCCGGCGACCAGTGCCGTCAGATCCACCAGGTATATCTCCTTGTTTTTCAGCTTGTAGGGCACATCCCCCTTGGCTATCCGGATAGCCAAGGCTTCGGCGATGGCGGTCTTTCCTACGCCGGGCTCGCCGATCAGGCAGGGATTGTTCTTCTGCCGCCGACAGAGGATCTGGGTCATGCGGGCCAGTTCCCTTTCCCGGCCGATGATGCGATCCAGCTTTCCATCCCGGGCCGCCCCGGTCAGGCATCGGCAGTAGTTGTTCAGATACTTGAGCTGTTTTTTCTCCCGCCGCCCCTGGGTACGGGTATTGCCACCAGCGCCCGGTGCCTTGTCGGCAGGAGTCACCTTGCCGTCCCGTCCCCCGTCCTTTTGCAGACTGCGGAAAAGGGAAGCCAGGCCGTCTCCCTTCTCCTCGCCATCCTCTCCTACATCTTCAAACACCCGGGGCAGGTCAATGGCCGGTGCGCCGCCATCCTCCTTGTCATCCCCATCGGAGGGAGTCAGCATTTCCTCCACGCTACCCTCCATATCCTCCAGTTGCTCCGGCGTCACGCCCATCTTCTCGGCAATATCGTCCAGCACCTGGTTCACGGGCATCCCGGCTTCCCTGGCGCACTTCAGGCACAGACCCTCACTGCTTCGCTTTCCGCCCTCCATCTTCGTTATGAAAACCACAGCGACCCGCTTGTGGCATCTGGCACACATAACCATATACTTTGTGTCTCCTTCATTCATGCGGGCAATTGACATCCCGCCAAGTATATCATACCATTTTTCTTCCCGGTTGTCAAGTGGGGAACGGCAACTATACCTGTTGCCTGATATGACTCTTCAACTGTTACAGTTCACCTACTCCCCCACAGTGCGTTCCCTTTCCCGCCATAGAGCGGGGCGAGGGACCCCCGCGAAGGCGTTTCTGACATTTTGGGCAACAGTAACGCTGGCTCCTCTGGGAAAAACACAGCAATATATGGCAGAATAACGATCCGAATCATACACAATACCTGTTTTGAAAGTTCTTGGGGGTCTGTTCTCCCGTACCCTGGCTGAACTGTAACCTTCAACTGGTTTTTATCTCTCCTCCCCCCGGAAAACATGGTTGACAAACCGTAAAAAATATGGTACACTATCCAAAAGCAATTGCTTCCGCTGGGTCAGGCAATGACCCTTTAGCGAAACACCGGAACGGAGGTAACAAATAAATGTTGAAGCTACATCGTAGTACCTACATTGACAAATTGCATGCCTGTTGGTTGGGCAAGAATATCGGCGGTACGCTGGGAGCACCGTATGAGGGAACACGGGCTATGCTGGACATTCAGAACTTTTCCTCACCCTGTGGTGAACCATTGCCCAACGATGACCTGGATCTTCAATTGGTCTGGCTTGCGGCTATGGAAGAGGTCGGCCCCAAAAATCTGAATGCCAATCTGCTCTCCGAGTACTGGCTTGATTGGATCCCTCCCCACTGGAATGAGTATGGGATCGCCAAAACCAATCTTCGTCTGGGACTGCTACCCCCTATGAGCGGAGAAGTGGACAACGAGAAATGGAAGACCTCCAATGGTGCATGGATCCGTTCGGAAATATGGGCAGGGTTGTCCCCTGTGGCTGTGGACGGTGCGATCCGCTATGCGGTCATGGATGCTATGGTGGATCACGGTGTCAGCGAAGGAACCTATGCCGAGATCTTTACGGCGGCTTTGCAGAGTGCGGCCTACGCCGAGAGCAACATCACGGTTCTTCTACATACCGCATTGTCAAAGATCCCGGAAGGATCCATGACTGCCAAGACTGTGCGCCTGGTCATGTCCTGCTATGACGAAGGGCTTGATTACAAAGAAACCCGGGAGAAGGTGGTTGCCATTAATGAACCGCTCGGGTGGTTTCAGGCACCGGCCAATCTCGGCTTCGTGGTCATCGGCCTTCTTTGGGGGCAGGGTGACTTCAAAAGATCCGTTCTATATGCCATCAATTGCGGCGATGATACAGACTGTACCGGAGCCACAGTGGGTGCTACACTGGGCATCATCGGGGGCACCGCATCCATCCCGGAGGATTGGAAGCAATTTGTAGGCGACCGCATCGTCACTGTTTCTATCAGTGGCATGTATGCTCTCCGTGTACCGAAGACCTGTCACGATCTGACAGAGCGGATCGCCGCCCTGGTTCCTTCTGTCATGGCTTCGCAAGGCGTGGATTTTGCGTTCACGGATGAGGTCACTGTACCGGATGCGGGCACAGTTTCCTCTGTCCAAAGGCTGACAGCCGATGACCTTCTGAACCGTTCCCCCTACTCGTATGATATAACTCATTATCATGCGCTCTCCGTCCGTGTGGAGCTGGACGAAACGCCCCGTGTCCGACCGGGAGAGACACGGCAAGTCACGCTGACTTTCTTCTGTAATCCCCGGGTTCAGGAATCCCGCAAGCTCCAGCTACGGATGATCCCACCGGAGGGCTGGGAAGTGGGGCCATACAACAGAACCGTGTCCCTCCCGTATGCGCAACCCATTCATGGTCTTTGGGGCAATGCGAAAACCAGCTTTACGGTCACAGCAGGCCCTGGCGTGGAGGTGATCAATCGTGTGTACGCTGAGATCACCTGCCCCACACTGCCCTATCCCCTGCTTATCCCCATCACATTCATCGGCTGACCATCGTTTTCAAGGAGGAAAAGTATTTTGAAAGTCTATGTGTATTTTGCCCTGCTGGCTGTTATGTCGCTGATCACCCTCATCTGCTTTGCGGTGGATAAAAAGAACTCCTCCAAGGAGGGGCGGGGCCGGATGCCGGAGATCGTCCTTTTGACCCTGACCACTTTCGGCGGGGCTGTGGGTGCCATGATCGGCATGTATGTGCTACGGCACAAGACCAACCCCGTCACCAAGTTCCACTTTGCCGTCACCGCCTGGCTCTCCCTGGCGGTACAGGCCGCACTGGGCGTTCTGCTCCTTCTTTCCTGATAGTGAAAGGCAGAAAACAGTAGAATAAATTCAGGAGGTCTTATCTGTTATGTCAAGAAGCAACGAATTTACCCATGGAGGCAGTGTGGGCAAAAATCTGGTCCTGCTCCTCCGTGCGATTATGAATCTGATTTCCTTTGCCGTCCTGTGGTTCGGCCTATCCCAATGGGGAGCCGACACGGTACTGTTCGGTCTGCCGGCCTTTGTGCCGACGCTTTGTACCCTGGTCGGAGCCGGGCTGTGTGTGCTTTGCCTGATCGTCAATCTGATCGGCCCTTTTTCTCACAGGGTGAAATGATGAGCAAGTGGTTCATAAAAAATGAAAAATGAGAGGTGCGCCTTTATGAAAATCAAATCCGTCCGCATCCGTTTCACGGCCATGGCCATTGCGTTTGCCATGCTGATGACTGGCTTCCTCGGCTCATGCCATACACAGAAACCCAACGAAGCAGATACTGTCCCCACAACTGACAGGGAATCCGATTCCTCCGGCAGTATCGTCACTTCGCCGGAATCGCTCCCTGTGGAAACCGCCCCGGAGACCGGCTCCCTCGAGACAGAGTCCGGAAGCATCCCGGCTGATCCTTTCGCAAATACCATTCTGCTGGCTTCCGGTGGGCAAAGTGAGTACCGGATCATTGTTCCGGACTATGCCGCTGACTGGGAGCTGGAAGCCGCCGCCTCCATTGCAGGGACGCTGTCTTCCGTGGGGGCTACGGTCTCCATCGCCGTAGACAGTCAGACTCCCCCCTCCGATCGGGAGATCGTGGTGGGATATACCAACCGCAACAGCGAGCTGGAGGATGACTTTTTCCTGGTTGGCCCCGGTGGCTATCACATCCTGGTGCAGGGTTCCAAGCTGTTCCTGGGTGCCAACACGGAGGACGGCATGTATGCGGCATTGGAACGGCTGGCTTCCGATCTGATCACGGACGGCGACCGTCTGGCCATCAAGGAGGGCTATGTCTGTCTTGCCAAGGACACCTCTGAACCTTCCGCCGATCCTGTACTGTCCGGCTCCTACGCTGACAGCATAGCCTATGCTTCCAAGGTCGCCAACGGTGTGCAGGGCAGTTTCACAAACGGTCATCGGAAAGGATTCATGATGTCCAATCTCAACATGAGCCTGACCAGCGACCTGACCACTGGCGGACACAGTGCCGTCACTGCACTGACCAACGCCTACGGGATACCCTACATCAGGAACACCATGTCAGCCTATGTTGTCACCTCTGACGGCATCCGCTACTATTCCTCCGATTCCTCTGCGAGCGGCCGCATGAATATCTACCGTTACGGGGTGTACTACTACGAAGCCCACATTCTTGGCCAGGATTTCGGTGCCTCCCGTGTGGCAGACACCACCGCATCTGATTCCTATGATGTGCTTGGTCGTGCCACCGGCTTTCCCTGCCACGATGTCACTGTCAAGAAGGATAAAACCTCCGGACTTCTGACCATTTCTGTCAAGAGCAATGCTGATCCGTATGTGAATTTCACGCCGGGCTTCAGCGTCTCTACCGAGCAGTATGATGCTGTCCTGATCACCATGCGCACCGAGGTAGCCGCATCTGCGCAGATCTACTTTGCCGCCGGATCCCATTCCGGCATTGACGGTACCCAAATCGTCAGCTTCAACATAGTACCCGGTGAAGCATTCCGTACCTACCTTGTTCCTCTGAGCACGGCGCAAGACTTCACCGGAAACATAACCGCCCTCCGTCTGGATGTGGGCACAGATGTTGGCGAGATCATCGAGATCTCGGAGATCAAACTTGTTAAGACCACCTACTCCGGGGTGCCTACTGTTGTTCTTGACCGTACCCTGCACACCTACTCGGATAAGCTGAACCAGGTGCTTCATTTCGTCACCACCGGAACGGTGGACAACATGACCGCCTACGGGATGGAGACTGCCGTGGAGGCCTCCCGGGTGAACAGTCTCCTGGTCGTAGACGGAAACGGCGAGCACACCTCCCTGTCGGATGTGGACTGGAGTACCGCCGTAGCTGTGGCCTTTGACATAGACCGTGCCGGCGTGTTCGGCTATATCCTGACTACAGCCGAGGGTGTGGGCGGCATCACCGTGAGGGAGCAGGACGGCTTTTACATCATTGACCAGCAACAGCAAGCCCGGGCCTCCTACAGCACCGGGAAGAATTTCTACATCGGTCAACGCATCTATACGGACATGACCCACAGCTTCGAGGATTTCCGTCAGGCGGTCTATGAGGAACAGCATCCCCTGGAAAACCTGACTGTCACCTCCGGTGCGCAAGGTGCGAAAGTGGTCGGCTACGATCCCCTGCGGGGAGCCTACCGCTTTGATGTGAGCGGGATCGACTTTTCGGAAGCCTATAGAAACCCGGATCTCCAGTTCCGTGTGGATGCCAGCATAGACAGCGACGGACTGGATCGCACCATTTATGTCTACACCCATACCGCCTCCGGCGGGCTGGAATGTGCCGCCCTGCTGGACAGTGAGGGGCGCCTCCTGCCCATGTTGCTTCAGGTCTGCAAGAACTTCAAGGGAGAAAACGAGGAGCCGCTGTTCGATAAGGGCGATGCCAGCTATGGCGAGGTCTACTTCCCGCTGGTGATCAAGGCCGGGGAGACGGTGGACTTTTCCGTGCTCAACCTGTACCAGAACTGGGGCAAGTACCCCCTGAAGCAGATCTCCTCCATTCAGTTCATCGCTCCCTACTACCATCTCTCCACAGGCGTGACGGAAACCAACTGCATTGCTCCCTTCTATGTGTACGGCAAGGATCGCTGGACACTGCCGGACTTCCGCTCCATGTCGGCTCCCCTGTGGGCCAGCCAGCCCCAGCATACCAGTGCCGGGCGGCTCTACTTCCTGGAATACACGGATGCCGAGGGAAATACCTACGCTTCTGAGTCCACCGTGGATCGTATCGTGTCCTCCGGCCCGGTCTATGCCGATATATGGATGAGCTACCTGTCGGATGACGGCCGCATTGCGGTGGATTACCGCCACATGGAGATGCCTCAGACCGATGAGAACCGCACCTACTACGAGATCCGCATGAAGGTGCTGGAGGACATCTCCTTCCGATCCTTCCGTGAGGATTTCACCATATTCTCCATGGATGGCCGATCGGTGCGGTACCAGCAATTCAGTTACCTGGATGAGAATAATCAGCCGATCATCACCGATGCTGCCGTGAAAGCCAAGGAAATCTATCACACGCTTGGCTCCCAGTCTCCCTTCATCGCATACTCCTATGTCCCGGGCAATCACGACTATGTCAATATGGCACTGATCGTCAAGGATTGGAGCATCACCATCGGCGGCGAGGCCTATACCGGTGCGCTGGTAGCTACCGATGCGCAAATCGGGTCGCTGAACACCTGCCGTCTCACCCTGGATCTGGATGAAGTCACGCTCAAGGCCGGGGACGAGATCAATATCAACCTCATCCTGCTGCCCTGGGGCTCCCAGAAGACGGAAAAGGATGACATCAGCCATGTACTGCATGTGCGGGAAGACACTTGCCTCTCACCCTACCTTGTGACCGTTACCACCGGCTCGCTGATCCAGGATGCCTACCTGCCGCAGATCAAGGCAGATCACGGCGTTGCCGAGTTCACGGTGTCCGGCGGAGATAACAATATGGCGGTTCGTGTGTATGGCTTTGACAGCTATGAAAAGCCCATTATCCAGGAGTATGTGGACGGTGTGTGGGTTCCCTACAATGTCGCATCTGTGAATGGCTATGACGGGTACGCCGTGTACTATGACGGAGACGGTACCTACTCCTTCGCCTTCATCATCAACATGGACGACGGCGTGGAGCGAACCTTCCGGGTCAGGTAACAGAACGCAGATCGCAGACCGCAAAGGGAAAGAGAAGAATCAATCGGTTCATACAAAAAGCAGAGGCCAGGATCGAAAGATAAAGGTCTCTGCTTTGTTCATATTAAGACGAAAAAGAGGAAAAGGAACAGCCAACGCTACAGGTAGGTCGCTTGGTTGAAGGAGCCCCTATGGATGCGTAAAATGTATGCAGAACATCGGATAGCACAGATATGTCACAGGCAAGCACCTGTACTGTAACCGCAAATGTGAAATTTCTCTGAATCTTTACACACCCCCTTGCAATTTGGAATGAAATGTGATATAATAACAGCACAGTAGCCTCTTTCTGCCGTGGAAGTAGGCCATACCAGCCGGGGAGTTAGCGGCGCCCTGTACCTGAAATCCGCTACAGCAGGGGTGGAATCCCCTTTTGAGAGTCGATCGTTTCTGAATGAGTTGTCTTGTCTGTGATGACGGATGGGTCTTGCGCAATGCGGAGCCGTGAACCATGTCAGGTGGGGAACCAAGCAGCATTAAGCGGTGAACCGCATGTGCCGCAAGAGTGCCTGTCCTGAGCAGAGAAGGCAAAGATCGCTGGGGCGTGACGCCCAAGGGAGGGGTGTATGGTCTTCTTTCACAGCAGAGAGGGGTATTTTATTGATTCAGGAGGATATTTGTATGAAACGACCCATGATCGCAATACTGGCAGTTTTTCTTTGTTTCACCTCGGTTGTCGGATTCTGCGCCTGCAATAGTTCACCTGAAGAGACTTCCAATGAATCCGAAGAAGAAACACACACCGCAGTAGAATACAAAAACACATCAGATGAGGATCTGTACAAACAGTATTATTCCTTGTGTATCGGCCCGACAGAGACATATGATTACGGCCCCGGTTGGAATGAAAAGGATTTCGCACTGAGTGCTGGCCCGACATATTACCTGATATATGCCGATTCCGGTCAGGACTTTGATATTCCCATGTTTCTTGTTTACACGCTTGGCTATCACATCAAGGATTTTGACCTGGAGGTCACGCTGGCTGAGGGCGACGAGAAGTCGTTGGAGGTTGTTTCCGTAGACAAGTATACGGCACTGAACGGCGGGCCGGAATGCCCGGGGATCACCGTCAGATCCCTGGAGCCGGGTGTGGCTCGTGTGTACATCAAACTGACCTACATTCCTACCGGCGACAGCTCCACCCATCAGGTGGTCGTGGTGGTTCGTGACTCATAAATTCATTTTTCCGGAATGACACGGAGGAAAACCTGTACAAAGCAATGCGGAGTTGTACGAGACATTACGCCGGTGATGGCGCAATCGTATTACATCATACTTGAAAGGAGAAAATTTATGAAACGCCGTATTTTTACGCTTTTGATGAGTTTTGTTCTTTTGGCTGTTTTCTGCGCCTGCAATAGCTCACCTGAAGAGACCTTCCATGAATCCGAAGAAGGAACACCTTCGGTAGAAGAAACTACAAAAAGCACGGAAGAAGAATCACTCCCTGAGGAAGAAGCTACATCCGAAGAAGAAATCACTCTTGAAGATGATACTGGAGCAGACACATTCCCGGAATATGAAACGATCAATGGAGCTGAACCGGACACGCTTCCTGAGAAAGAAACCACCAATAATTCCGAAGATGAAACACACCCCGCAGTGGAATACAAAAACACATCAGATGTCGATCTATACCAACAGTATTATACCTTGTGTATCGGCCCCACTAAGACATTTGATTACGGCCCCGGTTGGTATGAAAAGGATTTCGATCTGAGTGCTGGCCCGGCATATTACCTGATATATGCCGATCCCGGTCAGGACTTTGATATTCCCATGTTTCTTGTTTACACGCTTGGCTATCACATCAAGGATTTTGACCTGGAGGTCACGCTGGCTGAGGGCGACGAGAAGTCGTTGGAGGTTGTTTCCGTAGACAAGTATACGGCACTGAACGGCGGGCCGGAATGCCCGGGGATCACCGTCAGATCCCTGGAGCCGGGTGTGGCTCGTGTGTACATCAAACTGACCTACATTCCTACCGGCGACAGCTCCACCCATCAGGTGGTCGTGGTGGTTCGTGACTCATAAATTCATTTTTCCGGAATGACACGGAGGAAAACCTGTACAAAGCAATGCGGAGTTGTACGAGACATTACGCCGGTGATAGCGCAATCATATTGCACCATACTTGAAAGGAGAAAATTTATGAAATGCCGTTTTTTAGCGCTTTTGATGAGTTTTGTTCTTTTGACTGTTTTCTGCGCCTGCAATAGTTCCCCTAAAGAACCCTCCATTGAATCTGTAGAAGAAACACACCCCGCCGTTGAATACAAAAGCTCATTGGAGAATGATCTGGACAGATACTATTATTCTTTATGTATAGGCCCCCTCAAGACATATGATTACGGCCCCGGTTGGGATGAAAAGGATTTTGATCTGTGTGTTGGCCTATCATACTACCTGATATATGCCGATCCCGGTCAGGACTTTGATATTCCCATGTCGCTCTTTTACACGCTTGGCTATCACATCAAGGATTTTGACCTGGAGGTCACGCTGGCTGAGGGCGACGAGAAGTCGTTGGAGGTTGTTTCCGTAGACAAGTATACGGCACTGAACGGCGGGCCGGAATGCCCGGGGATCACCGTCAGATCCCTGGAACCCGGCGTGGCTCGTGTGTATATCAAGCTGACCTACATTCCCACCGGCGACAGCTCCACCCATCAGGCGGTCGTGGTGGTTCGTGACTCATAAATTCATTTTTCCGGGCATCTGCCCCGGCTGAAAGGAGGTCTTTCCATGCACCAGGCTCTGTACAGGAAATGGCGACCCCGCAACTTTGACGAGGTGTGCGGGCAGGATCATGTCACATCCATCCTGAAGTATGAGTGTCAGACCGGGCACTTTTCCCACGCCTACCTGTTCTGCGGTTCCCGGGGTACCGGAAAGACCTCCTGTGCCAAGATCCTGGCCAAGGCTGTCAACTGCCTGCACCCCACGCCGGCCGGCCCTTGCGGGGAGTGCCCCGCCTGCCGCTCCATTGACGAGGGGAGCACCGCTGATGTGCTGGAGATGGATGCCGCCTCCAACAATGGTGTGGACGACATCCGGGACATCCGGGAGGAGGTCGTCTATACCCCCTCGGATCTGAAGTACCGGGTGTACATCATCGACGAGGTGCACATGCTGTCCCAGAGTGCCTTCAACGCCCTCCTGAAGACGCTGGAGGAGCCGCCGGAGCATGTGATCTTCATTCTGGCCACCACCGAGCTGCAAAAGCTCCCCGCCACCATCGTGTCCCGGTGCCAGCGGTTTGACTTCCGCCGGATCGCCACCGCCGATCTGGTCGCCCGTCTTGTATACATCGCCGGGCAGGAGGACATTTCCCTGGATCCGGAGGCCGCTCGTCTCATCGCACGGCAGGCTCAGGGCGGGATGCGGGATGCCATCAGCCTGCTTGAGCTGTGCGCCTCCTCCCGTCTGCCTGTCACGCCGACCCTTGTCACGGACACCCTGGGCAACACCGGGCGGGAGGGGATGAGCCGGGTGGTGACGGCCATTGCTGACCGTGATTTTGATACGCTGTTCGGCACGGTGGAGGAGGAGGTGGTCGCCTCCTCCCGGGATCTCTCCGTGTTCTGGCAGGAGCTGATCTCCTTTTACCGGGATATGCTGGTCATCCGCACCACCAAGGATGCGGGACAGTACCTGGATCTGACCGACAGCGAGCAGGAAGCCCTGCGTGCGGTGGCGGCCCGGTTTGACCGGGAGACACTGCTGTTCCATATCGGACTTTTGGAGGATGCCCTGTTCGCCATGCAGAAAGCCTATGCCGTCAAGCGCACGGTGGCGGAGGTCACGCTGGTGCGCCTGTGCGACCCGGCGTTGGATACCTCTGCCCCCGCCATTCTGGCTCGCCTGTCCCGGCTGGAGGAGCAGGTAGCCGCCGGCGTGCCGGTTGGCATTCCTGCTGCAGGATCCCCTGCTACGGCACACCCTGCCCCGTTGACGCAAGAGAATGCCCCGGTCACAGAATCGGCTCCCCGTCCTGTGACCGCCGTGGTAGACGGTGACAGGCCATGCCCCGGTGATGGGGCGACACCGGCCAAGGCGACCATATCTGAAGGGGCAACCGAACAACCTCGCAAAGCCGTTCCGCCTGATGCTCCTTCGGGGAATCATGGGGGTACGGAAGCCTCACCCCGGCGGGTCCTGCGTCCTTTGCGGGTGTGGACGGAAGCGGTTTCCCGGGTGATGGAGAGTGTCCCCTGGTCTGCCGCCCACCTCAAGCAGGCCAAGGCCTTCACCGCTGAGAGCGGGCAGGTGATCATCAAGTTCAGCGATGAATTCTCCCGGCAGATGGCAATGGATGCACAGACCGCCGAGGCTCTGCGCAAGGCACTGTCGGTGTGCCTGGGGCGTGCCCTTTCGGCAGATGATATTCTGGTCGAGGTGGAAACTGCCGCCGACCCTACCTCCCCCCTGGATCTGATCCTGGAGGCGGCGGAAGAGCAGGCATGAGGGCGACGAGCCATCCAAAAATCTACACACAATTATCGGAGGAAAAAGACATGAGAGCGAATTTACCCAAGGGAATGGGCGGCGGCCCCCAGAATATGCAGGCCATGATCCGTCAGGCGCAGAAGATGCAGGAGGACATGGCGGCCAAGCAGGAGGAGCTGGACGCCAGAGAGTATGACATCCAGGCTGGCGGCGGGGCTGTCACTGTGAAGATCAACGGCAAGAAGGAAGTGCTGTCCATCGACATCCAGCCGGAGATCGTGGATCCCGACGATATTGAGACGCTGTCCGACATTCTGGTGGCGGGCATCAACGAGGCCATCAAGCGGGTGGAGGAGACCAACGCCGCCGAGATGGAGAAGATCACCGGACCGATGAGTATGCCCGGTATGTTCTGATCCCGGCAGAATCTGGAGAAGCGGAAGCATCATGGCTGAATATATCGAATCGCTCCAGAACCTGGCCGAGCAATTCGGCAAGCTGGGCGGCGTGGGACGGAAGTCGGCACTGCGGATGGCTTTCTCCGTGCTGGACATGACCCCGGAGGATGCCGCCGCTTTTGCTGATGCCATTCTGGATGCCAAACGGAAGATCCACCTGTGCCCGGTGTGTCAGAATCTGACTGACCGGGAACTTTGTCCTGTCTGTGACGACGAGACACGGGATCGGGGGGTCATCTGTGTCGTGTCGGATGTGCGGACGGTCATGGCCATGGAGCGGGTGCGGGAGTACCGGGGGGTCTACCATGTGCTCCACGGGGTGCTGTCCCCCCTCAACGGGATCACGCCGGATAAGCTGAAGATCAAGGAGCTGTTGGCACGCATCGACCAGGGCGATGTCCGGGAGGTCATCGTGGCCACCAACGCCGATGTGGAGGGGGAAACCACCGCCATGTATATTGCCCGTCTGCTGAAGCCGCTGGGCATCAAGGTCACTCGCTTGGCCTACGGCATCTCGGTAGGAACGGACATTGAGTACGCCGATGAGGTGACGCTGTACCGTGCCCTGCAAGGACGGCAGGATGTGTAAATGTTACACACGCCCTGTCCTTTATGGTATACTACGGAACCACATGCCCAGGAAAGGAAGTTCGACTTATGACTGCTGCCCAAGCTATCTTCTACCCGCTGTCCCCTGCCGAAGCCAAAAGGCAACAGGCCGAGGAAGCGGTCAGCCAGTACGGCTTCTATACTGCGCTCCCCCTATCCTCTACAGGTACCGACGCAAAAACCGGATCACGCCCACAAAAGGCGGTGTTCCGTATCGCCGCCCGTCATGTGTACCGCCTGTATATCAACGGGGAGATCGTCATGCACGGCCCCGCCCGCACCGCCCACGGGTACGCCCGTGTGGATGAGGTGGATGTGGCTGACCGGTTGTGTGACGGCGTGAATCACCTTGCCATTGAAGTCATGTCCTACGGCGACCTGTACTGTGGGTACTCCAACGACTGTACCCTATCAGACGGCCCCGGCTTTGTCATGGCCGAGCTGGAGGGGGACGGAAGCATCCTCACCGCCACCGGAACCGATGGCTCCTGGAAGGTCTGCCGCCTCCCTGCCAGAGAAGGGCGCACCGGCCGGATCTCCCACTGCCGGGAGGCTTCGGAAATATACTACCTGAATGAAGAATACACGCTCTGGCGGCAAGGGGTAGGCACTTTCACCGATCCGGCCCCCGCCATAGCTCCTGTCCTTCTTCCCCGCACCTCTCCCCTGCCCACGCTGGCACCACACCAGTTTGACCGGGTGGTGGGGTACGGCACCTGTACCATCCGGGAGGACATCCAACCGGAACTTCTGTTCTTTGAGGACAACCCTGCCTACACACCCGCCGGATATTACGCCTCTCTGAAGGAGCACCCGTTGATGGACTGCCGCCGGACAGCGGACAGTGATGGCGGGATCACCGCCACAAGAAGTCAGGCGGGGTTGACCCTTTCGGGGGCATCTGATACCTGGGTGCTCTTTGACAGCCATGGCGGCGAGAATGTGGTAGGCTTCCCCGCCATATCCTGCCTGTGCGAGTTTCCCGGCATCATTGACATCGTCCATACCGAGCTGTTGGACACCGACGGGCGCATCGCCTATCATTACAACAATGTGACCCGCCTCCATGTGCAGGCCGGAAAGACTGTTTTTGCGGCTATGGAGCCGGGGCTTGGTCGGTACATCCAGGTGTATTTCCGTGGATGCGGGCAGGTAACTGTCCTCGGTGTCTCCATGCTGGCGTACAGCTACCCGGATATGCAAAGGGCCTCCTTCCTCTGCTCCGATGACAATATCAACCGCCTGTATGGCGCCGCATACCGCACCCTCCTGAACAACACGCTGGACATTTTCATGGACTGTCCTGACCGGGAGCGGGGTGGGTGGCTGTGCGACTCCCTGTGGACAGCCCGAGCCGCCGCCCTCATGTTGTCCGATACACGGGTGGAAAAGGAGTTTTTGGAGGACTTCCTCCTGACCCCCGCCGACGGTATGTTCCACGGCTTCTTCCCCGAGGTCTACCCGGGGAACAAGCCCTCCTACAAGGACATGACCGGTATCACCACCTGGACTTTCTGGCTGATGTGTCAGGTCTGCGAGTACATCAGCCGCACCGGGGACATGGACTTCCGGAACCGTTTCTCCGACCGGATCGCCGCTTTTGTCCGGGGCAGTCAGGATTTCATCGGGGAAAGCGGCCTCCTTGAAAATCTGCCCTGGCTGTTCATTGATTGGTCCATGTCCAACTTTGGCGAGTATCAGACACCCATCTCCACCCCGGCCAATGCCCTGTATGCCTACATGCTGATCCAACTGGGAAAGACCTTTGACCGCTCTGCCTGGGTTGCGGAAGGTGAGCGCATCCGTGGTCTGCTCCGGGACGCCATTGCCGGGGACGGCGGCCGCAACCTCTCCACCCTGACCTCCTTCCCGGACAGCTTTACCGTCTCCGGAGATGGCCGTCTGCACGGGCGGGGACGCATCTCGGAAACCGGCATGGCCACAGCGCTTTGGGCAGAGCTGTTCGCCCCGGGGGAAACACCGGCCTTGGATAAGGCGGTGCGGGACACCATGGGCCCGGCTCCCCGCTTTGCCGCCGACCCGAACATCGGGCAAAGCCAGCTTTTCATCGGCCTGTGCATCCGGTTGGATATGCTGGCTCGCCGTGGACACACGGATAAGCTGTGGGAGGATCTGCTGGCAATCTATATGCCCCAGCTGAAAGAAGGGCCGGGCACTCTGTGGGAGAGCACCGGCATTGGCACCTCCTCCCGTTGCCACGGGTTCACCTCCCACGCCGGGGTACACCTTGTGCGGGATGTGCTGGGCATGGGCATCCCAGACCGCCTGAACAAAACGGTAGACATTGCGCCGCATCTGTGCGGCCTGCGGTGGGCCAGAGGCACCATGGAGATGCCGGAGGGTCTGTTGTCCGTCTCCTGGCGGTACGATGGGGACAGCTTCTCCCTCACAGCTTCCCTGCCTGCCGGTTACACCGGGCGGCTGACTCTCCCCCGGGAAGTGCGGGTGCTGGAGCCGGACAGGATTTCCGTGACGATTGCAAACAGAGAATAATATTCAAGAAGGAGCCATGCGAGATGCAAGGCTCCTTTTTCGTATAATCCGGGTCTTCCGTGGGAAACTATAAGGGAAATCAAGCGGAGGATCCATCATGCAAACCGTTTGGAATCAAAGTGTATCGCTGCCATCATTCCCGCCTTTGAAGAAGGATATAAAGACTGGTGTGCTGGTCATCGGCGGCGGGATAACTGGCATTCTGTGTGCCTACATGCTGAAGCAGATCGGGGTGCCGTGCGTCCTGGTGGAGGCGGACAGGCTCTGCGGCGGTGTCACCGGCTGTACCACTGCGAAGATTACCGCCCAGCACGGGCTGATCTACCATCAGTTGATCCGCCGATTCGGGGAGGGCAAGGCAAAGCTGTACCTGGAGGCCAACCAAGCGGCGTTGGATCGCTACCGTGCGCTCGCCCGTGATATAGACTGCGACTTTGAGGAGCAGTCGGCCTGTGTGTACACCCGGGAACCGAAGGGAAAGAAAAAGATCGAGCAGGAACTGGCGGCTCTGCACCGTCTGGGGTACCCGGCGGTGTCTGTCCCCCGGACTCCCCTGCCCTTCCCCACGGTAGATGCCGTGTCCTTTCCTGATCAAGCCCAATTCCACCCCCTGAAATTTATAGCCGGGCTTCTGGACGGTCTTGACGGGTTGACTATATATGAACACACGACAGTGCGGGAGTTGATGGACAGAACAGCGGTGACGGACGGCGGTCGGATCCGGGCGGAGGCTATCATCGTCGCCACCCACTTCCCCTTTCTGAACAAGCACGGCAGTTACTTTTTGAAATTGTACCAGCACCGTTCCTATGTCATCGCCCTGGAACACGCCGCTGATGTTCACGGCATGTATGTGGACGAATCCGAGCGGGGGTTGTCCTTCCGCTCCTTCGGCGACCTTCTGCTCCTTACCGGCGGCGGGCACCGCACCGGACAGCAGGGCGGCGGTTGGAAGGAGCTACGGGACTTTGCCAAAGTCCACTACCCCCAAGCCCGGGAGGTGAGGCACTGGGCCACCCAGGACTGCATGTCCCTGGATGGCGTACCATATATTGGGCAGTATTCCCGCCGCACACCCGGTCTGTATGTGGCTACCGGTTTCAACAAGTGGGGCATGACCTCGGCTATGGTGGCCGCTTTGATGTTATCTGACAGGATCGCCGGGCACCGAAGCCCCTATGAGTCAGTCTTCTCTCCCTCACGGAGCATCCTCCGGCCTCAACTGGCCGTCAATGCTGCCGGGGCAGTGCTGAACCTTCTTACGCCCACCGCCCCCCGCTGTCCGCACTTGGGCTGTGCGCTGAAGTGGAACCCTCAGGAGCACACCTGGGATTGCCCCTGCCACGGATCCAGGTTTACAGAGGACGGCAAACTGTTGGATAACCCGGCCACAGGAGATCTGAAACGGCGAGGGAGCCGTTGACCATTTGCCTTATACTGTTTTCTTGCTCGTATAACAAAACGCCGCCCTGCGCAGAACAGGGCGGCATACGATTGATACGGAGCGATGATCAATAGAAAAGTTCATCATTCTTATGGACATAATGCAGCACACGGCGCTGTATGTACTTCTGATTGCCCTTGATAAAATCACGGATCCAGGCGATTTCTGTCACATCCTCTACCCGATTGTAGGCATCGACCACCGCATCCGCCATCTTATCCTCCCCGGCATCCCGGAGAGCATCTGCCAGTGAATTGACAAGCTCCGGCTCGGCACCGGTGAAAAGCTCCCAGCTTTCATCCCGGTCGATCTCCGCCAGGTCGTACAGCATTTTATAGGCGAGCAGAGGTCTGTACACCTCCTCAGGGCCAAAGCGTTCTGCGTCGCACTCTGTGAAAATGTCTCCTTTCCAAAGCGAATCATAGGAAGCAGATATTCTGTTCTCATATGCGGCCATGCGGCTGTTGATACGGTCAAAATCCACTTCCTTCAGTGGAATATTACGACCGGTATGGGGATCATAGCGGAAAAAGTTGGCATCTGTATCCCTGTAGAGATAGGCCAACCACAGAAGCACGCCGCCCAGCAACATGGAAAGGACGGCTGTCAGAGACCACATGACTTTATGAAAGGTGGATGCAACAGCAGGAACAGCCAAAGCCAGAAGCAGAATGCCCACGACCAAGACAATGGCTCCTCCGACAAAAAGGGCCAGGACAATTTTCTTCTCATTGATTTTCATGGTAAATACCATACCTTTCTCATCTCCGGCTCGGGATCACACCCGATACCTGCAACTCTCCAAAGGTAATTATATCATATCTCACCCGATTTTGCAAGAGTTTTAGCAAAATTTCTTTATTGATGCTGTACAATTCGATGCATTTCAGACAGTCAACATTCACAGACAAGGTATGGCAATTCCATTTTTCTTATCCCTGTCTGTTATTCTGACCGTTGTCCCCGTCATCTCCCCGTTCAGCCACGGGTAGTTCAAACCAGAAGGTAGAGCCCTGCCCCAGCTTGGATTCCACGCCATAGGTGGTATGATGCTGTTCCAGAATCTGCTTGACGATGGAAAGCCCCAGTCCGGTGCCGATCATAGCCCGCCGGTGCACCTTATCTACCTTGTAGTACCTGTCCCATATCAGAGGGATCTGATCCGGCGGGATCCCCTCACCGTCATCCGTCACGGATATGCGCACCCGGAGCTGTTCCCCGCCGGTCAGAACCCGCTGGGTGACACGAACCATCTTGTCCTCTCCGGTATAGTTGACGGCGTTGTTGATCAGGTTATAGATCACCTGTAGGATCATGGTACGGTCTGCGATCACATCCACCCGGGTATCATAACTGAACGCAATGCGGTATCCATCCTTCTGCGTCAGCTTCTCGTACCTTGACATGACGCTCTCCACGGTCTCCGTCAGGCCGAACCTCTCCATTTTTGGCTGTCTGGTTCCTGCCTGAAGCTTGGACAGATCCAGCAGGTCGTTGACAAGATTGGACAGTCGCTCTGTCTCGTCGATGATGACCTGCACATTCTCCGGCGTGTTTTCCCCGGGAATATCCCGCATGACCTCGCTGTAGCCGACGATCATGGTCAGCGGGGTGCGCAGATCGTGGGATATGTTGGCCAGCAATTCCTTTTGCAGTGCGTCATTCTTGGATAATTCTCCGGCGGCGTGGGTCAGAGCATCTGACAGCTCCATGACCTCCCGGTATCCGTTCACACGGAAGTCCGCATCATAGTGTCCTTTGGCAAGCTGTCCGGCGGCTCGGCTCATCTTCTGTATGGGGCTGGAGATATTCCGTGAAATGAGCAAGGCAAGCACCACAGCCCCGCACAGAAGGATGGCAGCGATGACCCAGAACTGGGTCTTCAGTGTCTGCACGGTAGCATTGAGAGGCATCAGTTCGGAGTTGAGCAGGATCAGGTATGTCTGGCTGATGCCTTCGCCCCCCTCCGTCTTGACCAGCCGCACCTGGAGCATATTCTTACTGAAGAACAGTTTCTGCCACCGCTGGTTGCCTGGCTTGGTATTTGGCACCTGCGTCGTCCCATCGCCGGTCAGCCCCTCCTTGTCCGGTTCCACCAACAGGGTATACAGGCCGTCATTACTGACAGCTTTATTGTAGAGATAGGTCAGATAGGCTTCGTCAATACCGTTGATAGGACTACCCAGCGTCAGGTCTGCGCTGCTGGAAAGATCCGTTGCGTACCCGTGGTTTCCATCCCAACTCAGGCTGAATATACGGATGCTCACGGAATACTCATCAGCAAGTGTATCGACACAATCCTGCAGATGCTCCATATCGTATTGGATGGTGTTCACCAGCACCCTGTCGGCGTTCTTCAATTCATTGTATTTACTCTGCCGGTAAAAGTAATTGAGCAGGCCGATCTGAAAGACCCATACCACGATGAGTATGAAGGTCGTAAACAGCAAAAGATACGCAAACAGCTTCCAGGATATGCTGATCCTCGGCCGCTTGCGCTCTTCTTCTGTTCCCTGGTATGCGTCCTGCATGCTGACATACCTCCTCTTGCCGCTTCTTTGTCCTCTGTGAGGCCGCTCCGGGTCTATGAACCAACCCTGCCTCCCGGCGGCGAAAGACCCCCTGTATGAGAGAGCATTCTCGCCCCGGAAGGCGCACATCACATGAATAATACGGATCTTTCCCACCTCGCCGGGGCTGTTCCGCATTTACGAAGACTTATTCCCCTTCAAAACGGTAGCCCACGCCCCGCAGGGTGACAATGTAGGAGGCGTACCTGCCAAGGCTCTTGCGGAGCAGCTTGATGTGGGTGTCCAGCGTGCGGGCATCCCCATAGAAATCATACCCCCAGACCTCGCTGATCAGCTTTTCCCTGGACAGAGCAATATTGCGGTTCTCCAGCATATAGAAGAACAGATCGTACTCCTTGGGAGACATGTCCACCCGCTGGCCGTCCACATAGACGATCCGTGCCGTCACATCAGCCTTCAGGCCGCCGTGATCCAGTTCGATGACCTGATTGGGTGCCTTGACCACATCGGAAGCCGTCCGCTTCACCCGCTTCATCACAGCATCCACCCGGAGCATCAGCTCCTTGGGCGAGAAGGGCTTGACCACATAGTCGTCAATGCCCAGTTCAAAGCCGTTGATCTTGTCATACTCTTCCCCCCGGGCGGACAGCATGATGATGGGCGTCTGGGTGATCTTCCGTATTTCCCGGCAGGCTGAAAAGCCGTCCAGCTCCGGCATCATGATGTCCATGATGATCAGGTCGAAGGTCTCTGTCCGGCAGAGGCGCACCGCCTCCATGCCGTCCCCGGCCTCGGTCACGGTGTGTCCTTCAAATTCCGCATACTTGCGGATCAGGGAACGGATACGGGTCTCATCGTCAACAACAAGGATATGGTACATGGTCGTCCGCCTTTCTGTGCGTCCGTTTCCAGCCTTGCATGGCATCCGACGGCGCACGGTGCAAAAATTTGATGGTCTGTACGATATGGCAACTCGGACTGTCGGCGATCACGCCGCCGGCGTTTCAGAGGTGCCATTGGTTGCGGTCTGAGGTTTATATTCCCCCAGCGTCAATGTGACTGTCAGCTGTTTGCCTCCCCGGTAAACAATCACCTCCACCTGATCTCCGACAGCCATGCCTTCCACCACGCTGGTGATCTGAGGGGAGGATGTGACCTCCACACCGCCGAAGGAGAGGATCAGGTCTCCGGTCTGCAATTCGTCCGTCAAGGAGGAAGTATACACATACACACCGGTATAGGGGGAATGGAAGTAGTACATGGCCATAGAAGTGGAAGTGGCATCGATCAGGGTCAGTCCGGTGGTGGGTCGGCCACGGACATAGCCGTACTGGTACAGCTCGCAGACCACATCGTAAGCCGTGTCAATGGGAATGGCGAAGCCCAGTCCCTCTACCTCCTCGTCTGCATACTTGGCGTTTACAATGCCTACCAATTCCCCGGCCATATTGAACAACCCGCCGCCGGAGTTGCCGGGATTGATGGGAGAGGACACCTGAAGCAAGGTCATGTAGGTGCCATCCATGATGATCTGCCGGGCGGTGGCACTGATGATGCCCTCCGTCACGGTGCCGCCCAGGGAACCAAGCGGGTTTCCTATAGCCAGGATCTCCTCGCCAACCACCAGATCAAAGCTGGAACCCAGGGTAGCCACCGTCAGCTCCCTGCCCAGGGGGTCGATCCAGAGCAGAGCCACATCCGTCTTGGCATCCGTGCCCACCAGCACAGCGGTATACCGGGTACCATCAGTCAGCGTGACCGTGATGGAGTCCGCCCCCTCGATCACATGGTTATTGGTAATGATGAAGCCTTCTTTTGAAATAATCACGCCGCTTCCGGCTCCGCTGGTCACATACTGCCCGAGGCGGCCGGACTGTACGACGGTCTCCGTGGTGATCTCCACCACCGACTGTGCCACCCTATGCACCACAGTCGCCGCCGGAAGGATATTGGTATCTGCAGATGTAAGCACATATCCCTTTTCATCCAGCGCTACATCCGCCTTGCCGTCCCCGTTGGCATCCACCCGCAGAGAGGATTTTTTGAACAGGGTGGCCGTGGTAGGCATTGGTTTCTGGGGGATGAGTATCTCGCCCGTGGTGCCCGTGGCATCCTGCACCACACCCGTCTGGGTCTCCTGTACGCCCTGCACTGCATCTGTGTCAGTCTCCGGCGCATAGGTATCGTTCGGGTCTATGACTACAAAGACACCGTTGGTGGTATTGAATTCCGTGTCAACCTCGGCTTTTGTCTGTTCATACTTGTGCTCATTTTCCGGCGTTTGCTTTTCGGAGAACAGCAAGGCACCCAGAGAGAAACAGGCAATGAACAACGCCGCTATGATCAGGCAGGACGCCACCACCAGAATTTTTTGTTTTTTCGTCCCGTTCCCGTTTCCTTTCCCGGACGGGCCGGGAGCGTAGACATAGCCATGTCCTCCGGTGGGTGTGGTGTAGCCGCTCCCATCCGGGGTAGCGTTTCCGTTGAAGGCGAAGCTACGCTCGGCCGCTGTATAGACCTGGGAACAGTTTTCCCCCTGGTCTGTCAGGTCATTGTGTGATGCCTGTGTTCCGGACATCGCTTCGTGTTGCCCGTTTCCTTCATTCTTTTCATCAAAGTTCCCTTCCATGACAGGTACCTCACATTTCCGGCGGGATGCTTGTGGATCCGGTCTTTGGCAATTTGGTCATCTCCCACCAACTGGCTCTATTATATCTGCCATTTGTGAAGATTATATGACCGATATGGCACTGAGAATTGAAAATTATGTAATGAATGGGCAAGCAGGTATCCTGAATTTACCACTGTGCGAGTGCTCTGCCCCGGGCACACTATATTCTGACCAAAGAAAGGATGATGATCGTATGATTCACAGACAAGACCGTTGTTACCCCGACCCTGACACCCTTGTTCACACACATGTAGGCGTCGCCCCGCCCCGCTCTCTGCGGCTGGAGGGGGAGAAATATATCACCCATATGACAGAGGCCGTCCTGGACAGTTGCGAAATCTCCATGCAGGTATATCCCAACACGGCCTCGGACGCTGTCCGGATGATCCGGCGCATGCAGGAGCAGGAGAGAGAACCGGCACAGGACAGCGGCCAAAAAATGGGCACTGTGTGAAGCAAGCAAGATCACCCGCCGGAGCGGGACAGATACTCCTCCAGCGTAAGTCCTCCGGCGTGAATGGCCGTAGCGGCCTCTATCCCCACAAAGCGGTAATGCCACGGCTCATACTGGTAGCCGGTCACGCTTTCCTTCCCGTCCGGGTAGCGGAGGATGAAGCCGAAGCGGTAGGCGTTCTCCTGCAGCCAGGCATACGCCGGGTGCTTGGCAAAGCTCTCATCCAGCACCGGGTTGCTGTCATTGACGATCAGATCCATACAAAGGCCGGTATGATGCTCGCTGGTGCCGGGCCTTGCCGAGTAGGTCAGCACCTCCTGCTCGCACCGGGCGGTACTCCATGCGGGGTGTGCTTCCTGCTCCCTTGCCAGGTAGGTATTGAACAGCGTGGACTGATACTGGTAGGAACGGTAGCCGCTGGTTATCAGGATGTCCGTCCAGCCGTAGGACCACAGCTCCAGAAGCATGGCCTCGGCGGCAAGAGCCGCATTGGATTCCATCTGAATTTCCTTGCCGTACAGAGTATAGGACGGATCCAGCGTCACAAGGGTGGACGGTGCGTAGGAGGCACTGACGGTCACGGACTTATTGACAAGCGTCAGGTAGTCGGATCCGCCGGCGTTGATGGCACTCCAATACTTTCCCATGTCAATGCGATAGGTGTAGGAGTCATCGCCGGGGATGCCTGTCTGATCGGTTTTCGTCTCCCCGCCAGGCTCTCCGCCTTGGCAACCGGTCAGTGTACTGCAAAGGAGGAGAAGGGCGGACAGGGCACCGGCGCAGAGGCGCACGGCGCGGCGGTGCATGGGTTTTTGAACTTTCATAATACCTTTCATGATATGGTTTTCCCTTTCTATTTGGCGGGTTTCGTCTCCACCACAATGAAGTAGGGGGAGGTCGGAGAATTGAGAATTTTCACCATGGTGGCGCAGATCCTGTGTCTGCTGACGGAGGATAGGTACTCCTGTATCAGCTTTCCCTCGGCATCCCCCTCCGCATGTCCCGGGTATACGGCGATGTTGAGGATGGCATCCTTGTCCATCAGGTCAATGGCATCCCGGATGGCCGGCAGGGTGGTCTCCCGCAGGGTGGTAATGGACTTGTCCCCGCCGGGGAGCCAGCCCAGGTTGAACATCCCGGCCTTGAAGGGCACATCCACATACTTTTTGACATGGGAATGTGAATCCAGAATGAGCTGGTAGTTATCCGGACACCCGGCGTTGACCAGCCTCTCCTGGGTGGAGGCCAGTGCCTGTTCCTGAATGTCAAAGGCGTAGACAAAGCCCTCCGGGCCAACGGTCTTGGACAGATACTCCGTATCGTGCCCGTTGCCCATGGTAAAGTCCACCGCCACATCCCCTGCGTGCAGATGCTGGCCAATGAAGTATTTATGCAATTCCAGAAGGTCGATCATAATACAATTCCTGCTTTCTTACCTGTACGATTATGTTGTATCTGTGCGGGGCTGTATTCACTTGCCCTTGGCCTTTTGCGTTTCCCCCGTGTGAATATCCGAGCGCAGGAAGCGGATGGCCCGCTCCACGGCATCCTTGGAGTTATACCAGGGTTCCTGGTCATACCGGTAGTCGAACTTTTTGCAAAACCAACTGATATCCTCGGTCAAAGTCTCCATGTAGCTGTTCACCACCTTGCCGCAGGCGGCGGCGAAGGCGGCCTGTTTCTTCTTCCCCAGCCGCTTCTGACCGTACTCCAACAGACGGCGATAGTGAGGCAGGCAGAAGTACGGCTGTGCATCCAGCTTGGCCGGGAAGGCTTCGTCCGTGTCCCAGAGCAGGACGGCTGTCTCCACCATATGTTCAAAGTTGAATTCTATGCGGCGGCAGACATAACAGCCGGACTCCAGCGCCTGGATGCGTTTGATCGGCTTTGCGCCGGGTGCGCCCAGTCCGCCCTCCTTGATGTCCTTTTGCAGTTCCTTCAGGTGGCTCTCCAGCGTCAGTGCCATGCCCAGTCGGTTTTTCCGCACGAACATCAGATCGTAGTGCAGGCGGCAGAAGCCCTCTTGATTGGTCTTGATCCGCACATCCGGCTCCATCATGGAGGCACCCAGGATGAGATCCAGCTCGTTTTCCTCCAGGCGTCTGTACAGGGTGCAGAGAGGACAACCGCAGGACGGGTCTGCGGCCGACTGCTCAAAAGCCTCATTGACGGGTATCGTGTATATCTGTTCCATTCCGGCTCCTTTTCCAATGCGTGACGGTTGTGCCCTTCTTTTTTTCTTCAGGGTCTTGCAATTCCGGGCAAAATCGTTTATACTATATGATACCACATTCCCCGGCGTTTTTCAAGGGGGAAAATGAGATTTTCAGAAAGCCGTCTGAATCGGTCTGAAACCAAAAACAAGGAGCTGACTTTTATGTCCTACCGTAGTCTGGATGAGTTGTCCCAGGCGCTCATGGCTACTTTTCGCACCCATCACCCCACTGTCACAAGGGATCATACTGACCGGGGCGCAGAGCTTTTGCAATTCCTCATCCCCAACCCGCAGTTTCCCGCCTATGGGGTATCCTATGAGGCGGAGCAGGACAGGGGCGGCGACATCACTGGGCAGCTTTGGTTCGGGCAGTGCGAGCTTTCAGGGAATCTTCCGGCGGTCGATGCCATCCCTGCCCTTTCCTCCGTGCTTTCCGGGGAGATCGTGACTGTCATCCGGTTCAAGAATCAGGCCACCTTTGAGGACAGGCATCCCTCCGGTCAGCAGTGGGTGTTCCAGATCCTCCCGGACGGCGAGGACGGGGACGACTCCGACGGGGCGGCGTTGACTGCCCTGCTTGCCCGGCTGAACAGCCCCATTTCCCTGCGGGACAGGGTCAGCGGGGTACATATCGGCATATTCGAGATAGCCCGGTGGGACGAGGTCAATATCATCCGCCGGGAAAAGAAATAATTGACACGCAGGGAAATTTGTGCTATAATAGACAGGTGTGATTTTTTCCCGGAGGTAAAGGAGAACGCTATGGTCACGATCAAGGAGGTCTTTCCCGGAAGCCGTGCGGATCGGCACGGTGTACGGGCGGGCGATGTGCTGGTCAGCATCAATGACAGGCCCATCACCGATGTGCTGGATTACCGCTTCTTCCTGGCCGACACCCAGGTGCGTCTGGGACTGTTGCGGGACGGTGCGCCTTTGGATGTGACCATTCACAA
This sequence comes from uncultured Clostridia bacterium, assembly GCA_945929845.1. Taxonomy (GTDB): domain Bacteria; phylum Bacillota; class Clostridia; order Oscillospirales; family CAG-272; genus CAMEON01. The sequence continues at coordinate 55,324 of CAMEON010000001.1, read as the reverse complement.
GCGGGAGTATGACGACATCGGCCTGGATTTTGATACGCCGCTGATGGATCGAAAGCATTCCTGCGAGAATAAGTGTATCTTCTGTTTCATTGACCAGCTTCCCCGGGGTATGCGGGAGACGCTGTACTTCAAGGACGACGACTCCCGGCTGTCCTTCCTCCACGGCAATTTCATCACCATGACCAACCTGCATGATGCGGACATTGACCGGATCATTGAGATGCACATCTCTCCCATCAATGTGTCTGTCCACACCACCAACCCGGAACTCCGGGTCAAGATGATGCACAACAAGCGGGCCGGGGAGGTACTCTCCTACATGACCCGGCTGGCTCAGGCTGGTATCACCCTGTGCGGGCAGATCGTGCTGTGCCGGGGCATCAACGACGGGCCGGAGCTTGACCGCTCCCTCTCTGACCTGTACGCCCTGGGGGACGCTCTGGAGAGTGTGTCCATCGTGCCCGCCGGGCTGACCCGCTACCGCCAGAAGCTCTACCCGCTGGAGCCGTACACCAGAGTGGAGGCCGCCGCCACCATCCGCCAGGTGGAGGCTTTTGCAGAGAAGTGTCTTGCCGCATGCGGCTCCCGGAAGTTCTTCTGCGCCGATGAGCTGTACCTGACGGCAGGTCTCCCCCTGCCGGATGAGTCATACTACGAGGGGTATGCCCAGTTGGAAAACGGTGTGGGGATGATCACCTCCCTGCTCTCTGAGTTCGAGCAGGAGATGGCCTTCCTGGACGAGGATCTGGAGAATTACCACGGCCCCCGGCGAGTGTCGGTCTGCACCGGCGTGGCCGCCTACCCCACCATCAAGTCCATGGCCGCCCGGATGGAGGCACGGGTGGAGGGGCTTGAGATCATGGTCTACGAGATCATCAACCACTTCTTCGGAGAGACCATTACAGTGGCTGGGCTTCTGACAGGTACGGACATGGCGGAACAACTGTCCGGCAAAGACCTGGGTCAGGCACTGTTCATCCCGGAGAACACCCTGCGGGCAGATGAAGATATGTTCCTGGACGACATGACACCGGAAGAGCTGTCAGAAAAGCTGGGCGTTCCCGTCCTTGTCAGCAAGAACGACGGGGCTGCCTTTGTCCGGGAAATGTTGGGGATCGTTGACTGATACAGGTATATGATTCCTCCCCCTGAAAATACAGAAATTGAAAGGAAACAGTATGTCCAAGCCTGTCATTGCCATCGTGGGCCGCCCCAATGTGGGCAAGTCCACCCTGTTCAACAAGCTGATCGGCGAGCGTCGCTCCATTGTGGAGGACACCCCCGGTGTGACCCGTGACCGTATATACGGCGAGTGTGAGTGGCGGGGTCGCCAGCTCATTCTCATTGATACCGGCGGCATTGAGCCGAAGACAGACGATGTGATCCTGTCCCAGATGAAGACCCAGGCTCAGATCGCCATCGATGATGCCGATGTCATCGTGTTCCTGTGCGATGTGCGCACCGGGCTGACAGCGGACGACCGGGACATTGCCGTCATGCTCAAGAAGAGCGGCAAGCCGGTGGTGCCCTGTATCAACAAGTGCGACCGGATCGGCGATTTGCCCTATGAGTACTACGAATTTTACGAGCTGGGATTTGACACCGATCCGGTAGCGGTCTCCTCCATTCACGGCAGCGGCACCGGCGACCTGCTGGATGCCTGCGTCAGTGCACTGGCTGACTGGGAGGACAACGAACCGGAGGACAGCGGCATCCGCATCGCCGTCATCGGGAAGCCCAACGCCGGGAAATCCTCCATTGTGAACCGCTTTCTCGGCGAGAACCGCATGATCGTCTCTGACATAGCCGGTACCACCCGGGACGCAGTGGACACCCGCCTTGTGAATCAACACGGAATCTTCACCTTCATTGACACAGCCGGGATCCGCCGGGCCGCCAGGATCGGCGACCAGGTGGAGAAGTACAGCGTGCTCCGGGCTCACATGGCGGTGGAGCGGGCGGATGTCTGCCTGCTTCTGATCGATGCCTCGGTGGGCATCACCGAGCAGGATGAGAAGATCGCCGGCATTGCCCACGAGGCAGGCAAGGCCACCATCATCGTGGTCAACAAGTGGGACACCGTGGTCAAGGACAACAGCACAGTGAAAGAGTTCACGGACAAGATACGCACGGCCCTGGCCTATATGCCCTATGCGCCCATCCTGTTCGTGTCCGCCAAGACCGGCCAGCGGGTGGACAACCTCTATGACATGATCCGGTCGGTCTACGACCAGGCTCATCTGCGGGTGACTACCGGCGCCCTCAACGATGTGCTGGGAGAGGCTATGATGCGGGTTCAGCCCCCTACGGATAAGGGACGGCGGCTGAAGATATACTATATGACCCAGTCTGCCGTGGCACCGCCCACCTTCGTTCTCTTCTGCAACTCGGCAGAGCTGTTCCACTTCTCCTACCAGCGGTACATTGAAAACTGCCTGCGGGAAACCTACGGCTTTTCCGGCACGCCTATCCGCCTCCTGATCAAGCAGAAGGGCGAGGACGGGAATATCAGCCCCCGGCGGCCGGAGGAAAACTGACACAGATTCACACCAATCACACCAACCGTAAAGGATGCGAGACTGTCATGCAATTTTTTGATCATGTGAAAATATCCATCAAGGCCGGGGACGGTGGCAACGGGGCCATTGCCTTCCACCGGGAGAAGTATATCTCCCACGGCGGCCCGGCGGGCGGGGACGGCGGTCACGGCGGCAACATCATCTTCCGCACGGACAAGGGCACCAATACCCTGCTGGCCTACCGGTACCGGCACCGTTTCGTGGCACCGAACGGTGAAAACGGCTCCGGCGAGCGTTTTCACGGGGCCAATGCGGAGGATCTGATCCTGACTGTGCCGGAGGGCACCCTGATCAAGGACGCCGCCACCGGGAAGGTCATACACGATATGTCCGAGAATGGCGGGGCGGACTATGTCTGCTGTCGAGGTGGCCGGGGCGGCTGGGGCAACGCCCATTTTGCCACCCCCACCCGTCAGGCCCCCATGTTCGCCAAGAACGGCACCCGGGGGCAGGAGCGGGAGGTACTGCTGGAGCTGAAGATGATCGCCGATGTGGGTCTGATTGGGTACCCCAGCGTGGGAAAATCCTCCCTGCTGGCGGCTATCAGTGCCGCAAGACCCAAGATTGCGGACTACCATTTCACCACCCTCTCCCCCAATCTGGGCGTGGTGCAGGTGGAGGACGGGCAGGGCTTCGTGGTGGCAGACATCCCCGGGCTGATCGACGGAGCCGCCGAGGGGGCGGGGCTTGGTCACGATTTTCTCCGACACATTGACCGTTGCCGCCTGCTTCTCCATGTGGTGGACATCTCCTGTTTTGAGGGGCGGGATCCCATCCAGGATGTGAAGAACATCAACGCAGAGCTGGAGAAATACTCCCCCACCCTGGCCACAAGGCCGCAGATCATCCTGGCCAACAAGTGCGACAGCCTGGATGAATCGGTGGTGGATGTGAAAGCCTTTGAAGACTTTGTGGACGAAAATGGCTGGGAGATGATGTATGTCTCCGCCGTGACCCATGAGGGCATCAAGGATATGATCCACCGGGTCTATGAACGGCTGAAGCTCCTGCCGCCCATCACGGTGTATGAAAGCGAGCTGGAGCCGGGCGAAGCCCTCCTGTCCGACCTGCCCGGAGCCGGGGTCAAGGAAACCGTCATCCGGCGAGAAAATAACACCTTCTATGTGGAGGGCGACTGGATCTACAACCTGATGGGGCGCATCAACTTTGACGATTACGAGTCCCTCAACTACTTCCAGCGGGTACTCCAGTCCAGCGGCGTGTTTGACATGCTGGAGGAGAAGGGCTGCAAGGACGGCGATACCGTCTCCATCTATGATTTCGCCTTTGACTATATCAAGTGAGCGTCTGCACCGAACCACCCACCATTGAATGTATGAATACGGAGGACACGAAGCAATGAATATCTGGCATGACATGGATCCGGCAGAGATCACACCCACCGATTTTTCCGCTGTGGTGGAGATTCCCAAAGGCAGTTCCTGTAAGTACGAGCTGGACAAGAAGACCGGTCTTGTCCGTCTGGACAGGGTGCTGTACACCGCCACCCACTATCCCGCCAATTACGGGTTCATCCCCCGCACCTACGCCGACGACGGCGACCCTCTGGATGTGCTGGTGCTCTGCTCCGAACCGCTGTACCCCCTGACGCTGGTACGGGTCTACCCCATCGGTGCCCTGCGGATGATCGACGGCGGCAAGCTGGACGACAAGATTATTGCCGTCCCCTTCTCTGATCCCACCTACCGGGGAGTCACATCCATCGACGAACTGCCGTCCCACATCTTTGACGAAATCATGCACTTCTTCTCGGTGTACAAGCAACTGGAAAACAAGCAGACCGCTGTCAAGGAACTGTTCAACTACCGGGAGGCCCAGGAGATCGTCAGCAACTGTATTGAACTCTACAACGAAAAGTTTTCCGCATCAAAGGAGGGCAAGGCATGAGGCAGTCTTCCGCACAGTTTTTTCTGGAAAAGCTGAAGCCCGCCCTGACCCGGGAGCGTGTCATCTGCCGGATCATTGCCGCCTGGTGTACCTTTGCGGCCTTCTCCCTGATCTTTGCGGACAGTGAGGTTGTCTTCACCGACCTCTCTTTCCTGGCAGACACCTCTATGGGTAGCCTGCTACTGTGTTGCGTCCTGTCCTTTCTGGTCTATACGGTCATTTCCGTTCTGCTTCCCCGGTATGAAACGGACACCTGGTTCCTGTTATTGGCGGCCACCCTCTGCGTGTGCAAGTGGCTGACCGACTACCCCGGCGACAACAACACCTTCCTGTTCGTTCTGGCCGTGCTGGTGGCCTATGCGCTGTTTTTGGTCTACTTCATCCAGCAGAACGACCTACTCTTTGAAAAGTGGAAGCCTGGCAAGAAAACGCAGATCATCGTGGCGACGGTGTGCGGTCTGACCGGCGGCACGGTCATTGCCGTCATTACCTGTCTGCGATATGCCACCTTCTCCTCTCCCAACTTTGACTTCGGCCTGTTCTGCAACATGTTCCATTACATGAAGGAGACCGGACTGCCCCTGGTGACCAGTGAGCGGAATGTCCTGCTGTCCCATTTCGTGGTACACATCTCGCCCATTTACTACCTGCTTCTTCCCTTCTACTTTATCTTCCCCTCCCCCATGACCCTACAGATCGGGCAGGCGGTGATCCTGTGCAGTGGAGTCATTCCCATCCTGCTCCTCTGCCGTCACTTCCAGCTGTCCGGAAAGTCCACCTTGCTGGTCTGTCTCATCTACTCCCTGTACCCAGCCCTGTCCGCCGGGTGCTTCTACGACATCCATGAGAACTGCTTCCTGGCTCCCCTGCTCCTTTGGATGTTCTACTTCTTTGAGCGGGAGAAGTACCTGCCCATGTACCTTTTCGCCGTGGGCGTGCTGATGGTCAAGGAGGATGCGGCTGTCTATGTGATCCTCTTTGCGCTGTATGTCCTGCTTTCAAAAAAGAAGTATCTGCACGGCACGATCCTGGCTGTGGGCGCCATGGCCTGGTTCGGGGTGGCCATGCTGATCCTCACCAAAACCAGCTCCCACTATGCCGCATACTATGAGGAACTGGGGCTGACCGCCAGTCCCGCCATCGCCGGGCCGATGGTCAACCGGTTCAATAACCTGATTCTTTCCTCGGAGGACGGGCTTTGGGGTGCGGTGAAAACTGCTCTGAAGAATCCCGGGTACCTTTTGACCCAGCTTTTCTCCACCTCCAAGAACACTTGGACTTCCGCGGACAACTACAACTGGGAGAAGGTGGTCTACTTCCTCCAGATGTTCCTGCCCCTGGGGTTCATCCCGTTCTGTACCAAGAAGCCCTCCCGCTGGCTGTTGATTACACCCATTCTCATGAACCTTTTGACCATGTACAAGTACCAGTACGACATCGGCTTCCAGTACCAGTTCGGCATTACGGCTTTCCTGTTCTACGCCATGATCCAGAACCTGCCGGAGCTGAAGGTGCCCCTGCGCAGGAACCTGCTCGCCTTTGGAGCCGCCGCCTGCTGTTGCCTGTACATCGTCACGGTTCTGCCCTCTCTGGGCACTTATACCGAACGCTGGTCAGGTGGCAAGGACACCTACCGGCAGATGGATGCAATCCTGGACACCCTGCCCGAGGATGCGTCCATTTGTACCACGACCTGGATCGTCTCCCATGTAGCCGACCGGGATGAGGTATACGAGCTGAACTACCACGGCGATGCGGCGGATGTGGACTATGTGGTAGTGGACAGCCGGTATAAGAATTCCTACAAGGCGCACATTGATGCGTACCTGGCGCAGGGCTATGTGGAAGACCCGGCCTATGCGGATCAGGATCTGTTTATCATACTCAAAAAGGGCGGTTGACCGCCCTTTCCTATTTTTTCACCGAATGGTAAAAATCCAGCGTATCAAAGCCCCGTTCCAGATGATTGAGCAGGAAAGTCTCCGCCACCTTGGCAAAGGCGGCTTCCTCTCCCTTGTCTTTGAGGGTAAAGGAAAAGATCTTCTTTTCCTGGGCACCCAGCGCATACCGGACGGCGGCCAGCACCGATGACGACAGGGGCAGGAGAATGCTTCGCTCTCCGAGTTCATTGTCCTGCATTTGCGTGATCATGCCCCCCGCCCGGTTGCGCTTTGTCTGGCAGTCGGCGCAGATCAGCCTGCCGTTCATGACATCCAGGTAGCTCTCCGCCGGGTGTCCCTCATGGCACAGGGCACATCCTACCACCGATGGGGCATACCCCGCCATGGCCGCCGCCCGCAGTTCAAACACGCCCTTGACGATGGACATCGGTTTCTCCCCCGTGTGGATCACATACAGGGCGTTGAGCAGCATCCGCAAGAGTGCCCCGCTCTCCTCGGCCGGGTCTGTCTCCTCCCCCTCCTCGTCGTTGGTCATCTCGCAGGTCAGGTCGCAGAGATAGGAAGCCAGTGCCATTTTCTCAAGGTCTGTGGTCAGGTTGTAGAAGGTATGCGCCACGGATCCGTTCCGCAACCAGTACCTTTTATTCTTTTCGTATAGCTCATAATTCCCGTAGGTGAAAAGCTGGGTGTAGGAAGCGATGGAGGCACGGCCGCTCTGCCCGTTCTTGATGGTGACAGTCAGTCGCCCTCTGGTCGGTGTGAGCAGATGTATGTATCGGTCGGTGCCGCTCCCGTCAAACACCCGAGCCACCAGACCGTCAGTGGTGATCAGCATACCGTCCCTCCTTTCCCGTCAGGTCAGTGCTTCAGTTGTCCCTGTACCCGAAATTGGTCACGCTGACCTCGCTCTCCCGCCAGTTCTCCTTCACCTTGACCCACAGATCCAGGTATACCTTGGTGCCGAACAATGCCTCCATGTCAGCCCTGGCATAGGAGCCGATGCGCTTCAGCTCCTCTCCGCCCTTGCCGACAATGATCCCCTTGTGGGAGGCCTTCTCGCAGTATATTTCCGCCCGGATGCTGATCATGCCTGTCTTGGCATCCTCTGTGAACTGCTCGATCACCACGGCTACGCCATGGGGAATCTCCTTATTCAGGGTGCGCAGGATCTTCTCCCGGATGATCTCCGCCGCCATCTGACGCTCGGTCTGGTCGGTGGCGATGTCCTCCGGGAAGAACCAGTCCGACTCATGCAGGAAATGACGGCATTCATCCAGAAGATCGGACACGCCCTTCCCTGTTTTGGCTGACAGGGGCACCACGGCGGCGAAGTCATGGAGCGGTGCGTACCGCAGGATGGCTTCCGCTACCTCCTGCCCGGTGTACAGGTCTGCCTTGGACAGGGCCAGAATACAGGGCACCTCCTGCTTTTTGCAGTGTTCCATTACCCGGCTCTCCACCTGGGAGACCTCCCGCCCGGCATCGGCGACCAGAACCACAGCGTCAGCGTCCTGAATGGAGGCGTTGGCTGTCCTGACCATGTAGCTGTTCAGTGAGTTTCTGGGCTGGAAGATACCGGGGGTGTCCAGGAAGACAAACTGCTCCTCCCCACGGGTCAGGATCCCTGTGATGCGGTTGCGGGTGGTCTGGGGCTTGGCGGACACGATGGCCACCTTCTCCCCCAGGATGGCGTTGAGCAGGGTGGACTTGCCCACATTGGGTCGCCCCACAATGGCGATACATCCGGTCTTTCTTGTATTCATATTGTTATATTCCTTTTGGTTCATTGGTTTTTCCTTTATTCATGGGCCTTGACAAAGGCATCGAAGGATGACTCCGACACGCCGCAGGTCAGATCCAGCCGATCCCCGGCGGCGATGTTCATGATGGACACCTCCAAGAGGGAGCCGTCACGCTCCACAAACAGTATCTCATACTCCTCGCCGATGGGGAATTGCGTGTAGGTCCATTCCTGCTTCACAACGGTGGTGTGGAAGTATTCATTGAAGTAGTACAGTTGAGGCTGGTGGATTGTGACCACATCCCGCACATCCTCCAGGGTCAGATTCTTGGTCGGGTTGGTCACTGTGTCCTCCGGCAGGCCGCCGGAGGAAAGCTCCAGATCCTTCAGGGTGATCAACTGGGCCACGCTGGTAGGCCCTACCAGAAGCAGGACACTCATGGCAAGGATGACCAACACGGCCAGGAGGATCAATCGGTTCCGCCGCCTGGTCTCAAGGTCACGGTACTGCCATCTCATGACTGCTCCGCAGGCAGACCCAGGCCCATTTCCTCCATGATCCGGCGCTGTCTCTCCCGCATATCCGTCTCCTCTGCCTCGGTCTCGTGGTCGTACCCCAGCAGATGGAGCATGGAGTGGACGCAAAGGAAGGCCACCTCCCGCTCGAAGGAATGCCCGTACTCCTGTGCCTGCTCCCTGGCCTTCTCCAGAGAGATGACAATGTCACCCAGGGACACCACCGGCTCATCCGCCACCGGCTCCTCACTGCCTCCGCTGTAATCCGTCAGGGGGAAGGACAGCACATCGGTGGGTCTGTCCACCTGCCTGTATTGCAGGTTCAGGGCGTGGATCTGCTGGTTGTCTGTGAAAGTCAGGGACACCTCGCAGGGGTTGGTGTACTGCTCGTGATCCAGGGTGGCATCCACAGCCCGGCGCATGAGCATTTTGAGCTTGTATGTAATGGGCTCCTTATCCTGATTGTTGGAAAAGTAGATCATACGGCTGACGGTTTGCATGGCGGTATCTCCTTTTTGTTTTTCTTTTGTTTTATGATTCATGATCTCGGCCCGCTGTCATGTCCTCCGGGCCGGTAGGTACGCTTCCCCGCTGACTGTCGCCGGGCGTTCTTCTCCGCCTCGGCCCGGTCATACTTATCATAGGCAAGGATGATCTTCTGCACCAGGTGGTGCCTGACCACATCCTTCTCGGTCAGGTACTGGATGGCGATGTCGTCGATCCCGTCCAGGATCTTCACCGCCGAGGCAAGCCCTGACTTCTGCCCGTTCGGCAGGTCGGTCTGGGTAAGGTCTCCGGTGACAACCACCTTGGAGCCGAAGCCCAGGCGGGTCAGAAACATTTTCACCTGCTCCGGGGTGGCGTTCTGCGCCTCGTCCAGAATGATGAAGGCATCGTCCAGGGTGCGTCCTCGCATGTATGCCAGCGGAGCCACCTCAATCACGCCCTTCTCTACCAGCCGCTGGTGTCCCTCCGCCCCGAGCATCTCCCCCAGCGCATCGTACAGGGGCCTCAGATACGGGTCGATCTTGGAGAGCAGGTCACCGGGAAGGAAGCCCAACCGCTCGCCGGCTTCAATGGCCGGTCGGGTCAGGATGATCCGTGACACCTGCTTGTCCCGCAAGGCCTTGACCGCCATGGCTACGGCCAGGAAGGTCTTTCCGGTGCCGGCCGGGCCGACCCCCAGCACGATGGTGTTCTTCCGGATGGCCTCCACATACCGGACCTGTCCGGCGGTTTTGGCCTTCACCGGCTTTCCCTTGGCCGTGACGAAAATGCAGTCCGGGCTGATCTGGGTAAGCTCCCCGCTGTGGCCGTCGGCGATCATGTCCACCACATACCGCACCGACTGCTCGGTCAGGTGGTCGTTGTAGCGCACCATGTCCCGCAGGTACTCCACGGCGGAGGCGGCGGCGTTGACCGCCTCCTGATCCTCACCGGTGATGACCACCGCATCACTGCCATCCTCCCCGGACTTATTGTGCAGGCCCACGCCAAACCGGCCCTCGATCAGCCGGGTGTTGACATCGTAGGCCCCAAAGATGGCGGCAGTGGTTTCTGCATTTTCTATTCTGATAACTCTCTGGATCATGAATGTAGCTTGCCCTTTCTGTATATGCGTGCCTGATATGCGGTCTCATTCCGTGACTTCAAAGACCGACTCCCGGGCGATGTCCTCCACGCAGACCAGCGTGACCTGCAACCGGAAGCAGTCCTCTGTCAGGGTGGGGATCACCGTTTTCTTCAACAGCTCCGCCCCGCCCGGTATCTCCGAGATCCGGCGGGCCAGTTCCATGTAGGCCAGCTCCTCGGCCTCGGCCGGTGTTCGTGTCATGAGTACCGCTCCGAAGTCTTCCTCCGTCCCCTCGGCGGTAGGTAGGTACCAGGTCGTCCGGATGGAAATGGGGAATCCTATCCCCGGAATCAGGCTGAGATTTTTCTCACTCTCTATTGTATCACACTTTACCCCCTCATTTCCAGTCTTTTTTGAAAATTTTATGTTTTTTCCGAAAAAAATCAGCGTCATCTCCTTCTCATATCCCCCCGCAGACAGATCCAACGGGTGCGTTATCTGTGCCTGCCGGTAGGAAAGCGGTATTTCAATGAGATATTCCCGCACGGTTCGTGCAAATACCCTGCCTTCGGCATGGGTCCAGCGGAACCCTACCCGCTCGCTGTCGTACAGACCGCTGACCAGGAGCTGACCCTGATCCACTTGCTGTCCCGCTGATACCAGCAGGTTCCCACGGACAAGCTCCACCCGCTCCACGATGCCTGCCCGGTCGGCCACCAGGTTAGCCGGTCGCTCCTGCTCATCCTCTGGCGGGTAGGCAGACTCCCTCACCTGCACATAGGCCACACAGCCACGGCGATTGATGGAGATCCATGCCAGGCGGCTGTCATAGAGCAGGGCACGGTTCTCCGTCACATCGGCGGCGAAATGCCGGAGGGAGGTTCCCACTGTGAACCCGCAGGCCGCCAGGGTATCCTTGACATCCCGGGCGGACAGGTTCTGTGTCCCGCTGACCCGTATATCCCAGACGATCTGAGACGAAAGGACAAGCAGAACCATCCCCAGAGCCATTCCCACAAGGATGCCGGCGCGCCGCTTGATGAGAGGAAGCAGGGCAGGCAGGCCCCGCACCGGGGAAACGGTGACAGGCAGTTCCCTTTCCTGGCAGGCTGTCAAAAGACGGTGGGCCGGGTGGCACCGCAGGCGGATGGCGATCCCCCCGTCCGCACAGGCGGTGAAACCGTCGTAGGGGATCCCGCCCACACGACACAGCTCCAGCAAGCCGGCGGCATGACAGGCATCCGTACACACCTGTCGCCACCCGGTGACGCTGTAGGCGATATTCATGGGTCTTCCTCCTTTTCGCCTCGCTTTTCAAAGGACAGCCCGTCAATATGGCCATCGATTCCCACCGCACCGCCAAGGTAGGAGGTGCAGACAAGACGGCATCCACGGATATGAAGCGTGGTATCTTTCAGCTCCAGCCGGATGCAGGTTGGCTCATACCCTGTGATCCGGCGGCATCCATGCACGGTGAGTGACTCCTGCCCCCGCAATTCCAGCCGTACACCTCCGGAGAACAGATCCGGCGGAATATCCAGCCGGACAGCCAGCCACTCCGGCAGGGGGCGGTGTTTCTTTTCCTTCTGACTCATGTTCCTGCCTCTTTCGTCATATATTTCTACAGCATTCTATGCAAAGGGGGGACGCTGCATGACAAATACGGAGACAGCAAAGGAGGAGGAGAAAGCGAAAGGGGGAGAGGGTTCGCCCCCTGGCCACGCCGGTCCGCATATAAAAAAGCAGATAAAGACCCATGCTGACCGGGGCAACACCCGCCGCTCACGCAAGATCCCCTCGGCAGGGCAGGCTTTCTTCTGCATCATGTCCACCTTTTGCCTGATCCTGATCCTGCACAACGCCGATGTGGCGGTGGAATACATGGGCCGCGGCCTTGTGCTGTGCGCCCGCACGGTCATCCCCTCCCTGTTCCCCATCATGGTCATATCCGAGCTGTTGGTACAAAGCGGAGCCGGCGAGGCTCTGGGTCGCATCTTCTCCCGCATCATGCGGGGTGTCTTCGGGCTGTCCGGAGCCGGAAGCACCGCTGTGGTACTGGGTTCCCTGTGCGGCTTTCCTGTGGGTGCCCGGACGGCTGTTTCCCTGCTTGACAGGAACATGATCTCCAAGTCCGAGTGCGAGCATCTGCTGACCTTTTCCAACAACCCCAGCTCCGCCTTTCTCATCACTGCCGTGGGTGTATCCCTGTTCGGGAACCGGCGGTTGGGCACCGTGCTATACTTTACGGTGCTGGGCAGTTCCCTGACCGTCGGTTTCCTGGCCCGGTTTTTCATCCGTGGCAGGCGGGGGGAGCGGGCCCATCCCCACTTCCCCTCCGGACTGCATCCCGGCGGGGTGGAGATGTTCACCGGGGCAGTCTCCAGCGCCGCCTCCAGTATGCTGTTGGTGTGTGCCTATGTCATTTTTTTCTCCACCCTGTCCGGTACACTGGCCTGCCTTGCCAAGGCGGCCGGGGGCATGGATCAGCGGCTGTACGCCATACTCTGCGGTTTTCTGGAGCTGTCCGGCGGTATCAGTGAGGCATCGGCTCTGCCAAACAGCCACACGGCACTGATCCTGTCGGCGGCCATCGCCGGGTGGTCCGGTCTGTCCGTCCACTGTCAGATCATGACGCTTTGCTCCGGCCGGGGACTGTCCTTCAAGCCCTATCTGATTGCCAAGGCCTGTCAGAGCGTCCTGTGTGCCCTCATCATGGCCTTCCTCCTGAAGGTCATATCGCCCGGCTGGTTGGGCCCGGCGGCGGACACCATGGTGCGCACCATTCTGGATCTCAGTGAGGCCATGCAGCTGGCCAAGGACAGTGTCAGCGTCCCGATCCTCCTGGGCAACGGCAGTTTCATCCTCGGGTGGGGCGTTTGGATCATTCGGCAGTGGAAGGAAAAGACAGCGCAGGCTTTGTAGTACGCTTACATTCAGAGTCCTTTTTGCTCCATCTGTCACCTTTCGTCACAGAGCGACATATCCTGCCTGTGAGGAGGTGTTGCATATGGGTAATGTACGCTCCGGTAGAAGCACAGGGCCGGAGGGCGGTGGGGGTACCTTCATTCAGTACCCCGGTACCTGTACCGCCGTCATCGGCTCCATGACCCTTACCTTGCGAGCACAAAGTATTCTGGCGGATGCCTCCATCCGGACATCCGTCACCAAAATCAGTTCTGCAAAGACCCACCATGGCTGTGCCTATGGTTTGATATATCCCTGCATACAGTCAGGCAATGTCTCCGCTGTCCTTTCGGACGCCGGCATTGCCATCCGCCAGGTTCTTGGAGAGGGGTGACAGTGAAGTGAATCTGTCTGACGCCGCGAAGCATCCTTCCGGTGGAAGGAACCGACTCCCACGGCAGGCTCCGGAAATAGTCTACAATTCCGGCCCGGTGTATCTGGACAATGCCGCCACCAGCTTCCCCAAACCGCCCTCGGTCATACAGGCTGTGGAGGAAAGCATAGAGCTGTACGGCGGGAACCCTGGCCGTGGCTCTCATGCCCTTGCCCTGCGGGCGGCGGAGGAGGTGTATGCCTGCCGGGAGGCGGCCGCCCGTCTGTTCGGCTTTTCCCATCCGGAACGGGTGATCTTCACCCTGAATACCACCCACGCCCTGAATCTTGTCCTGAAGGGTCTTTTGCGCCCGGGGGACAGGGCAGTCTGCTCGGACATGGAGCACAATGCGGTGTTCCGTCCCCTGTACCGTCTGGTTTCTGACGGCGTGATCACGCTGGACATTTTCGACACCTACGCCACCCGTCGGGATCGCACGGATGACATGATCCTATCCTCGCTGGAGCGTCACTTACAGCCGGGCACCCGGCTTTTGGTCTGCGCTCATGCATCCAATATATGCCCTCTCACGCTTCCGCTGGCCCGCATGGGTCAGTTGTGTCACCAGCGGGGCGTTCTGTTCGTGGTGGACGGAGCGCAGTCAGCCGGTGTACTGGACATTGACATGGAGGCCATGCACATTGATGCACTGTGTGTGCCCGGGCACAAGGGGCTGATGGGACCAATGGGGTGCGGTATGCTCCTCTTGTCTCCCGACATCCTGCCGGATACGCTGTTGGAGGGCGGCAACGGCCTGGACTCCCTGTCCGGGGAGATGGCTCTTGACTTGCCGGAGCGATACGAGGCGGGCACGCTCCCCCTCCCGGCCATCGCCGGCCTGCGGGCGGGTATCGAATATGTGCAGTCTGTCACGCCTGCGGCCATCCGTGAGAAGGAAACACGGCTGTGTACCCTGGCCAGGGACGGACTGCTCGCTACCCCCGGCGTGCGTGTCTTCCTGCCCCACCTGTCCGGCTCCACGCTGCTCTTTACGGTGGACGGCTACGACTCCGAGGAGGTGGCGGGATACCTGGACAGTGCGCCGACGGACACGGGCATGAGCGGCTCCCGCCGCACGGTTCGCCCCGGGCAGAGCATTTGCGTGCGTCCCGGCTTCCACTGTGCGGCTCTGGGTCACCGGACGCTGGGTACGCCGGAGGGCGGTGCCGTGCGGGCCAGCTTCGGCTGGTTCAACACAAAGGAGGATGCGGAGGCACTGGTACGGCGCATCCGGGCGTTACCGGGGAGATATTGAACCTTTGCTATTTCTGCCATCGAAAAAACGGCTTATGAGACGCATTTGCTCATAAGCCGTTTTCTATGAACCGGGTGGAACTTACTCTATCTTTTCAAAATCCTCGGCTCCGTGCTTGCACAGCGGGCAGACAAAGTCATCCGGCAGTGTCTCTCCCTCGTACACATACCCGCAGATCTTGCACACATACCCCTTCTTCTTCTCCTTCTCCTGCGCAGGCCTGGGTCTGGGCTTGATGTGGGCGAAGTAGTAGGCATAGGTGACAGACGGGTCGGAGGACAGCACGGCACCGGCGGTGACCTGAGCGATGAACAGGGTATGGGTTCCGCAATCAATGGTGGAGACCACTTGGCAGGACAGGTAAGCATTGGTGTATTCCGTCAGGTACAGAAGGCCATTCTCAGACCGAGCCACGCTGTTGACACCCTCAAACTTATCCGTGTCCCGTCCGCTCTGGAAGCCGAACTGCTTGAAGACTTCAAAGGGTACCCTCTCCGTCAGCACCGATACATTGAAGATACCGGCGGCTTTGACCATGTCGTGGGTCAGGTTGGCCTTGTTGACGGCGATGGCCACCTGCTGGGGTTTGCTGGTCAACTGGGTCACCGTGTTGATGATACAGCCGTTGTCCTTTCCCTTTTCCTTGGTGCTGAGCAGGAACAGACCGTAGGACAGCTTGAACATAGCGGAAGGATCCAGGGTGGAAGCGGTCGTTTCCACCGGCTGGGCGGATGTCGGCAGGATGCCGGAGGCAATGGCAGTGGCCATAACCTGCAACTGCTCCTCCTGTCCGGGAGCCAGGGAGGACTTCAGGGTCAGGGTCTCATCCAGTACAGTCATGCCCTTCAGGCCGCCGACGATGTCCCGCATCAGCTTGCCAGAGGTAGGTGCCCAGGTGCCGTTCTCGATGAAGGCCAGGGTGCGTCCCTGCCAGTTGTGGGCAGCCAGATCGTGCAACAGATTCTCCATGTTGACAAAGATCCCGGCATTATAAGTCGTGGAAGCGAACACCACATGGCTGTAGCGGAAGGCATCCGCCAGTATATAGGAGGGATGGGTCGCCGACACATCGTACATTTTGATGTTTCTGACACCGGCATCGGCCAGATACCCGGCCAGCAGGTTCACGGTCTGCTCGGTGTTCCCATACACGGAGGCGTAGGCGATGACCACGCCCTTCTCTTCGGGAATGTAGCGGCTCCAAAGGTCGTACTTCCCCAGAATCTGATCAAGGTCTTCCCGCCAGACCAGGCCGTGAAGCGGGCAGATCCTCTTGATGGGTAGTGCGGCGGCTTTCTTGAGCAGGGCCTGCACCTGGGTGCCATACTTGCCGACGATGTTGGTATAGTACCGACGCATCTCGTCCATGTATCCGGCTGTCAGATCCACCTGGTCGGCAAACAGGTTGCCGTTGATGGCACCGAAGCCGCCGAAGCCGTCGGCGGAGAACAGCGTCCCGTCCGTGGAATCAAAAGTGACCATCACCTCCGGCCAGTGAACCATCGGTGCCATCACGAAGGTTAGGGTATGCTTTCCAACGCTGAGCACATCCCCCTCGCCCACCACATAAAGACGCCCTTCCTGCTTCAGTTCCGGGAAGAACTGCTTCATCATGACAACAGTCTTTTTGTTGCAGACGATGATGGCCTCCGGCCAGCGCAGAAGCAGACCGGCCAGCGATGCGCAGTGATCCGGCTCCATATGCTGGACGACCACGAAATCAAGCTTCCTTCCGCCCAGTGCTTCCTTCACATTGTCGTAGAAGCAATCCGAAAGGCGGCGATCCACCGTGTCCAGAAGAACTGTCTGCTGGTCAAGGAGCAGGTAGGAATTGTAGGACACCCCTGCCGGGATGGGGTACACATTTTCGAAAAGAGCCAGACGGCGTTCCGAAACACCGACATACAAAAGATCATCCGTGATCCTGCGAATACTCATGATATATCCTCCTTGTCATTTTCCTGTTTTTTATGTTACAATTTTCATAATGATGGCAACAACCCGGCACCGTATGCGGCCAGCTGATGGTCTTCTTCCCCCGTACCGCCGCTGACACCCAGTCCGCCTACGATCTCACCGCCAGCATACAGGGGAACGCCGCCGCCGAAGGTCACGATCCTGTCCAGGTTCTGTAACCCGTAGAAGGTCTGCCCGGGCTGTACCAGCCGGGACAGCTCCATGGTGGACATCTTTACGGCCACGGCCGTGTAAGCCTTTCGGACAGCCACTTCGTAGCTTACCAGGAACGCCCCGTCCATGACATGAACGGCCACCGGGTTGCCCTCCCGGTTGACCACGGCCACCACGGCCCGTTTGCCCTCCGATATGGCTTTTTCCTCCACGGCTCGGATGAGGCGTGTCGCTTTCTCCAGATCCAGTGCATGACCCACGCCCAGACGAGCCAGCACCTGGCTTACCATGTCCTGGGCTGTGGGGGATGTATCAGGATGCGGAACCGTGACTGCCGGGGTTGCGGGTGCGGGAGTGGACGCCGCTTGGGTCGGCGTTGCGGCCTCGGCGGCACTCTCTTGCTCGCTGTGTCTCTGGTCTGCATATCGGGCGGCCACCTGTAGCCAATCGCTCAAGCGGTTGATATACTGCTTGAAGGTGTCCGGCACGGCGTACCGGCGATCCATGGTGATCAGGGCGTGCTCCGCCCGCCGGGTCACAGCCCGGGCCACATCCAGCCGGGCGGACTGTTCACAGCCACCCGGAAGCGCCGTCTGCCAGTCGCTGTCCGTCAGCTTGTCCAGCATCTTCTCCATATCTGATTCCAGGAAGGCAACCTCCTCGGAGGAGAAGACGAACTTGCCGCTCCGGGGATCCTTGAGACCGGCGGCCAGCGTGCGCAGAGTCTTCTGTACACGGGTCAGCTTGCCGTCAAAGATGGGGCAATCCGTGACCACCCGGACACTGCCCAAGGCGGCTACGATCTCGTCAATGCCTCCAATGGCACCGACCCGCTCATCCGCCTTGGACACCTGCGATCCAGGCAGCAGGGAGGTCAACCCCTTATCGCCGTTCCCCTTTTTCACTTTTGAATCCTTTATCTCCATGCTGTGGCTTCCGCTCCTTCTTGATCCGATAGACACCCATTCTCAGTCACTGTATATTATACAATAAAAATGTTTCCCCGTCAAGGGGGAAACGGAATTTTATTTTACTCCGAAAAATTACTTTGAAAGTCATTGAAGGGTCTTGGGAACTTTCTTCAGAAAGTTCCCAAGGCGTACCCCCGTTTCCTATGAAGCACTCATACCAGCAGAAATCTGGCCAACAGGCGCAGGAGGATGCCGCCGAAGCTGATCTTATCGGATGCCTCGGAGGCCGTCACGCAGACCTCCCCCAGCGGCTCCCCGCGGCAGGTGAAGGACAGCGAGCCTACTGTCTCCCCCACCCGAACCGGGGCTGGCACAGACTCCGGCAGGGTCAGGTTCATTTCCACCGCTGACAGATCCGCCCGGGGCAGTACGCAGGAGAAGGATGGGTAACTCACCCTGACCTGCGGCACCACGCCTCCCGTCACCCGTAGAGGGTCAGGCTCCCCCTCCGGGCAGGTGTAAAGGCCGTAGTTGGCAAAGCCCCAGTCCAGCAGTGCGGCGGCGGCCTGATTCCGGATATCCCGGTTTTCTGCCCCCATGATCACACAGATCAGGGTCATGCCCTCCCGCTCGGCTGTCACGGAAATGCAGAAGCCGGCCTTGGCCGTGGAACCTGTTTTCAGACCGTTGCAACCCCGGTAAAAGCGCACCAGCCGGTTGGTGTTGGTCAGCCCGAAGGCCCCATCCCGCACGGTGTCCATCCAGGTGGAGCTGTACTCCAGAATCTCCTTATGGGCGATCAGCGTCCGTGACATGATGGCAATATCCCGGGCAGATGTCACATGGTTGGTGGCTGTATCGTCCAGCCCGTTGGTGTTTTCAAAATGGGTGTTCTCCATGTCAAGCTCTGAGGCACGCTGATTCATCCGGTTGACAAAGGTCTCCTCGCTCCCGGCCACTGCCTCCGCCAGTGCCAGAGCGGCATCGTTGGCCGAGGCGATCACCACGCTTTTGACCATGTCCCGTACGCTCATCTGCTCCCCTTCCTTCAGGTAGATCTGAGATCCACCCATGGATGCGGCATGGGCACTGGTGGTCACCATGTCATCCCAGTGCAGAACACCGGCATCTATGGCTTCCATGACCAGAAGGAGGGTCATGATCTTGGTCACGGATGCGGGCGGCATGGCTTCGGTCGGGTTCTGCTCATACAGAAGCTTGCCGGTGGAAGCCTCCATCAGGACAGCACTCTTACAGTCAAAGGCCGCAGGTGCCTCCACGGCGGTCAGCCCGGTCAGGGCGGTTCCTGCGTCGTCCTGCCCCGCTGTTCCACTTGCCTGGCCTGACGATTCCGCCCCTGTTTTCAGGGGCATGGACAGGCTGAAGGCGAGGACGCAAAGACAGGAGAGAAACAGAGCGGCCCGCTGTCTGTGTCGGGCCGCAAAACGGAATACATGTTTATGAAGCATATTGACACCACCTCTCGCTTGATTCTATGCGGTGGTGCGGGAAAACATGATTGGGAAAAGGGATCCTTTGCCCTTATTCCGCAGAGAAACGGTACACGGTGGTATAGTCAAAGACTTCCCCCGGGCACAGCGTCGTGTCCGTAAAGCCCTCGTGATTGGGGGAGTCCGGCATTTTCTGGGTCTCCAGGCAGAAGGCGTGCTGGGTCATCTGGGGGTACCCGCCGGATAGGGGGAAGGCAGGGTTCTTCAGGAAATTGGCGGTGTACAACTGGACGCAAGGGGAGTTGGTGAACAGCTCCAGCTTCCGGCCTGTCGCCGGGTCAAAGGCAGTGCCCCGGAGACGGAGTTCTCTCCCCGCCGACTGCCAATCGGTAAAATTGAAGCAATGGTCATACCCGCCGGCCTTTTTCAGGTCGGCATCATCAGCAAAGAAATCCCGACCGATGGCTTTGGGGGTACGGAAATCAAAGGGAGTCCCGTCCACAGGGATCATCTCCCCGGTGGGGATCAGATTTTCGTCTCCCCGCAGGTAGGACTGGGCATCCAGCCACAGCACCTGATCCAGCACATCCCCGGATGCGTACCCGCCCAGGTTGAAGTAGGCATGGTTGGTCAGGTTCACTACGGTGGTCTGATCCGTTCTTGCCTCATAGTGGATGGCCAGCGCATGATCTGCACGCACCGTGAAGGTGACGGACACATCAAGCCGTCCGGGATAGCCCTCCTCCCCGTCCGGTGAGACAAGGCGCAGTGTCAGGGAAGGCTCCTCCCCCTCTTCCGTCCCGGCCACCGACCACAGGCGGTGGGAGAAGCCGACCTTGCCGCCGTGCAGATGGTTCGGTCCGTCGTTGATGTACAGGTCGTCATACACCTTCCCCTCAAGGGTGAAGCGTCCCCTGGCGATCCGGTTGCAGAACCGGCCAACCGTGGCGCCCAGATAGCCGTCAGCCACCACATACTCCTCCACGGAATCGTAGCCGCAGACAACATTCTGGAACTGTCCTTTCCTGTCCGGGGCAAGGATATGGACGATGGTGCCGCCGAAGTCCGACACCGAGACGGAAAAGCCTCCGGCGTTGCGCAGTGTATATAAGGTTGCCTCCTGCCCGTCCGGCAGGGTGCCAAAAGGTCTTTTGGTGATGCCCATGGACTATGTCTCCTTTTCGTCTGGTTTTTTAGGGAAACGCTGATTGAATGAGGTGGTGCAGATTCGGTGCAGATTTTTTCGTCTGCGATTGCGAAAAACTCAAGATGTACTGGATGTACATCGAGTTTTTCGGCAAGAAGCAGGCGGGAAAAGATGTGCCGAAGATGTGCCGCCGAATAAATCAGCGGTTCCTTAGTCTCCGTACCCGTTCGGGTTCATGGTCTGCCACCGGTTGGCATCCCGGCACATATCATGCAGGTCATATTCCGCCTTCCAGCCGAGGATCTCCGCCGCCTTTGAGGGATCGGCATAGCTCGTGGGCACATCGCCGGGGCGGCGTGGCCCGATCCGGTACGGAACCTTTTTCCCCGTGGCGGACTCATACGCTTTGACAATGTCCAGAACCGAGTAACCCACACCGGTGCCGATGTTGTAGTACTCCACCCCTGTGACCTTACGGGCACGATCCAATGCCTTCAGGTGCGCACGGGCCAGATCCACCACATGGATGTAGTCCCTGACGCCAGTACCGTCCGGCGTATCATAATCATTTCCATACACATGCAGGTAGGGGAGCTTTCCCTGGGCGACCTGAGTCACATAGGGGAACAGGTTGTTGGGGATCCCGCAGGGATCCTCACCGATGAGCCCGGACTGGTGAGCACCCACGGGATTGAAGTATCGCAGGATGGAAATGCTCCACGCCGGGTCAGCCACCCATATATCCTTCAGGATCCGCTCGATCATCAGCTTGGTCTCCCCGTACGGGTTGGTGGTGCCTCCTACCTTGCTGTCCTCCCTTACAGGCACCCTTTCCGGGTTGCCGTACACGGTAGCCGAGGAGGAGAACACCATGCGCTTGACACCGTGAGCCTGCATGACCTTACACAGGCTCAGGGTGGACAGCAGGTTATTCCTGTAGTAGCGTACCGGCTGGGAAACGGATTCGGCCACCGCCTTCAGGCCTGCGAAATGAATACAACTCTCAATATCCGGGTTCTCGGAGAAGATGCGTTCCAGCGCCTGCTCATCTGCGCAGTCTGCCTCATAGAAGGTGGGACGCTTCCCGGTGATGGTCTGGATCCTGTCCAGCACCACCGGCTTGCTGTTGACAAAGTTGTCTACGATGATCAGCTTCTCACCCCGGTTCAGAAATTCCACCGCAGTATGAGACCCAATGAATCCGGTTCCCCCGGTTACAAGAATGGACATAGGAAATCACCTCATGTGTAAGTAAGATAGTTGCTTTCAGTTACCGAATGGCGGCTTTTCAGTCAGCCCACAGGTGTGCGGGGTACTCGCCCTTCTCAGTCAGCTCCTTGATGGAGGCCACGACCCAGGGCTTATCCTCCGGGTAGGTCACGCCGAACCAGGCGGACTCGGTTCTGTACACCTTTACATCAATAAGACCCGCCTTCATCATCTTATCCACAGAGTTGGGCAGGAGGCACTCTGCCTTCAGAGGATTGGGTGCCTTGGGGAGGTCAGCCATGAAGGTTCTGAACTCATCCCTGTAGAAGTCAATGGTGCGGGCGGACAGCCCCCAGCAGTTCATGGAGACGGTGGTCTCCCCGGGCAGGTCCACCCACTGGTCGTTCTCGTCCAGGTATGCCGCATCGTTGCCGACCTTCTTTATCTTCAACCGCTCTACGATAGAGGTCAGCATCCCGTCCCCGTCCACCTGGCATACGCCACGGGAGCAGGTCCCCTTATCTGTCAATGTATTTTTCACCTTGAAGCCGATGGCACAGCAGTGATCCACGGTGTCATCGCCTTTTTCAGCACTCTCCATCTTGCGCAGGTGGGCGGCCAGCTTTTCAAAGGTGTCCCGTCCGTAAAAGTCATCGGCATTGATGACACCATAGGGGCCGTGGATGACATCCCGTGCCGCCAGCAGGGCGTGGGTGGTTCCCCAGGGCTTGACCCGTTCTTCGGGAACGGTATATCCTTCGGGAATGTCCGTCAGATCCTGGAACACATAGGTCACTTTGACCTTCTTCTCGATCCGGGCACCGATGGTCTCCCGGAAAGCCTCGTAATTCTCCTTCTTGATGATGAAGACCACTTCATCGAATCCTGCTCGGATAGCATCATAGATGGAAAAGTCAATGATGAAGTTTCCGTCCTCTGTCATGGGATCCATCTGTTTCAAGCCGCCGTAGCGGGAACCCATGCCCGCCGCAAGAATAACCAAAGTCATGATTCAATACCTCCACAAAATGAAATACGACCGATACACACCTGAAAATGTGCACACCAACGCATTTTAACTTTTACATTATACCTCATTCCCGGTATTTTTTCATCCCCTTTTCAAAATTATTTACAGTTTATTCACAATGATCCTTGACAAATCCTGCCTTATGGTGTATAATACTCGATGTTTTGTATCAAATGGGACAGTTTTTGCAGGTAAAACGCATCTCAGCCGGAAAGGTGGGTGTCCATGGTTCTCAAAAATATTCTCGCCGATCACTTTCTGTTCGGCGGCTGTTCACCTGCCCTCATCGACAGGGCAGCCGCAGGTTGCTCCGTGGCCTGCTTTGATTCCGGGCAGGCCGTATCATTGCCCCCCGATTGCCCTGACAGGGAGGGGGCGGGATCCGATATGCCCTTTTTGAGCATCATTCTCCGGGGGACTGCCGCTGTCTACGCCCCCGGCGAGGGGAGTGAATGCCTCTTACGGGTGCTCCACACCGGAGACACCTTCGGTGTGGCCAACCTGTTCTCCCCGGTCAGGTCTGTGACCCGTGTGGTCGCTGTCAAGCCCCTCCGGCTGCTCTGTATGGAGCAGGACACGGTCAGGGAACTGCTTACCGCCGACCCGGCACTGGCCATGCGGTATATCGGTTTCCTGTCTGACAGGATCCGCTTTCTCAACCGGCGGCTGGCATGCCTCAGTGCCGGGTCCGCTCCCCGCCGTCTGGCCGCATGGCTGGACACCACGGCCCCGGACGATGCCGCCTGCTTTTCTGTTCCCCTCTCCTTGAGCCGCCTGGCCGATGCCCTGAGCCTTGGCCGTGCTACCCTGTACCGGGCCTTTGATGAGCTGGAGGAAAAGGGGTATGTGCGTCGGGAGGGCAAGAACATTCTCTTCCTTGACCGGGCAGGCATGCGGCAGGATTTTGGCCTGCTGTAGCCGCACCGCCGCTCTGTTTGCTCACATTTGTCACCAATCAACTGAAAGGATATATTTTTATGAAACGCTCTTTCCAATTGCTCCCCCTTTTTCTCGCACTGGTTCTGACCTTTACCTTCGTTCTGTCTTCCTGTACCCCCGGCGTGGAGCCGGAGACAACTGGTTCGGAAACGCAAGCGCCGGAGGACAATTCCGGCATCGAAGCGGCACCTGACAAAAACCTCAGTGTTCGTATCATGGTGCTCAGCGGCACCACCGGCTTTGGCATGGCTCCCCTGATGGACAAGGCCGCCAACGGTTCCTCCGCCCTGACATACAGCTTTTCTGTGGAGAATGATGCGTCCAACATCACCCCGGCCCTCCTGAACGGGTCGGTGGACATTGCCGCCCTGCCCACCAACGCCGCCGCCACCCTGTATGCAAAGAAGGCCGATTCCATACAGATCCTTGCCGTCAATACCCTTGGTGTGCTGTATGTAGTCACCGGGGAAGGTGTGACGGTGTCCTCCTTTGCCGATCTGGCAGGGAAGACGGTTTACTGCCCTGCCCAGAATCCCACCTTCATTTTCTCCGCCCTTTGCACCAAAAACGGTCTGACCCCCGGTGAGGGTATCACCATTGACAACACCTATGCCCAACCCGCCGACCTGCGCACCGCTCTGGCCGCCGGGCAGGTGGACATTGCCGTCCTGCCGGAGCCGATGGTGACTATCGCTCAGTCCGCCAACCCGTCCCTGACGATCGCCCTTGACCTGACCGCCGAGTGGGCCAACGCCTTCGGGGATGCCGGTGCCCTGGCGCAGGGATGCGTGGTGGTGCGCACCGCCTTTGCAGAAGAACACCCAGCCGAAGTAGCCGCCTTCCTGGAAGAGTATGCCGCATCCATTGCCTTTGCCAAAGAAAGCCCCACCGAAGCCGGTGAGATGATCCAGACCCAGGGCATCTTCACCAACGGTGCCGTTGCCGCCAAGGCTCTGCCCGGTTGCAATCTCTGTTTCCTGACCGGGGAGGAAATGGCAGCCAAGCTGGACACATTCTATCAGGCTCTATACGGGGTGGCTCCCGCCTCCGTGGGCGGTGCCCTGCCTGGCCGGGGGCTGTACTACGGTCTTTCCAAATGACACCCCGCTCCCGCTTGTCCTCCCTGCCGGATTGGCTGAAGAAGGTACTTTCCTACCTGGGTGTGCTGGTCTTCTGGGTCGGTGTATGGTGGTTAGCCGCACGGCGGGTGGATGAAGCCATCCTCCTGCCGGATCCCTTTTCCGTAGTGCATCGGCTCTTGCGCTGGCCGCTACCTCCGACTTCTGGCTGGTGGTGATGACTTCCCTTCTCCGCATCCTGGCCGGGATCCTCATCGGCACGGTAGCCGGGGGGCTCTTGTCCCTGATCACCCACTTTGTCCCGCCTCTTTACACGCTCTTTTACCCGCTGATCTCGGTCATTCGCTCCACCCCGGTGGCCTCCTTCATCATTCTGGCCTACCTGTGGATCGGGCGGGACTCCCTGCCCACCTTCATCTCGGTCCTGCTGGTCCTCCCGGTGGTATGGGCCAACCTGCATGAGGCACTGGGAGCGGTGGATCGGGATCTTCTGGACATGGCGAAGGTCTTCCGCTTCTCCCCCTGGCAGAAGCTGCGGCGGGTCTACCTGCCCGCTGTTGTCCCTGCCTTTCTGGCCTCCTGCCGCTCCTCTGTGGGACTTGCCTGGAAGGCGGGGATCGCCGCTGAGGTGCTGACGGTTCCGGCACTGTCCATCGGCCGACAGCTCAGTGATGCCAAGCTGTACCTGGAGAGCGTGGATCTGTTTGCCTGGACGCTGACGGTAATCCTGCTCAGCCTTCTTTTGGAGCTGTGTATGCTGGGCATCATGAAGGGTCTGCGCTCCCGGCGTGGTGCGAACGACAGCCGACAAAACCGGTGTGTTTCTCCTGCGGAGGTCATCCATGAACAATGAATACAAACCTGTGTCTCTGGAGTTCCGGGATGTGACCCTGTGCTTCGGCCAACATACGGTGCTTTCCCATTTTAACCTGGCCGTTCCCGCCGGAGGTCATGCTGTCCTCATGGGTGCCTCGGGCAGTGGGAAGACCTCCCTCCTGCGGATGGCCGCCGGACTCCTACCGCCCACGGAGGGGGCAGTGCTCCTTGACGGGCATCCTGTCGAGGTGGGGCGTGCCAGTCCGTACCGGGTGGCGGTGCAATTTCAGGAGCCACGCCTGCTCCCCTGGCTGACAGCCGCCGATAATGTGAATACCGTCCTGTCGGACAGTCGGAAAACGCTGGATCAAGCCCGGGCGTTGTTGGCCAGGGTCGGCCTTGCCGGGGCCGCCGACTTGTACCCCGAAGCACTGTCCGGGGGGATGGCTCAGCGGGTGTCCCTCTGCCGTGCGCTGGCCTTCCCCTCCCACCTGCTCCTTTTGGATGAGCCATTCCGGGGGCTGGACGGGGAGACACGCAGACAGGTCATGGACTTTGTCAGGCAAGCCACGGAAGGAAAAACGCTGTTGCTCATCACCCACGAGAAAACGGAGGCGCACTTCTTTTCCGATGCGCCGATGAAACTTGCCCAATCAACAGGTGAACCGACATAACCGCTGACAGCCATGTTGTACAAAAAAGCCCTCTGCCTTCCGTTCGGTTGGCAAAGGGCCTCTTTTCATGTGTTTGTCATGGATCAGTCGATCTTGGGCAGCTTGTCACGGTAGACCTGAAGCTCCTCATCGGTAGGAATATAATCGTCCATTTTCCCGTCATGGAATTTCTCATAGGCTACCATGTCGAAGTAACCGGTGCCGGTCAAACCGAACACGATGGTCTTCTCCTCCCCGGTCTCCTTGCACTTGAGGGCTTCGTCAATGGCCACCCGGATGGCGTGGGAGCTCTCCGGAGCGGGCAGGATACCCTCCACACGGGCAAACTGCTCTGCGGCCCGGAACACATCCGTTTGCTTCACGGACACGGCCTCCATCAGGCCGTCATCATACAGCTGGGACAGAATGGAACTCATGCCGTGGTAGCGCAGGCCGCCGGCATGGTTGGGCGAGGGGATGAAGTCACTGCCCAGGGTGTACATCTTGGCCAGAGGGCAAACCATACCGGTATCGCAGAAGTCGTAGGCGTACACGCCACGGGTGAAGCTGGGGCAGGAAGCAGGTTCTACGGCGATGAAGCGGTAATCAGCCTCCCCACGAAGCTTTTCGCCCATGAAGGGGGAGATCAGGCCGCCCAGGTTGGAGCCGCCGCCAGCGCATCCGATGATGATATCCGGCTTGACGCCGTATTTATCCAGGGCGATCTTGGTTTCCAGTCCGATGATGGACTGGTGCAGGAGCACCTGATTCAGCACACTGCCCAGCACATACCGGTACCCCTCGGTGGTGACGGCCTTTTCCACAGCCTCGGAAATGGCACAGCCCAAACTGCCGGTGGTGCCGGGATGAGCGGCCAGGATTCGCTTTCCGACCTCTGTCTCCATAGAGGGTGACGGGGTCACAGAAGCGCCGTAGGTGCGCATGACCTCCCGGCGGAAGGGCTTCTGCTCATAGGAGCACTTGACCATGAACACCTTGCAGTCCAGGCCGAAGTAGGAGCAGGCCATGGACAGGGCGGTGCCCCACTGTCCGGCACCGGTTTCGGTAGTGACGCCACGCAGACCCTGCTTTTTGGCGTAGTAGGCCTGGGCGATGGCGGAGTTCAGCTTGTGAGAGCCGCTGGTGTTGTTGCCTTCAAACTTATAGAAGATCTTGGCGGGTGTGCCCAGCTTTTTCTCCAGGAAAGTAGCATGGATCAGTGGGGAGGGACGGTACATCCGGTAGAAATTCCGTATCTCTTCCGGGATCTCAAAATACGCCGTGTCATTGTCCAGCTCCTGCTTGATCAGTTCATCGCAGAACACACCGGCCAGTTCCTCGGCCTTCATGGGCTGATGAGTACCCGGATTGAGCAGGGGTGCAGGCTTATTCTTCATATCGGCTCGCACATTGTACCATGCCGTCGGCATGTCCTTCTCTTCCAGATAAATCTTGTAGGGGATCTCTTTGTTCTTCATGGTTTTACCCTCCGCTTTCCCTGAGAGAACGGTGGACAAACAAAAACAGCCCCGTCCCTCAGAATAAAAATCTGCTGGGACAGGACGAACATCCTGCGGTGCCACCCGGCTTGATATGTCAATGACATATCCTCTTTGCGCACACGCAACGCATGCACAGACCTTTGTTCACGGAGAGTCATGCTCCGTCTCCCATACTCCGGCCTTGCCTTCGCAGAGCCGTTTCCTCTCGCCCTCAGAAGTCCATTCGCACCCGTATGCCCCACTGCACTCTCACCAACGGCAGCTCTCTTTGGAAGCAGGGACAGGAACTACTTCTCTTCCTCAACGGTTTACAATATTATACGGCAAACTTACGGATTTGTCAATGGTTATCTTATACAAATTTTGCGCTCATAATTTGTGCGATCAGCGCATCCTCTTGCTCGCACTACACCTTATCGCCATGAATGAGGGGCTACTACAAAAGTAGCAGCCCCGATGCAGGTTTCATATCACTTACTTAGCCGGTTCGATCAGCCCGTAGGTGCCGTCCTTCCGCCGGTATACCACGCAGGTATCTCCGGTGTCTATGTCGTTGTACACGAAGAAGCTGTGCCCCAGCAGGTTCATCTGCATGATAGCGTCCTCCGAGCTCATGGGCTTATACTCGAACTTCTTGACCCGTATGATTGTGCCCGGATCCTCTTCCTCCCCTTGCCCCAGGGCCTGCCCGTTATCCTGACCTTTATCCTCCGGGAACAGCATCTCCCAGGAGCTGTCCCGCATCCGCTTCTCCAGGCGGGTCTTGTTCTTACGGATCTGCCTCTCTATGTTGTCCACGGTTTTATCCACGGCACTCCGGAAGTCATCGGAATCCACCTCACTACGGAACAGCGTACCGCCTGCGTTGATGGTCACCTCCATGGTGGACACATTCCGTTTGCGGGAGAGTGTGACGACGGCCTCCGGTTCTCTGTCTCCCGGGAAATACTTATCCAGCTTGGACAGCTTTTTCCCGATGATCTCCTTTGTCTCCTCGTACACATTCATTTGTCTGCCTACAATGTTCACCTTCATGATCATGACCTTCCTTTCTGCATGACTGTTGCTTTTCTGAAACTTCTGGGAAAAACGGTAAACGGTTTCGTAACGGTTCACCTGCCGCCGAAGAGTATTTCACTCCCCTGTGCACATACAGTATACCATATTTTTGTGATTTTGTAAAGTTGTTTTGCAGAAAAATCTGTGAAATTTGTGATAATTGGTCATGGTATAGTCACTTTCTGAAGTGAACATTCCTTTTTCCGGCCGTACTTTGTCTGTTATAAACCGCCATATCCGGCTCTGATCAAAAATTTTTCTTTTTTTCAAAAAAGCTATTGACAAATGACGAAAGCTGTGATATAATAAGTGAGTCGTCAGGACATGGCCCCATAGTCAAGCGGCTAAGACGTCGCCCTCTCACGGCGAAGGCGTGGGTTCGATTCCCGCTGGGGTCACCAAAACAAACGTATCCGAACTACTTTGTAACAAACAAGGTATTCGGATTCGTTTTTTATATGAATTTAGAGGCTGAAAACGCCTGAAATGAATTAGGACGAGGTTATTCCCCGTCCTTTTGCTTTGCACTACAAGTTTTTCGTTCTGCAGGGCATTTTTCTTTTCCATCCACTCGGCAAAGGCTTTCTTCTCTTCTTCGCTTTCAAAATATTCAATGATGCTCGGCAGCAAACAGCGTGCGGTATTTTTGCTACATAAGAAAAGATATTTTCTCCTAAAAAGAAAGCTGCCAGTTCGTGTTTGTAACAAAACTGACGGCTGTGTTAAGGAACCGCTGAATAAATCAGCGGTTCCTTAGTTTGGACATAAGGCATACCGTCTCCACATGGCTCGACAGGCCGGAAATGATGTCAGATTCTCCGTGTGTCCGTGGGAACTGCTCTACACCCGAAATGGGCGAGATAAGGCTGACATCAAATCCAAAGCCTAAAGGGCCGCTGTTCTCGGAAACAGGTCAATATATTTCTTTCGCTACTATATAATACCAGCGAGAACGAAATGTATAATATGCCATTGCCTCAACCCTGCCTGTCTGTTTGGGGGATAAGTCCACGGTGACTGGTTTCCGCAAACGCCTTATGCACTCGACCCGAAGCAGATGTTGTCTCAGCAGATTTCATCAATCCGCCTGCAATTTGTACGACTGTTCAATAATCTCCATCACCCGATCAATATCCGATGTATGTTCCATGAACAGCTCGACATCGCCATTTCCCCAGCGTCCAAGGCCGGTGACATCGCGACATATTCCATTCGGGTCATACACTTCGGAGAACTTCATGTTTACCGAAATACGCAGCCGCTGTTTCTGAACGACAATATCTACAAAATTGGTATCAAGCTTATACGCAATATACAGTTTCTTATATTCTCTCTTTACAGCCGGAGACAAATTCATAATCCGTCTATCCAGAGTTTCAAACAGTATTTTGGTAAATGCGTTAATATCATAGGTTTCGAGAGTATATTTCGGTGCAGACTTCTCCTCGGCCGTGTAAGGTGCCAATTCCGCATTTGTCAAGCTGGGATAGGGCCAAATCTGCACAGCTTTGGCAGCAAGCTGTTGTGCTCTTTCCTTGATGTGGTCTTCATTCCATTCTGTCAGCTTAACCAAATACGCATTGAGCCTCAGCGCACTTTCTTTAAATCCGCCGGGCATATTCATTTTATCCATAAATGGACGATCACTCATTTCAGAGTTATAAGCTGTCAGTGTCAGGTTTCCGATGGTGTGAATATAGGTCTTCTGGATTTCCTTCCAGTTGACGCCCAGATCATGCTGCCATTCTGGGGAAAGACTGGTGTTCTGCGGCATGATATGTTCAATCGTATAGTTTTCGATGATAATCGGCGCTTTATTCCCGAAATTTTCAAGACGGCTGAGAATATAGTTTCTTGCACGCATTGTATAGATATCCCGGGACATAAATGCAGCCATGAATTTATCATTATCCGGGAATTCCTTGTATGTATCCTGCAAAACGAAAAACGCCTTGACGGAATTCATGTAATCATCCGGTCTGATAGAATTCCGGAGGGTGGCAAAGGTCTTGTTCATGGAATTCGTTGGGATATCACAGATGCTGCGTCTGAGAACATAGCTGATGCAAAGACGCAGTATTTCCTTCAAATTGTCCTCAGTAATGGTGCCCTCTGCGCAGTCATTATGCACTTTCAGCAGGAATGGATAGGAAACCTCCATTCTCAGGTCGACGATATCTTCATAGAGTCGTTTCAGTTCTGCATTGTTGCTTCGCTTAAACACAATGTCTGTGTAGAACTTGGCATAGTTCAGCAAATCCTGACAGAGTTCCCTAATGGTGCCAAATTCGCAGTTCAAATGATACAACTTGAATTCTTCATATACCCGGCCCTGCTTCGGAATACGGGTGAGCTTCATCGTCAGATAATGGCGGAAAAAGCTATCCATGACAGAATCCTGTGTCTCGTAGACAAAAAGCTGTTCCATCGGTCTCCATAGATGCTCATAGACATAGGTCTGCTCCGAAGGCTCCAATCCCATAAGGACATAGTTTCGGATCAGATCCGACTCAGATAGTTCTTTTCCCGTGGAATTCAGACTTTCAAAAATAGCCTGTGCATCATCCATGGTCCTATCCAGCGTAATATTGACGATCTGCAGTTTTCCGATCGATTCATAAATCTCTGCGGGCTGCAAATCACGATCGGCGATTTTGCCGGAAAAGAATTTGTAGTTATCAATCAGACGCGATTTCGTACCATCAGGAATAGGCTTCGACTCCACAAGGCGAATCAGAATATCGCGATCTGTTTCGGTCAGCAAGAGCTTGTACCGTTCATCGCCCACTTCATACTCATTTTTCAGGAGCATATTATCGATACGCCTGGAATTGATTGTGGTATCTTCTGGGTGCTGAATGGCATAATCTCTCAGCGCCAGGAGCAGCAAGGTCAGCGTCGTCATCCTCTGCTGTCCATCAATAATCATATACTTCTGGACGCCAGTAGGCATAGCCTGCTCGGCGATGTTTACAATAGAACCAACAAAATGCCCAGCCTTGTTTCGTTTTTGCATATCCACAATATCGTTCCAGAGTCTGCGGCACTGCTCAATATCCCAACTATAGTATCGCTGATATACCGGGATCAGGAACTGCTTATTGCCGTTCAAGATCTCGAAAATGTTTCCCTTCCGTGCGTCCATATTCTATCTCTCCTTGGTATTCTTCGTCAACCTGATAGCCCCGATTATGCCATTGAAGCATTATCTGTCCACAATTCACACTGGCTGATAACCGTGTTGATTGCAAAATCGTAATCTTCCGGCGGGTACTTGTATTTCTTCAACAGCCGTTTGACCATTTTCCGCATCGTTGCCCTGGCTGTCTCTTTTTTCTGCCAGTCGATCGTACGATTTTTACGGAGCATTTCTGTGAGTTCCTTTGTTAAGGCCACTAATTCATCGTTATGGTAAAAATCCTTGATATGCTCAGGCTTTGTGAGAGCGTCATAAAATGCTAATTCCTCCTGAGAAAGGCCGAGCTTTTGCCCATTTTTATATAGATTGGAGATTTCCTCAGCGGTCTTTAGAAGTTCTTTAATGACTTCTTCATTAGAAATCAGGCCGTTGTAATAAGCATTCATCAACTGTGAAATTTTCTCAGAGAGTTTCTGTGATTGGACAACGTTTGTCCGCTTATACAGAGATACCTGTTCGGCCATCAGCTTTTTCAAGATCTCAACGGCAATGTTCTTCTCCTTCATCTTGGAGATCTCTTCGAGTACTGCGGGATCAAATAAGCTAAAATTCTCTCCTGCCGTTTTTTTGCTGTCAAACAGGCTGATGACTCCTTCGCTCTGAACGGCCGCTTTCAGTAGTTCATTGATTTGATCGTTGATTTCTTTCAGCGAAAGCGTTTTGCCTCCTGTTCCGCCATACGTTATTTTAATGATTGTGGAGCGAACAGCTTCCATATAGGCTGCTTCATGCCTTTCTGTGTCTGTAGTCATGCTGGAGCACAGGGAATGAGATTGCTTTAAGAGCATGGCTTCTTTCAGAAATAAGTCTTTTCGTTCCGGCTTCTTTGCATCCAGTACAAAGTTTACACCGCCGGTGATGAGCTTGGCCATCGTCAAAGGCGAACCGCCAACAAATCCACTGAAATCGAACCCGTGCAAAAGATCTTTGCAAACCTGAAGCTTCTCTTGAAATTTCGGATAGGCAACTTTGGCGATATTCATATCGCCGTACTTGGATTGATCCCGCTTGGTGTACTCCTTCATTGCAGACTTCAACGCAGAAGCAATACCAACGTAATCAACAATGAGGCCACCTTCTTTGTCCTTAAATACACGGTCGACTCTGGCGATTGCCTGCATGAGGTTGTACCCATGCATCGGCTTATATACATACATTGTCGCCAGCGAGGGTACGTCAAAGCCTGTCAGCCACATGTCGACAACAATGGCAATCTTCATCGGATCATTGTTATCCTTGAATTTGCGCGCCAACTCTTCCTTGTGAGACTTTGTGCCGATAATCTCTTTCCAGTCTTCCGGGTCGTTGTTACCGCTGGTCATAACCACACCGACTTTCTCTTTCCATGTCGGTCGAATCTCAAGAATTCTACGGTAAATTTTCATGGCAATGGGGCGGGAATAGGCAACAATCATGGCCTTTCCGGTCAACAGGTTTGCGCGATATTTTTCATAGTGTTCTACAATGTCATCGCACAGTGACTCAATTGTAGAATCGGCACCCAGCACGCTTTCCATCTGACCCAGCATCTTTTTGCTTTTCTCGATGGTAACTGCATCCGATTGCTGCTCAAGAATATCATATGTGGAATCAATCAGCGCCAAGGTGTTCTGGTCAAGTTTCAGGTGGACAACGCGACTCTCATAATAAACCGGACGGGTTGCGCCGTCCTCTACAGCTTGGGTCATATCATAGATATCAATATAGTCGCCAAAAACCTCACGGGTATTGCGGTCCTTTGCGGAGATGGGCGTACCGGTAAAGCCGATAAAGGTTGCATTCGGAAGGGCATCGTGGATAATCCGGGCGTTGCCGATCACAGTATGTGCTTCTTTCTGGCCATACTCATTTTCAGACATTACGATTTTCTCATTGAATCCATACTGCCCGCGATGCGCTTCATCGGCCATCACAACGATATTTCTCCGCTCGGACAATGGCTTCTCGCCACGTTCAAACTTGAACATGGTTGTAAAGATGATCCCATTGGCATTGCGCCCATCCAGAAGTGATTTCAAATGCTCCTTGCTCTCTGCCTGTACGGGGGTCTGACGGAGGAAATCCGCACATTGGGAGAACTGTGTATAAAGCTGATCATCCAGATCAATTCGATCCGTCATCACTACGATTGTAGGGTTATCCAGTACATCCTGTAGCAAGTGGGCATAGAAAACCATAGACAGGGATTTTCCGCTGCCTTGTGTATGCCAAAATACGCCGCCTTTCCCATCTGTTTTCGTAGCGACTTTGGCCTTTTCGATTGCTTTACGCACTGCAAAGTATTGATGGTAACCCGCCAGAACCTTAAATCGGCCTTGCCCGCTGCCGGAGAAGAGAATAAAGTTCTTCAGAATATCCAGCAGCCGCTCCTTCTGGAACATTCCCTCATAAAATGTGTCGAACTGGGCATAGGCGGTATTCTCGTAGTTGCCGTCTTTTGTTTTCCACTCCATGAAGCGATCTAAACCGGAAGTGATCGTACCTGCCTTGTTGGTGGACAGGTCGCTGATCACACAGATTGCATTGTAGTAGAACATAGACGGGATGTCCTGCATATAGTTACGAATCTGATGATATGCATTTTCCGCGCCCACTTCATCCTTTGAAGGGCTTTTCAGTTCCATCAGAACCAGCGGAAGACCGTTGATGAAGAGGATGATATCTGGCCGGCGATTATTGCCATTTTCTATATAGGTGAATTGATTGACTGCATAGAAGGTATTATGATCCACATTCATATAATCAATCAAGCGAACAATTGAGGACCGCTCTTCGCCCTTTACAAAGAACTTGACCGTGATACCATTCTGTAAGTAATCCATGAAGATGGCGTTTTTCTGGACAAGGCTGCCCGTGTCGAAATTGCGCAGCTTGGAAATTGCCTCATCAATGGCTTCGGCAGGAAGGCCACGGTTTATGCGCACCAAGCTGGCTTGCAGAACTGCATCCAAAAGAGGACTGGTATAATCCCGATCCAAATCCGGAGCATAGAGGTGCTCATAGCCCATATTCTCGAACAATTCGATGATAGCTTGCTCGTAGGTATCCTCTGTAAATAAACTTGGCATATTCGACCTCCGTTCATAAAATGAATGATAAACGATAATTTAGCTGATCTCCTTCAAACAGTATATCAAGAGCATTTTGGAGATGTCATCTCGGCAGCAGATCAGGGAATCCTCTCTGATATATGCTCGTTTTCCAAGGATAAAGTAGCTGTTTCCAAGCTGGATGTCAGCACTTACTTCTCAACGGAGAATATGTTACCGGGAAAGTTTGGTGCAACCGAGGCTACAAGCCTTCCAACTACGCCGCAGACCACCGCTTGTCATGAGGGAGATACCTTGATTTCCAATATTCGTCCTTACTTCAAAAAAATTGTCTACTGTGAGGGCGAATGCGGCTGCTCAACCGATGTTCTTTGCTTCACACCAGCTCAACCGCGATATGCGGCATACCTATTCAGTACGCTATATGCCGACAAATTCTTCGCCTTCATGGTTGCTGGATCAAAAGGGACAAAAATGCCCCGTGGAGATAAGCAGCAGATCATGACATATCCAGTTGCACTCCCATCCGACGAGGAACTGGAAGAGTTTAACGCTCTTGCCTTTCACATTCTAATGCAAATCCATTCCAATAGAGGCGAGAACAAGAGGCTATCCGCAGTAAGGGACGCACTTTTGCCTAAGCTGATGTCTGGTGAACTTGACGTTTCTGAGGTCAAATTCTAAGCCGCTAAATTATCGTTTATCTGTTGATTAACGGCAATCTTCTTGTCAAACAGATACAGATAATCTACAATCTTCTTCTGAATGAAGATAGGCGGCAAAAATAGCGTGACCGCATTCAAATTAGCTTGGCTCAATTTCGGTTGTGCCGATCCGGTAACATAGCCAGACAAGTCTATGCTGTTTAATAAATAGCTTAGATACCGAGTATCACATAGTTCGTTGCCCTGAACAATGTGAGCATGGTTATTTACCCAGAATTGCCCTTCAACGACTTGAGCTATGTTTTGTTTTTTCGATTTTAGGTTTTCACCATCTTCGGCAATCAGAAGATAAGTACCGTCAAAGATGAAATCATCAATATGATCAATTACGCCCTGCGCTCCGTAATAGCGATATTTTCCTTTCCTTTTTTCGCGCTGTGCGCCAGAAAGTGGAACTCTCTTCTTATCAAAGTTAATGGTTACTTCATCAAACCGGTATTCTTTAAGTTCCATGTTTTGCACTCCTATCCGATGTATTTTCTGTGCGCCAGCTTCACATTCTGTTGTTTCACCATCGCATAGTGCATGGTGGTGTCGATCTTCTGATGCCCCAAGAGCTGCTGGACTTGTTCTATGGGCATTCCTTTGTCTATGGCTGATGTAGCCAGCGTCCGGCGGAACTTGTGCGGATGGACCTTCGGGAGGTTCAAGCGTTTTCCGAGTTCTCGGAGTCTGGTCTCCACGCCACCAATCATCAAGCGTTCATAGGGGGCTTTAAGCGAGACGAATAAGGCGGGGTTGTCATCTGTGCGACTTTCAAGATAGTTCTGCAAGTGAATTTTCGTCCTGGCATCGAAATAGACAAGCCGTTCCTTATTCCCTTTACCAAAGACGACGCATTCCCGCTCAATGAAGTTGATATCATCTCTGTTTAGCATAACCATCTCGCCAACACGTATCCCAGAGGACGCGAGAAGATCAATAATAGCCAAATCTCTTGCCGTAGTGCAGCTATCCCTCATCTGCTCCAACGCCTCATCCGTATAAGTGTCCTTGATAACCTTAGCTGTTTTGACTTTGTGAATCCGGCGAACCGGACTTTTCACAATAAAGTCTTCGTCTTCCAGCCAAGAGAAGAAACTAGACAGAATGCGGCGGATGTTATCAATCGTGACTTTGCTGGATTTCCGTTGGACCTGATAGCTCGTCAAGTACTTGCGGAGATCATCTGTTGTGATTTGCTGCGGTGTTTTTCCAATACCGGAGATCATCGCCTCTATAGTCTTTCGGTAATAGGTCAGGGTCTTCTCGGAACATCCTTCAATGCGTTTTGCAACGATAAAAGCATCAACCGCATCTCGCTCTTTTGGCTTCGGTGCATCTTCGCTTGAAAGTACAGTAAAGCCGTGGAGCGTGTCCTCCAGCACATTTTTCAGCTTTTTGAGCTGTTCGTTGTTGAGATGAGGCAGCATTTTACGCACTATCTCTTGAATGATTTCTTCGTTCATGTCGTATCTCCTTCGTGTAGATTAAGAGAACGACAATCAGTGGCAGTTCCTTTGGTAGAACTCTCGCCACTGGTGAGAGTTATTAAAGCGGTAAACGATAATTTAGCGGCTTAGAGCTGGATGTCAGAGACATCAATCTCACCTGACATGAGCTTGGGCAAGAGCGCATCGCGCAGTTCGGCCAACCTCATGTTTTCAAGAGAGTTATAACGCATTTTTAAGAACATTGGTGTTACCGCTTCTCTAAATGCCGATAGGCTTTGTTTAACAAATTTCGGAAGATGGAATTGTCCTATTGTTTCAGCAGAAACACGCTGTCTTCCGCTGCTACCATTCATGTTTTTGACTGCGTAATCGACAAATGCAGGGTAACGAGCCAGACAGTACAGCATCTCAGGTGGTACACCATTTCTGGGTGCAAGAACAATATACTCTGTCGAGCCAAACGCAACCTCGTCTTTATCAAGAAAGTCAACGAAGGCAGTCTTGCCGTTTTCAAGACATGGGGTAATACGTGCTAAAAGGGTATCACCATTGGCAAAACGCATTCCTCCGTTAAATGGTTTTATATCCCATCCCAAAGGGAATGCTCCGCTTGTTGATAATTGACTCATGTCAATACTTCGGGCAATCTGATTCTTTGCCAATACTCGCTTCGGATTGAGATACGCATAATCAGATACCGTACATTCATCATTGTCAGCGTCAATCATGAGCTTGTCAAACAGAGCGAATGCTTGCTGCTGTAAATTATCGTTTATCTTCTTGTTGATAAGCGTTTTGTGGTCTATGCTTTCAAGCATCAGCACAATCTCTTCTTGCTCAGAAAAAGACTCTGGATAGCAAATTCTGATCTCGTCAAGCAATCTTTCTCTGTTTAACTCGGTTTGTCCGGTAGAGCCTTCATCTAACTGTAAAACTTCCCGTTGATGGGCTTTGAGGGCATATCCGAGATACCGTTGCATAACCTTTTCGTTTGCACGGAGAATAATCATGTGACCATCAACGGTTGTATCGCAAGGGACGGCCCCAATCTGCGCGATGCGCCCGGCTGTTCCTGCTCCGGTTGAGTTAATGAGAATGTCATCTCTTTTAACATATCGTTCAGCAGGAACTTTCTTTTTTGCTGTGTCATGTAGCCTTGACTCAGAATAACTTATCTGATAATTTCTATTGCACTTTTGATTGAGGACTCTAATGGTTGTATCTGTTTCATCATCAGCATACGAAGGAGCAATGCCTTTAGAAATATATCCCACTAAATCTCGAAGAGGAACTTCATGCCATTTAGATGTCATACCCAATCGCCCCCAGTCTCTCCTTGATTTCAGCCTCAAGTTCATGAGACTTTGCAAAGAGTTCAGAAAGCTCAGCGGTCAAGCGGCTCATTTTTTCTTCAAAAGGTTCTCCGTCATCTTCCTGATCCTCGATACCAACATAGCGGCCCGGCGTGAGAATATAGTCCTGCTTGGCTATGTCCTGCGTGGTGACAACCGCGCAGAATCCTCTTTGATTCTCAAGGTTGCCTGCAACATACGTTTTGTAGGTATCGGCAATTTTTGCAATGTCCTCATCCGTCAACTCACGCAGCTTGCGGCTCACCATTGTTCCCAGCTTCCGCGCGTCAATAAATAAAGTCTTACCCGGCTGCTTTTTCTGCTTGTTCAGGAACCACAGAGAAACCGGAATCTGGGTGGTGTAAAACAACTGCGTCGGCATGGCCACAATACACTCCACCAGATCCGCGTTGATGATGTTTTTCCGAATTTCACCTTCGCCGCCAGATTGGGAGGAGAGGGAACCGTTGGCAAGCACCATTCCAATTTTCCCGGCAGGAGCTAGGTGATAAATCATGTGCTGCAACCATGCAAAGTTGGCATTGCCTGCCGGAGGCATACCGTATTGCCAGC
The DNA here is from genome assembly GCA_945929845.1 of uncultured Clostridia bacterium. Classification (GTDB taxonomy): domain Bacteria; phylum Bacillota; class Clostridia; order Oscillospirales; family CAG-272; genus CAMEON01. The sequence continues at coordinate 16,256 of CAMEON010000001.1, read as the reverse complement.
GAACATCATCCTTTAATTTGTCCGCACCCCAGTCCGAGAGATTAAAAGGGGGATTGGCCATAATGTAATCTGCGCGCATGGTCGGATGCTGGTCCTCAAGAAACGTATCTGCCGCATACGCACCAAGATCTGGTTCGATCCCTCGGATCGCCAGATTCATCTGCGCCATCTTCCATGTAGTTGGATTGGAGTCCTGACCATAGATGGAAATATTGCTGATGTTTCCGCTGTGGTTTTCTACAAATTTTGCCGACTGCACGAACATGCCACCGGATCCACAGCAAGGATCGTATACACGTCCCTTAAATGGCTGGAGCACTTCAACGAGCGTTCGTACAACGCAAGAAGGCGTGAAAAATTCACCGCCACGCTTGCCTTCCTGCTCCGCAAACATAGAAAGGCAATACTCGTAGGTACGGCCTAAGATGTCCTTCTCGCTTCCATGTTCGATCATCTGGATATTGGTGAATAGATCCACAACATCACCCAGGCGGCGCTTGTCCAACTCAGGACGTGCAAAATTTTTGGGAAGAATATCCTTAAGACGCTTATTTTCTTTCTCAATGGCCCGCATGGCATCATCGATGACAGTGCCAATTTCCGGTGTATGCGCCTTAGCCGAAATCTCGTTCCACCTCGCACCAGCAGGAACGAAAAAGATTCCTTCGGATGTATACTCATCAATATCTTCTTCGAAACCATCGCCTTCGGCAACCAATTCCCTATGTTTCTCATCAAAGCGATCTGATATATATTTCAGAAAAATCAGGCCCAAAACCACATTTTTATACTCAGATGCATCCATGTTGCCACGGAGAACGCAGGCAGCATCCCATATTTGCTTTTCGAACCCGATGTCAGCGGTATTTTTCTCTGCCATGATCATTTGCCTCCGTTCTCAAGCCTTTCCGATTTGGCGTCAGTCAAATCGTCTTTAACAAATTCCATAATGTCCCCCACATCACAGTTCAGCGCATTACAGATTTTCATTAAAACTTCTGTGTTAACATTTCCCCCATGACCAAGCTTTGCTATAGAGGTGGCACTTATTTCAGCCATCTCGCAGAGCTCTCTTTTTTTGATTCCCTTGTCTATTAGCAATTTAAAGAGTTTGTTGTAACTGAAACGCATAGTTCCCTCCTGGTTGATTTTTATAAGTTATTACGTTCTTTCCACGTCGTTCCAAGTGCGTCCAAATAGAGCACCCGCGCCAGGACTCAGTTGCAATATTTTTGTGGCCTCCAGAATTTTCTGGGTTTTGGGTGTATATGAGCCTTCCTTATCCATAGCGATAAATACCTGTTTAGGTGTACTGGCATACAATTCCACTATTTTTTCTATTGCATCGTCTTCAATGTGCTTCAGCATAACCGAGTCATGCGCTATAACGGGCAGCCTCGTCAACTCTAGCATTGCCAAGTCAAACACAACAAGACCTTTATACTGCGCACCAGTCCCACCATCTCTCGGTGTGAAAAACACATAATGCGAGGCGTCCGATATTGTGAGCGTAGGAGATGTTTTTCGACCCCCATAAATTTCGTTATTTATTCTCACCATTTCGGCGTTGATCTCTTGCTGCATAATAGTGATCTGCTCTACCACAAGACGATTTAATTCTTCCTCATATGCCTTTGCAACCTGGGACAGCTCCATCGTCTTCAAATAATTTTCATTTGCAGTCTGAAGCGTTTTAAGCTCTTTGTCAATAGCTGCATACTGTTCCAGTACAACCTTAGACAAATCCGTTGTTTTGGCCATCTGCGAGATAGACGCTTCAATCTGTGCCATTTCAGATTCAATAAGCGCCAGCGTGGCCTGAATACTTTCTTCAGTTTCCGAAAACTCCTTTTTCAATATTCCAACTAACTGCTTATGGAATCCTTCGATAGCCTCGATACGCTGCAGATTTACTTCTGGGAAAAAGCGAAGAAGGTCATCATAATTTCGTTTAAAGCTCTTTTTACCCAAATTCTGATCGGCTCGGATTGCCCGCAATTGTGCTAACAAATGGGAACGTTGCCTTTTGAAATTTGACAGCTTACCCTGAAGGATAGAAAGCTGTTCTGCCTGAACAGAATCCAAATCCAATAATCCGCTAGAGCTTTTACGAGCAAGTTCCTCTGCTTGCGCGGTTAACTCGGCAATGCGGCCTTCATTCTTGTTGTAATCTGACTGCTTTGTAACGAATGGGATATACTGATACTTTTGAGCTTTCTTGAAAGTGGAATATTTATCTTTCGCCTCTGCGGTAACTTTGGACTGCGCCTCAATCCCTGAATACAAATCCGTCAGCTTTAGTAGACCTTCGATAGCAGACTTGGCTGTTTCTTGCTTGGCTTGGTGGAGAGGATGCTCTTCATCCAGCGTCTCACGTTTATACACTCGTATTGATCGACCTATCGCATTTCTGAATGTCAATCCATCCAAGTCCATGTCGTAATGCGTTTGTAGGAACGATAGATACTGAGTTATAGAGATCAGGCCATCTTTAAGCGGTCTATAATCCTTGTCACACTTCTGCACGTTTTTATAGTCGACATTAGATCGAGAGAAATAGTGTACTCCATCTTTAAATTGAAAGGCAAAGCAGATCCTATGTTCACCGACTTCTGTTTGCACGTCAGTCAGTTTCTCAACATAGTCATCGCCGCCAAACACAAAATCGATAATCATGAGAAACGTGGATTTACCAATCGAATTTGAGCCGGACGAACTGCCCATGACGGTATTAAGTCCAGAATGTAGCTGAATGCGACCTCGTGGCGTTCCATGATCTTTGAATTCCTCACACATAATCTCAACCAACATAATGAAGCACACCTCCTTCCGGGTACAATTCAATCTTACCTAATGCATACAGGCAATCTAGTATCTCCAAGAACTCCCCGACATCTGAAACCTTAGATTTCACTTTTTTATATAGCATGTCAGGCTTCATGTCTTCCGTTTCCAAGCAGGACAAAACCACAGGAAACTTAGCCAAAATACTCGCCTGATAAGGCGTCACTTTACTTGGAAATTTCACGGAACACCTCACAGTTCTGTATGAAATATGCGACCACGATATGGCAAGCCCGCATATTCTTACTACCAACACCTGATTTATTCTTTATCCACTCTGCCAACTGATTTACAATCTCATCTTGAGAGAGTTGGCCATTATCAAGCTTTTTATATGCCGTCGCAACTTCGGATGCTATAAGGTCAAAATCACCAGTACCATCGCGATCCATTGCAGAAAACAGGTCATCTATAAAATTGTAATAGCGTAAGACCCGCGTCATTTCATCATTTTTCAACAGGCGATTCTCTGGTAGGATCTTCTGGTCCAAACGCAAGGCATTCAGTGGTAGTTCTTTTAACTCCGTATCATCGGTAATCCCTGCCAAGCCATATAACACGTTTTGGATTTCATCTTCAAGAGCAGAGTCATTAACATCTACACGCAAAGAGTATGCTGCAGCCAACCGATCTTTGATTTCCCGCAACTGGCCATATTCCTCTGCAGTAGGCTCTAGCATGTATTCCTCTGCGTGCTCACGGCATAATGCCATTTTGTTTCCAGGCGCATCTACCCGCTTTGGCCTTGGAATCAAAGCGAATTCTGAAACAAACTCTGTGGCGTTGTCAGGATATAGTTTAACTACTTCATATTTTTTAACCGGTGTATTCTTTACATACTCTACCAATGGAGCATGGCAAATTGGACATTCAAAATCCGCCTCTGCCAGTAGAGGAATATCCTCGCTTACAACAGGTTTGTTAGAAAGACGATTTTCTCTATTGATTACATACATGAGTAACTGCCCAAGGAACTCGGCTTCTTTTCCATTTTCGAGAAGAGACGCCAGTTCCTTTTTCTTTTTGGAGGCCATTATCTCATCACCCTCTACATCTTTTCCCATTGCCTCAAACATGTCGTCGCTGACAATCGGATTCAGGTAGGGCAGGACCTGATATTCAAAATGCTTTTTCGCTTCAGTTAGAACCTTTCTTGTACTGCAAATATTTTTAATTGCTTTTGGAACATCCACTTTTCGGTTAAGGAGATCGCTGACCAGTGACGGTGCAATATGGATTGGATTACCTTTCTTATCAACAACGCTTGGCATGTCAGTGATCCAACCCAATAAAAGTTCAACAACATCTTTGTCGTCATTGGGCGGCTGCATAGCGCTTTGAAGGCATTTTGCGAATTCAGCGAAACAAAGTTCTGTCACTGCGCTCTCTCCTTTCTAACTCGAAATATTATCGAATTCTACTCGAACTCTGCACTAATTACTTTTTGGGCTTGTCTCACTAAAATTAGTGGTGTAGTGAACCGATGGTGGCGACAAATTATCAGCTAAAATCCGACACTACTTATTGTATCATGAGATTTCGCAAAAATCTACATAATTTTGTAAACGCGAAAGTAAATTTCGCTAAGCAGCAGGATTTTTGCGATTGCATCTTGGTACATGCCTGTCAAACATCGCGTCGTTTGATCAGCGATGGCTCAACGATAGATGACGGTAAAACCGAATATCTACAGCTGCCTATTGAGCGGGAAGCTGCAATCCGGAATGGAGGTGACTCCATCAGGACTGCGGTTGGATTACTATTGCCACTTGGCAGCTGACCACGAGATTTCCTCCATTCCAAGCAAATCGAATGGAGGAAATTTCAATGAAAAACAAGGACAAGCAGTACTTTATTCCCGTCGACGGTGAGCTCGTCGAGGTTACCGAGGAAGTCTATCGCGCCTATTACCAGCCAATTTGGAACACCCGATATCACGCGCAGAAAAACGGCGAGTGCCGCTGCACCAAGGCCCAGCTCTGGAAATGTGATGGCATCTGCCCTGGCTGTCCGTACTATGCTGCCGGAAAGAAAGTCTCCATCGACACTCCCATTGGCGGTGAGGACGATGATCTGACGCTCGGCGATACCCTGACCGCCGGAGCTCCCAGTCCAGAATCCATTGTCGCTGACCGGGAACTGCTTCAGGCACTGTACGCTGAACTGGAACGGTTGGACCCGGACGGCAAGCGCATCTGCCAGCTCATCATGGCGGGGATGTCGGAACGGGAGATTGCAGCGGCCATGGGCAGGCGGCAGTCCACCGTCAACTACCAGAAACGGAAAGTCCTTGCAGCACTGCGTGAAGCACTGGAGGATCTCTACTTATAACAATGTAACCAAACCGGCCACTGCAGGTACATTCTGCGGTGGCCAGATTTTTCTCAAAAAAGTCTCAGATATTTTCGTTCAAAACAGCAGCTTTCCTCCAGTGGGTACTGAGGACAGGAACGGACAAGTCCTTAGAAAGGAGGAACCGCCGATGTATCAATCCAAAGCGGATACCAGGGCGGCAAATGAGGAAATCATCGGGCTGCTCATGGCAATTAGTACCGTATCAAAACGCCTGGCGCACAAGATGATCCGCGTGGCTCAGGCAAGTCAATCTCAGGAAGGAGGAAACCGTTATGAGCAAAATGAGCGAGATGGATGCCACCATCAAAGAACTGCGGGACATTGCTGCTTCTATTAATGACATTGCCAACTACTTGACCGGCTTGTTCAGTGCCGATGCTGAACACGAAGCAGAACCTGCTCCAGCTGCTCCGGAACCCCAGCTCGCCTTTGAGGATGTTCGCGCCATCTTGGCAGCCAAGTCTCGTGACGGCTTTACCGCTCAAATTCGTGCCCTTCTTCAAAGGTATGGGGCCCATAAGCTCTCCGAGATTGACCCGGTAAATTACAAGGCGCTGGTCGCAGATGCGGAGGGCCTGACCCATGGGTAAACATGCGCTTCTCTCCGCTTCCTCTTCCCGCCGGTGGCTGAACTGCCCACCTTCGGCACGGCTCTGCGAGAACTATGAGGATAAAAGCAGCGATTTTGCCGCCGAGGGCACTGATGCCCACAGCCTCTGCGAGTACAAGCTCCGCAAGGCGCTGGGCATGGAGGCCGAAGATCCCACTGAAAATCTCACCTATTACAACGGTGAGATGGAGGAATGCGCCAACGGGTATGCAGCCTTCGCGCTGGAGCTGGTTGAGCAGGCCAAGCAAAACTGCCCGGACCCGATCGTCCTGATCGAGCAAAAGCTGGACTATTCCAAATACGTGGAGTCCGGCTTCGGAACCGGCGACTGCGTGATCGTTGCGGATGATACGCTACACATCGTGGACTACAAGCATGGTCGCGGAGTGCTGGTGGAAGCCGAGGGCAATCCCCAGATGCGGCTCTATGTGCTGGGAGCCTTGGAGATTTTCGACTGTCTCTATGATATTTCTACCATCAGCATGACCATCTATCAGCCCCGCCGGGCCAACATCAGTACCTGTACGGTTCCCAGGCAGGAGCTACTGGATTGGGCAAACCAGGTTCTGATGCCAACCGCAAAACTGGCCTTCAATGGCGGCGGTGAATTTCACTGCGGCGAGTGGTGCCAGTTCTGCAAGGCCAAAGCCGACTGCCGGGAGCGAGCCAAAGCCAACATGGCGCTGGCACAATACGAGTTCCGGCAGCCGCCCTTACTCACCGATGAAGAAGTGGAAACGATCCTCGGGCAGTTGGACGAGCTGATCAGCTGGGCATCCGATATTAAGGAATATGCCCTGCAGGCAGCGATCAGCGGGAAACACTGGTCTGGCTACAAGCTGGTGGAAGGCCGTGCCAACCGCAGGTACACAGATGAGAATGCTGTGGTGAATGCTGTCAAAGCCGCCGGGTATGACCCATACGAGCAGAAGCTCCTTGGAGTTACTGCCATGACTACGCTTCTCGGGAAAAAGCAATTCAACGACATCCTTGGAGGCCTGATTACCAAGCCCCAAGGCAAACCCACCCTCGTGCCGGAAAATGATAAACGTCCGGCCATGACAACCATCATCGACGATTTTAAGGAGGACAACTGATATGAAAACCAACACAAAACCCACCAACCCTATGAAAGTTATCACCGGCAAGGACACCCGCTGGTCCTATGCCAACGTCTGGGAGGCAAAGTCCATCAATGGTGGTGCCCCCAAGTTCTCCGTATCCCTCATCATCCCCAAGACCGATACCGTCACGGTGGGGAAGATCAAGGCCGCCATTCAGGCAGCTTATGAGGAGGGCCAGGGCAAACTGCGCGGCAACGGCAAGAGCGTGCCTCCGCTGAGTGCCATCAAGACGCCCTTGCGGGATGGGGATACCGAGCGCCCGGACGATCCTGCCTACGCTGGTTGCTACTTCATCAACGCCAACTCCGCCACCGCTCCGGGCATCGTGGATGCAGACTGCAATCCCATTCTGACCCGCTCCGAGGTGTACAGCGGTGTGTATGGCCGTGCCAGCATCAGCTTCTACGCGTTTAACTCCAACGGCAACAAAGGTATCGCCTGTGGTCTGAACAACCTGCAGAAGATCCGGGATGGCGAGCCCCTCGGCGGTAAAGCAAGTGCCGCATCTGACTTTGCCACCGATGCTGAAGATGACTTTCTGGCTTAATTGAGGAGGTGCCAACTATGACAACGATTCAGACGATTATCCTGACCGCAATCCTTGCCACCTGGCTCTGCTTCAGCGTCGTATTTCTGATCACAGCGGTGCAGTCCCTAGTCTATGATCGCAAGCGTGAAAAGCGCGAACGGGAGCAGGCTAAGCGTGACGAGGAACGTAGTGCCCGAGACCTGGAGTACCACCAGAAGCGCATGGAATCCCTGAAGTAAGACCGATGGAGTGGCGGCACCAACCCTGCTGCCACTCCTTTTTTGAGGTGAAGAATATGAGAACACTCAGTATTGATATCGAAACGTTCAGCAGCGCAGATCTCTCCAAATGTGGGGTTTACAAATATGCCGAAGCACCAGATTTTGAAATTCTGCTGTTCGGTTATTCCGCAGATGGCGCTCCGGTTCAAGTGGTGGATCTCGCCACCGGAGAAACGATCCCGGACGAGGTCGTTGCCGCCTTGACTGATGACACCGTTATTAAATGGGCCTTCAATGCCCAGTTTGAACGGATCTGCCTGTCCCGTTGGCTCCGGGACCATGGCAGCTTTGACAATACCGGCTACAGCATCCCGGAAGATACCCTGGGCGATTACCTAAATCCAGCTTCATGGCATTGTACCATGATTTGGTCTGCATACATGGGCCTCCCGCTCTCCCTGGAAGGAGTCGGTACTGTGCTGGGGCTGGATAAGCAGAAACTGGCTGAAGGCAAGGATTTGATCCGGTATTTTTGTCAGCCTTGTGCGCCCACAAAATCCAATGGCGGGCGGACAAGAAATCGTCCGGAAGATGCCCCGGAAAAGTGGACAGCCTTCAAACGCTACAACGTGCGCGATGTGGAAGTGGAAATGTCCATTCAGGCCAAACTTGCCAAGTTCCCGGTCCCGGAGTCTGTCTGGGAGGAATATCACATTGATCAGGAGATCAATGACCGGGGTGTCGCGCTGGATATGGATCTGGTCCATCAGGCCATTGAAATGGATACCCGTTCCCGTCAGGAACTCCTTGCTGGCATGAAACGGCTGACCGCATTAGAAAATTCCAATTCTGTCCAGCAGATGAAGCAATGGCTTTCTGAGAATGGGTTGGAACTGGATTCCCTTGGAAAAAAGGATGTGGCCGAGGCCATAAAAACCGCACCGCCTGACCAGCGGGAAGCTCTTCTGCTCCGGCAACAGTTGGCGAAATCCTCTGTGAAGAAATATCAGGCCATGGAAAAGGCCGTGTGCGCCGACGGTCGTGCTCGTGGGATGTTCCAATTCTACGGCGCCAATCGAACTGGTCGGTGGGCCGGGCGTATCATTCAAATGCAAAATCTGCCCCAGAATCATCTGCCGGATTTGACGGAGGCCCGTTCCCTTGTTCGAAACGGAGATTTTGAGGCCGTACAGATGCTGTACGAAGATGTGCCGGATACACTGTCCCAGCTGATCCGCACCGCCTTTGTCCCCAAATCCGGTTACAAATTCATTGTTGCGGATTTTTCTGCCATTGAGGCCCGAGTGCTGGCTTGGTTTGCCGGGGAACAGTGGCGGCAGGATGTCTTTGCAAACGGCGGCGACATTTACTGCGCATCTGCCAGTCAGATGTTTCAAGTGCCCGTGGAAAAGCACGGTATCAATGGTCATCTGCGGCAGAAAGGCAAAATTGCAGAACTGGCTCTCGGCTATGGCGGCAGCGTCGGTGCCCTGAAAGCAATGGGGGCTCTGGAGATGGGCTTGTCCGAAGAAGAACTCCCTCCGCTGGTGAACGCTTGGCGTACCTCCAACCCCAATATTGTTCGATTTTGGTGGGATGTGGACCGGGCGGCCATGAATGCTGTCCAGAATCATATCGACGGGGATGTTGCGGGTATTACGTTTGCCTACCGGAGCGGGATGATGTTCATGACTCTTCCTTCCGGTCGAAAGCTGACCTATGTAAAGCCAAAAATTGGCCAGAACCAATTTGGTGGGGACTGCATTACCTATGAGGGCATCGGCAGCACGAAAAAATGGGAACGACTCGAAACCTATGGTCCGAAGCTCGTGGAAAATATCGTGCAGGCTACCGCCAGGGACATTCTCTGCTACGCCATGCGTACCCTCCAGCACTGCTTTATCACCATGCATATCCATGACGAACTTGTCATTGAAGCCTCACCGGAAGTGAGCTTGGATGCGATCTGCGAACAGATGGGCCGCACTCCGCCCTGGGCCAAAGGGCTGAAGCTCCGGGCCGATGGATATGAAACAGATTTCTATAAGAAAGATTGATTTTCTTTCGTTCAGATTGGGAGAAATCCTCCATTGGATAGCAGATGGAGGTGCTCCCATTGGATTGGAGGTTGAAAGATATGTGTGTAAGCAAGAAAAACAGCGAGGGTTACGATGACCCAACCGCGTATGAGGCACTGACCCGCATTGAGCAGGAGCAACGGGCACTTCGCGCATTTCGGCCTATCGTTTATATCTGCTCTCCCTATTCCGGAGATGTAGAGAAGAACGTGGAAGCCGCACAGAAATACAGCCGGTTTGCTGTGGACACAGGATATATCCCCATTGCCCCGCACCTGCTGTTTCCGCAGTTTCTGAACGACAGTGACCCCAAGGAGCGCAGTCTGGGACTGTTCTTCGGAAATGCTCTGATGAGCAAATGCTCCGAGGTCTGGGTGTTTGGAAGTCGGATTTCTTCCGGTATGGAAGCAGAAATCAAACGGGCCAAATGGAAGAACTACCGTCTACGCTACTTTACAGAAAAATTGGAGGAAAAACGCGATGTACGAGATTAAAGAAAACCGCCGCAAGATTCACGGCATGGATGTCACCACGTTCACCAGAGAAATCTATAGCGCCAATGTGCTCAGCGTCGAAGCAGGTACCAACGGGTATCAGGGTGGCGATTCTGGACACGGTAGCCGTACTTATTTCCGCATCACCGACTGTGGCGGCACCGACATGGAGGTGCACCCTTTCGGCTTTGATGGCGATGAGGGCTTTGAGGTTATCCTCGGTGGAGATTGCGAGCTTGAGACCACGATCCGTGCCCTGAAATTTATCACCAAGGTGCTTGAGGATCAGGCAAAGGAGGTTTACGACTGATGTTTACCATTTACCATGCGGACTGTGTGGGGCAGGCGGGAAACTGCCTGTATCCGCACAAGATCGATATTATAGATCAGACCACTTTGGAACAGGCTGTCTCCCATGACTATGTGTGTGCGGAGTACGCAGGGAGTTACCGGAACAACGCCAATTTTCTCGGCAGCAACTGCCTTCCAGTGGACTGTGACAATGACCACTCGGATAACCCGGAGGATTGGAAATATCCATCCGATGTCGCCGATGCCTTCCCGGGCGTGGCCTTTGCAGTTCATTATAGCCGCAACAACATGAAGGTAAAAGGCGGTAAGGCAGCCAGGCCGAAGTTCCATGTGCTGTTTTCTATTGATCCAGTGAAGGAAGCTGAGGAATATAGCAACATGAAAAAGCTGGTCAGCACCATTTTTCCTTATTTCGATACCAAGGCGCTGGATGCCGCCCGGTTCTTCTTCGGAACGCCCAATCCAAAGGTGGAGCTCTTTGACGGCCCCATGACCCTGAACACTTTTCTGGACGATGATGATTTCGATGCCCAGATGGACTCCGGCAGCTATGGCGAGCTGGTTATCCCCGAGGGTAGCCGCAACGCTACCATGTCCCATTATGCTGGCCGTATTCTGAAACGCTACGGGGATACCGAGGAAGCGCATCGTCATTTCTTGGCTGTGGCTGGCAAGTGTGACCCACCCCTGGAGAGCACGGAGTTGGATGCCATCTGGCGCAGTGCCAGGCGCTTCTACGGCAAGGTATCCGGTCAGGAGGGCTACATCCCGCCGGAGCAGTACAATCAGGAGCTGAAGCTCAAGCCCAGTGACTATTCCGATGTGGGACAGGCTGTGGTGTTGGCGCAGGAATACGAGGACAAACTCCGATACAGTCCGGCCACCGACTACATCGTCTACAACGGCAGCTTCTGGGAAGAGTCCAAGCCCAAGTCGCAGGCTGTGGCGCAGATGCTCACCGACCGACAGCTTGAGGAAGCAGAAACGGAAATCAAAAAGGTTACCGACGAGATGGTTGCCAACGGAGCCTGGGAGCTGCTTGCCTCCATGGGACCGAAACGGGCTGCCGCAGCATTCAACGCCCAGCAGGTGCGGTCCTTCCAGAAGTACGAGAACGCTTTAGCCTATCGAAACTATGCCATTAAGCGCCGGGATTCCAAGTACATCACCTCGGCTTTAAAGGAAGCGCGGCCCAAGCTGGAGATCGACCAGAAGAAGCTGGATGCGGATGAATTCCTGCTGAACACCCCTTCTCTCACCTATGACCTTCGGTTGGGGCTGACCGGAGCACATGACCATATCGCCACAGACTTTATCACCAAGCAAACCAGTATGGACCCAACCACAGCCGGGGCGGACATCTGGCAGGATGCGCTCAACACCTTCTTCCTCGGTGACCGGGAGCTCATGGATTATGTACAGGAGATTGTCGGCCTTGCTGCTATTGGCAAGGTCTACATCGAGGCCCTGATTATTGCTTACGGCGAGGGCCGCAACGGCAAGTCCACCTTCTGGAACACCATCTCTCGGGTGCTTGGCACCTACAGTGGCAATATGTCCGCCGATACGCTGACGGTGGGCTGCAAACGGAACGTGAAACCGGAGCTGGCCGAAGCCAAGGGAAAGCGGCTCATCATCGCTGCCGAGCTAGAGGAAGGTATGCGCCTGAACACATCCAATGTGAAGCAGCTCTGCTCCACCGACGAAATCTACGCCGAGAAAAAGTATAAGGACCCCTTCAGCTATGTGCCCAGCCATACGCTCGTCCTCTATACCAACCACCTACCCAAAGTCGGTGCCATGGATGCTGGCACCTGGCGTCGGCTCATCGTTATTCCATTCAATGCTAAAATCACTGGAAAATCTGACGTCAAGAACTATGCTGACTACCTCTATGACAAGGCAGGCGGTGCGATTCTGACCTGGATCATCGAAGGTGCCAAACGTGTGATCGACAAGGACTACCACATTGATCAGCCCCAGGTAGTCAGGGATGCCATTGCCCGGTACCGGGAGAACAATGACTGGCTGGCTCATTTTTTGGATGAGTGCTGTGAGGTGGATAAGTCCTATACGGCCAAGTCCGGCGAGGTTTACAACGCATACCGCAGCTATTGCCTGCAGGTAGGAGAATATGTTCGCAGCACAACAGATTTCTATGTGGCACTGGAGTCCGCCGGTTGCTTCGACAGGCATCGTATGAAAAGCGGAGTCGTGATTTCTGGGCTTCGCCTGAAATCTGATTTTATGGCATAATCCCACTCCGGTGTAGGTCGTGTATCCCATTTCTAAAAGTCATCTTAGTGTCATGAAAAGAGGCCTATAAGAGAAATTGCAGAAATGAGCTTCACGACCTGCACCACCCCTAACTTGGATGGAGAGAACCCTTATGAGAGAAAAAGAAATCGAGCAAAAGCTGGTTGCTGAGGCCAAAGCTGCCGGTGGAATCGCCGCGAAGTTCGTGAGTCCCGGATTGGATGGTATGCCGGATCGCTTGGTGCTGCTTCCGGGAGGCAAGATTGGCTTTGTGGAGGTCAAGGCTCCAGGCAAGGTGCCGCGACCTTTGCAGGTTGCCAGGCACCGACTATTAAAACGGCTCGGCTTCCAGGTTTTCGTTCTGGATGATCCCGCACAGATTGGAGGAATACTCGATGCAATACGAACCACATGAGTATCAGAAATACGCCATTGACTACATCGAAACCCATCCGCTCGCAGCAGTCCTGCTGGATATGGGCCTTGGCAAGACCAGCATCACCCTGACCGCCATTGCGGATCTGCTGTTTGACGGCTTCGAGGTTCACAAGGTGCTGGTTATTGCACCCCTGCGCGTAGCCCGGGATACCTGGAGCGCCGAAATCCAGAAATGGGACCACCTGCAGCATCTGCTGTATTCCGTAGCCGTCGGTACCGAGGCAGAGCGCAAAGCCGCTCTCCAGCAGCAGGCTGATATCTACATCATCAACCGTGAGAATGTTCAGTGGCTGGTGAACGAAAGCGGCTTGCCCTTCGACTTTGATATGGTCGTTGTGGACGAATTATCTTCCTTCAAAAATCACCAGTCCAAGCGGTTCAAGGCGCTGATGCAGGTGCGGCCCCGGGTCAAACGGATGGTAGGCCTGACTGGCACACCTGCCAGCAACGGTCTGATGGACCTGTGGGCGGAATTCAAGCTCATCGACATGGGCTGCCGCCTCGGACGGTTCATTACCCACTACCGGCAGAACTATTTCATGCCGGGGCGCACCAACGGACAGGTCGTCTACAATTATCTTCCGCTGCCCGGCGCAGAGCAGGCCATCTACCAACAGATTTCCGACATCACCATTTCCATGAAATCTACCGACCACCTGACGATGCCAAAACTTATAAACAGCACCTGCGATGTCTATCTGGATTCCTGCGAACAGGAGGACTACGACAGCATGAAAAAGAAATTTGTGCTGGACCTGCCGGAGGGCGAAATCACCGCCTCGAATGCCGGTGTCCTGTCCGGGAAGCTCTGCCAGATGGCCAACGGAGCCATCTATGACGATACCGGGGAGATGCATATCATTCATGACCGCAAGCTGGATGCGCTGGAGGACATCATTGAGGCGGCAAACGGAAAGCCTCTCCTGGTCGCGTATTGGTACCAGCACGATTTGAAAAGAATTTCAGAGCGCCTGCATCTGCGCCATATCCCGTTTTCCCGGCTGGATTCTTCCGACAGTATCCGCAGATGGAATCGTGGAGAGCTGCCTGTGGCCCTGATTCATCCCGCCTCTGCCGGGCATGGTCTGAACCTGCAATCCGGCGGCAACACCCTTGTGTGGTTCGGACTCACCTGGAGCCTGGAGCTCTACCAGCAGACTGTTGCCCGCCTCTGGCGGCAGGGCCAAACCTCCGAAACCGTGGTGGTGCAGCATATCATTGCCCACGATACCATTGATATGCAGATTCTCCGTGCCCTGCAGGCCAAGGATAAAACGCAGGCCGCTCTGATAGAGGCAGTCAAAGCGGACGTGAAAACCTGAGAAAACAAATGACAATCCGTGCCAATCCGAGAGATCACTTGATCGGAGGTATGGAATATGAACCCTTATGAGAATCTTGCCAATGCCATTGTGTTGTCAGCTGCAAATGACTATCGCGATGCTTTGAAGAAGCTGGCGCGTGGTCGGAGGAATTCAGATGCAGAGTGTACCAAGGCAGAATGTCTGCGATTCTTCCGGTCCGGATGGTTTGGAATTTTGACCAGCCTGGACCCGGAGATGCTGATTAAAAAGCTGGATGCGGAGGTGGGAGTATGACGGCAAAGGAATACCTGAATCAGGCTTACCGGCTGGAACAGCGGATTCGGCTGCTCAAGGACAACATAGAAGAAACTAGAGCCCTGTCCGGCAGCATTTCCAGCCCTGGTTTCGAGCAACACTACAATCCGAACCGTCCAACAGAGGCTCCTTATGTCAAAACACTGGAGCGGCTCATGGAAATGCAGGAGGAACTGGATGAAAAGCTATCCCTACTGCTGGCACTAAAGGCGGAGCTCACCGAAGTGATTGATGGGGTTGAAAATATGGACGAGCGGCTGGTTTTGACATATCGCTATCTGAAGAATTACACATGGTCCCACATCGGAGATATTCTTTGTGCTGATGAACGCACAGTCCGCCGCTGGCACAGTCTAGCCCTGGCGCACGTGACCGTTCCGGAGAATCCAGCAGTCATTCCCTAATGCGCCGGAAATGTCCGCAAATGCCCAGACACTCATGTAGTAAGATTATAATAGCGACAAGCGAAAATGCAGAGAGCCTCATGGGATCAATTCCATGGGGCTTTTCTCATGCCCGGATGGAGGTGAACAGATGCCAAGAAAACCAAAGCGCCCCTGCTCCTATCCCGGCTGCCCCAAGTTGACGGACGGCAGATTTTGTGAGGAACACGCTAAGCTGGAGGCCCAGCGGTATGAAAAATATGACCGCGATCCGGAAACCAAGCGCCGGTACGGTCGGGCCTGGAAACGCATCCGCGACAGCTATGCCGCCGCCCATCCGCTGTGCGAACTGTGCCTGAAAGAGGGCCGCTATGTTAAGACGGAGGAGATTCACCACATCAAACCGCTGTCAGAAGGCGGCACCCACGCCCGGGAGAATTTGAGTGCCCGCTGCAAGCCCTGCCATGCCAGAATCCACGCGGAGCGCGGCGACAGATGGCATAAAAATAGAGGCTACCCCGAAGAGTAACCTCCAATATGGCGGAGCGGGCAGGACTTGAACCTACTCGGCACTTGTAACGGTATCTATCATCCCACCAGAATGCGGACCACTCCGTGCGTGCCGCTTACCACCAACATACTGTTTGCCATAAGGTTGTCCTCCTCAAAATCCATCAAACTTACAATTGCTACTACCGTTTGTACTAGGGTTAAGAAGAGTGATACTGCTTCGACAGGGAAACCAGCTGCAAGAGCCGTGACGAATACCGTTACCAACGAAATTAAGGTCACAATTATTATAGCACATCTAGTGGATTTTACAACCCCAGGGGCGGGTCAAATCTATACGACCTTCCCACTGGGGAACGGGCGTGGGGTCGCGTGCGCGAAATCGCGTAAGTTTTCGGGGGAATAGACCCTGCAGGAAGGCAGGTGACGAAAATGGGCCAGCGAGGACCCAAACCAGGCACCGGAGGCAGGCCGAAAAAGGCC